>JADMJS010000222.1 GCA_018780435.1 Myxococcales bacterium
CGCCCGGAAGCCGAGCGCCCTCAGATCTGGTAAGGTCCGGCCCGGAACTCGAGAACGGCCCACCTTCGGAGAGACGCGATGAAGAAAATCGAAGCGATCATACGCCCCTTCAAGCTCGATGACGTGAAGGAGGCGCTCTCCGAATCCGGGGTCGAAGGCATGACGGTCTCCGAAGTCCGCGGCTTCGGGCGTACGGGCGGCAAGACCGAGACCTACCGCGGCGCCGAGTACCTCATCGACTTCGTGCCCAAGATCAAGATCGAGGTCGTGGTCCCCGATGACCGCGCGGGCGCCGTCATCGACGCGATCGAGCGCTCGGCGCGAACGGGGAAGATCGGCGACGGGAAGATCTTCGTGTCGCCTATCGACGAGGTCATTCGCATCCGCACCGGTGAACGCGGCGGCGACGCGCTCTGAGCCCGAACTGCCGGGGCGTCTTGTTCGCGGCGCTGCTGCCGTGGCTGTCGTCCTGTGCCGACACGTCGAGCGCCGGGGCGTCCGAGGTCTGGACGGCGGACGCCGAGGGCGCGCCCGAGACCACGGACACGCCGGGAGGTGCCCGCGTCGCGCCGCGTCGAGAGACTCGGCCGGTCTTTGACCTCGATGCCGATCTGACGGCGTCGGCAACTTTCTTCGATCAACCGTGGCCGTCGGATTCGCGTCTGCTGGACGGTCGTCCGGATCTTCGGGGCCTCCCGCTCCCCGACGCACCCGATCTGGGACGGGCCTTTCGAGATCGGGCCGTGGAGACGCGCGGCGCTTCCCAACATCCCGTGGGCTGGTTTCGGACGACAGCACCACTCGCGTCCATCGCGCCCGACGTGGCGGTCGCCGCCGACACGAGCGCCCCGATCCTGCTCATCGACGTGGACGCCGATTCGCCGGAACGCGGTGGGCTCGTCCCGATTGTGGCCGAGACGCTCCACGCCGATTCCTATACCCCGCTGAACTTACTTGGGATTTCGCCACGGCCGGGCTTCGTGCTAGCGCCGAACACGCGCTACGCCTATGTCGTCCGCCGCACTGTCCTCGACGCTGCGGGCGAGCCGCTCGCTCCGGCTGGCGCGGTCGCATCGCTCCTGAAGGGCGACGTACCTCCGGGCGGCGAGGCACTAGCGCCGCTCTTCGCGTCGCTCGCCGAGACCCTGACGACGCTCGCGATTCCTCTCGACGATGTCGCGACCGCGACGGTCTTCACGACGGGCGACCCCGCCAGCGAGCTACGATCGCTCACCGACGCAATCATCGGCGATAACGACGTAGCCATGGTGGCGTTCGGCACCACTCCGGGCGGCGGGAAACACGACCGTTTCTGTGCGCTCGACGTCCGCGTCGTGTTTCCTCAGTTCCAAAGCGGACTCCCGCCGTTCGACACGGACGGTCTCATCGACACCACCTCGGCGGATTTCCCAACGCCACTTCGAGAGGAGATCGCGCCGGCCGTGCTGACGCTGCCACGCTCCCCCATGCCGACGAACGGTTACCCGGTGGTGCTCTATCTGCACGGGCCCGACGGGCGGTCTAGTGATGTCGTCGATCGGGGACCGATCGACGAAGAGAGCGGTGCCCCGAAGAAGGGACAGGGACCCGGGTGGGTTTTGGCGCCACATGGCTTCGCGACACTCGGTATCGCCCTGCCCATGAATCGCCAGCGCCTCCCGGGTATCGCCCCGGGAGCGCTCCTCGGCACCGTCAACCCGTCGGCAATTCGCGATCATCTCCGGCAAGCCGTCATCGAGGCACGCCTCCTCATCGAGGCGACGCAGCGACTTACAATCCCGCCCTTCGTCGTCGCTGGCTGCGGGGGGGTGTCGGAGGAGCTGCTCACCTCCCGGCTCGACCCAAACGGCATCTACGTCATGGGGGACCGGGTGGGCGGCATGATCGCGACCCTCCTGGCCGCAGTGGACCCATCTGTGAATGCGCTCGTCACGGGGAACGCGGGCGGTGACCTCGTAGCACTGCTCAGCGCGTCGGATTCGCCGAGCGCGGACCGTCGCCTCGACCCGGCACGTTGGGGCCTCGCAGGGCCCATTGGGCCACGCCACCCTGCCCACCATATCGCGCAGCTCGCGCTCGGGCCGGCCGATCCCGCCCTCTTCGTCTCGCGTATCGGCCATCGTCCGCACCTGGGATGGCCCCCACACTCGCTGCTTCAGGCCGTGGGCAACCACGACAAGCTCATCCCCACGTCCATCCTCGACGTCATGGCGGTGGCCGCGGCGCACCCTCAAGTCGGAACCTCCGTTTGGACGTCGATGCTGGAAGCGCTCGCATGGGCGCCGCTCGAGCCGTCGAGTCCCTACCCCGTCGCCGCCAACCTGACGACGATAGACGGGTGGCCCTACACGAGCGCGGTGGTCCAGGTGGACGCTGCCGGCAAGGATGGCCAGGCACTCCCGGACGCGGGGGCGATCCTGACTCAGGTAGACTCGCTGAAGTTCCAGTATGCTTGCTTCTTCCGCAGCCACCGGGAGACCGGGGTCGCGGCCATCGTCGCGCCTCAGCCTCTCGGCGAGGCGTGCCCGGAGCTGCCCCAGTGAACACTGCGAGAAGGGCCATCGTCGCTGGAATCCTCGGTGCCCTCACTTCGAGCTGTGAGGTTGCCCGCGTGACGCAAGTCGAGCTCACCCTGGCCGCCAACACGCCGCCGAGCGACGGGACCTTCTACGAGGTCTTCGCGACGGTCGGCGGGAGCGCCGTGTCCCTCGCCCGCTTCGAGGTCCGGGTCGTCGACGATCGCGTCGGCATCGACATCACCGCCGCGATCAAGGCCGCGATCGACCCGGTGAACCCGAGCGTCGTCTACGGCCACGTCGACGGCCTCTCGGTCGCCGGCCAGCCCATCGGCGGCCTCTCGTTCGACGTGCCCATCGACCTCACGGATGCTGCCGACCTCTTCATCACGCGCGAACTGCTCGGCGACACCGATCCCGTACCCTCAACAGACGCCATCGCGGAATGCCCGCTGGCCCCGGGCGGGCGCGGGACGCTGGCGTGCGTGCTCCGGAGACCGGGCGACAAGACGCTGGTGGTCGGGACGGCGGCGCTCGTGTTGCCAGTGGAGTGATTGGGGCGGAGCCGCGAGGTGACCCAGAGGATCACCCCGCGGCAGACGACGTCACTCCGCGAGGACGGCGTCGATGATCCCCGCGGGATCTTGTTCGCGAGCAATGCAGGTGATGGCACGCTGACGGTTGACGACGACGTCCACCGGGAGTGGGTTGGCCGTCTCGTTCTGCTCGACGAGCGCCTGATACGCCCCTCGTCGTGACCGGTCCCCGCCTGACGCCAGACGGCGCCGACAGCGCCCCTTCGAAACACTCATGATGATGGCGTGGCGCGAGCCGTTGGTGGTCGGAAGGCAGACATCGGCCTAGTTTGAACCTGGGGGTTGTATCCCGAACAGGACTTGGACATGCTTGCTGTTGAATCCGAGAGGCGCCAAGCATGAGCCAAGAGTATCTAGACGCTCCACGACGCTCGCGTCGGGCAATTCCCTCGACGGACGCACGAGGAGTGTTCGCGCGCACCTTGCTGTGTGCAGGCTTCGTGTTGTCCGTTGGCGCCTGCGGAGAACCTGGCACGTCCGAACATGGCACTTTCGAACCGGATGCTGATGTGAGCGCGAATCTCGACTCGTCCGCGACGGCAGACTCGCTTGTGCACGACGAAGGGCGGGCTCCCTTGGTTGACGACGCGTCCGGCGAGATCGACGCGGAACCCCTGGTATCGAACGATGGCATTGCGGCGCCGGTGGACTCGAACGTCCTGGGCAGCGGCACAGAGACGGCCGGTGCCGAGACTACATCTCCCGTCGTCGAGGATGCCGCCGCCTCGGAGAATGGAGCTGTTGGCTGGCCGTGCGACTCGGACACTCAGTGCAAGACAGGCCCGTGCGTGGTCGGCGCCGACGGCGGTTTCTGCACTGCACCCTGCTCCCTGGACGCCACCGGAACGCCGACGGACTGTGGTTCGGGGTGGGAGTGTTTCGCGGATCCCGCCGGTGACAGCGGGTACTGCCTTCCTCCACTGGGCGTCATGTGCCAGCCGTGTCTCGCTCACGCCGAATGCAACTCGACCGGCACCGAACGTGTGAACCTCTGCCTCGACTACGGTCCGGCCGGGCGATTCTGCGGCTTCGATTGCTCCGATGCTGGGACGTGTCCGAACGGCTACGAGTGTGTGGAGGCGGTGACTCCGGGCGCGGAGCTGGTCCGCCAGTGCCGGCGAACGGAGGGGCTCCCGTGCGACTGCTCGGCGAGTGCCACGTTTTTCGGCGCGACGACCTCTTGCGAGAGGGTGAGTCCCGCCGGTAGCTGTGTCGGGACACGCACCTGTGAGCACGGTGGCCTCAGCGAGTGCTCCGCTCCTCTGCCCATCCCGGAGACCTGCAACGGCTCCGATGACAACTGCAACGGCGAGACGGATGACGTCCTTAGCGCCATCTGCGCCCTGGTGAACGACTTCGGGAGCTGCCCAGGCACAACTGCGTGCGGCGAGGACGGGTCGATCTGTGTCGGCGCCGAGGCCGCCCCGGAGGCATGTAACGGAAAGGACGACGACTGCAACGCCGTCATCGACGACGGGTTTGCGAATCATGACACGGACTTGTTGGCTGACTGTGTCGATCCGGACGACGACGACGACGGAGAAATGGATGCTGCCGACAACTGCCCGCTGGCGCCAAACTCGGATCAGGCCGACGCGGACGGAGACGGGCTCGGCAATCCGTGCGACGAAGACATGGACGGCGACGGCGCCGTCACGCCTGCCGACAATTGTCCGGCGGCTCCCAACCCGGACCAGCTCAACACGGACGGGGACAGCCAAGGCGACGCGTGCGACACGGACGATGACGGCGACTCCATTCCCGACGGAGGAGACAACTGCCCTCGCGCGCCGAACGGCTCACAGCTCGACACCGACGGCGACGGACTCGGCAACATCTGTGACGACGATCCGGATGGCGACGGAGATGTGGATCCGGACAATTGTCCGCTCGTGGCCAATCCCGACCAGACCGACGCCGACAGTGACGGACTCGGCGACCCGTGCGACGCCGACGACGACGGGGACGGCCAGCCTCCGGCCGCCGACAACTGCCCGGGCGTCCCGAACTTGAGCCAGCTGGACACGGATGGCGACGGGCATGGCGACGCGTGCGACGAGGATGACGATGGCGACGGAAAAGCCGACAGCGAAGACAATTGCCCGCTCGTATCTGACGGGGCGCAGAATGACTCCGACGGCGACGGCGTCGGGAACGCATGCGATGACGACCGGGACGGCGATGGCGAACCGAATGGGTCGGACAACTGCCCGGGCGCCGCGAACCCCAATCAGGCAGACGGCGACGGAGACGGCACGGGCGACGCCTGCGACGACGACAGCGACGGAGACGGCGAGCCGACTACGGGGGACAACTGCCCGGATGTTCCAAACTCCACGCAGCTCGATACCGACGCAGACGGCCTCGGAGACGCGTGCGACGCCGATGACGACGGGGACGGCTTGTACGACCCGAGCGACAACTGCCCGGCAGCACCAAACCCGGAGCAGGCCGACGTGGACGACGACGGGTCCGGCGACGCCTGCGACGACGACATCGACGGCGACAGCGAGCCGACGGCGGGGGACAACTGCCCGATGGTCCCGAACCCGAACCAGCTCGATACCGACGCGGACGGCCTCGGGGACGCATGCGACGCGGATGACGACGATGACGGAATCAGCGATCCGAACGACTGTGGACCGACGCTCACGTGGGTCGGCCCCGGCAAGCCGGAGATCTGCAACGGAATCGACGATGACTGCGACGGGAAGGCGGACGACGACGACTCCGACGGCGACGGTATTGGGGACACTTGCGATGACGACGTGGACGGCGACGGGACGCCGCAGGGGTTGGACAACTGCCCGAATCTCCCGAACCCCAATCAGGCCGACTTGGATGGTGACGGGAATGGCGACCGCTGCGACTCCGACGACGACGGGGACGGCCGTCACGAGCCTAGCGACAACTGCCCGTCGGCGCCGAACTCGGATCAGGCCGATGCCGACGGAGACGGTACGGGGGACGCCTGCGACGACGACTTGGACGGCGACGGAAAGGCGACCGGTGACGACAATTGCCGGACCGTGCCGAACCCGATTCAGCTCGATACGGACGGCGACGAGCTCGGAGATTCGTGCGACGACGACGACGACGGCGACGGCATCGACGACACGGCCGACTGCGGACCGACCACACCCTCGGTAGGCCCTGGCAAACCGGAGATCTGCAACGGTCTAGACGAGGACTGTGACGGACAGCTGGATGAGACCGCGTGTGACGACGGCAGCCCGTGTACCGCCGACGTCTGCAGCCCGGGCACGGGCCAGTGCTCCCACACGTTCATCGAAGGCCCATGCGCGGACGGTAGCGCTTGCACGAAGGACGAACGCTGCACCCTCGGCGTCTGTGAGGGCACGTTCATCTCCTGCAACGACAAGAATCACTGTACGAATGACTCCTGCGACCCGAAGGCGGGCTGCCTCCATGTCGCCAATACGCTCCCCTGCGACGACGGGAATTTCTGCACGATCAGCGATACGTGCCAAGCCCGATTTTGCATGGGCATTAATAGTGGTAAGTGCACCTGCATGTCAGACAGTGCATGCTATCCGTATGGAGCAGATCTGTGCCTGGGTCCTATCCGCTGTTTGCAGGACGACGACAGTACATTCTGTGATATCGACTACACGCAAGCCATCGTCTGCTCACTCCCTGCGAATGTCTCCGCAGCTTGCGCGACGACAGCATGCCAGTCACCCGGAGTCTGCAAAGTCACTGCCATAAACGGCGGCGGAAGCTGCACCGATGGTGACGTGTGCACGCTCGACGACGTGTGCACTGGAACGCAGTGCAAGGGGACGCCGCTCGCCTGCGCCGACGACAACCCGTGTACAGACGAGGCATGTGATCCGAAGCACGGCTGCTTGCTCGTGTACAACATGACCATCTGCTCGGACGGGAACGCGTGTACGGTCGGGGACCAATGCGCAGGCGGAGCCTGTGGACCCACCGGATCGCGGATCTGCAACGACGGGGACGCTTGCACCGTCGATCTGTGCAAGCCGGCGACTGGCTGCTTCTCGCTACCCACGCTGAGCCCGTGCGACGACGGGAACGCATGCACCAGCGCTGACGCCTGCTCTGTGGGCGGGTGCCTCGGCGACGTAGCGGTGATCTGCGACGACGGCAACATTTGCTCGAACGACAACTGTGACGTCATGGTTGGATGCAGGTTCACCCCGAATGAGGCGCTCTGCAACGACGGTAGCGCCTGCACAGGTTTCGATGTCTGTACGCTCGGAGTGTGCAAGGGCACGGCGCTGTCCTGCGACGACGACAACCCCTGTACCGATGACACGTGCGGAACCGGTGGGTGCGAGTACACGCCCGGATCGGGCCCGTGCGACGACGGCGATGCCTGTACGGAAGGTGATGCCTGCGCCGGCAGCGAGTGCGTCGGAACCCCGACTTGCGGGGACTGAATGGGAGGGCGGCGGATGCAAAGGGGCATCGTAAGTCGCTTCGAACGCGCCACTGCCCGTCTGCCGCCAGAGGTCAGGGTGCGTCCGTTGGCGCTAGGAGGATCGGCGACCGGAGGGGCGCGTGGCAGGAGGCGAGCGACGGTCGCGTCGACGGACGCGCGGTGGCAAGCCAGCCCATCGGTGGCCACTCGTTCGACGTGCCCATCGACCTCACGGATGCTGCCGACCTCTTCATCACGCGCGAACTGCTCGGCGACACCGATCCCGTACCCTCAACAGACGCCATCGCGGAATGCCCGCTGGCCCCGGGCGGGCGCGGGACGCTGGCGTGCGTGCTCCGGAGACCGGGCGACAAGACGCTGGTGGTCGGGACGGCGGCGCTCGTGTTGCCGGTGGAGTGATTGGGGCGGAGCCGCGAGGTGACCCAATGGGCCACCCCGCGGCAGACGACGTCACTCGGCGAGGACGGCGTCGAGGGCGTCGATGATCCCGGCGGGATCGTATTCGCGAGCGATGTAGGTGATGACACCCTGACGGTTGACGACGACGTCCACCGGGAAGGGGTTGGCACCCTTGTTTTGCTCGACGAGCGCCTTGTAGGTCGGCGTCGTCGTGTCTTCGAGGCCGACGGGGTAGCTGACCGTCAGATGATTGACGAACTCTTGAACCCCTTCGAGAGAATCCCCGTTGGCGTCGATGGCGATGACTCGAATCTGGTCTCCGTACTTCTTCACGATCTGCTCTTCGATGTCTGGCAACTCCAGACTGCAGACCGGTCAGAAGGTGGCGAAGTACGCAAGAAGAATGGGTTTGTCGGCCACATCGGACGACGCCCAATCCCCCCCATCGAGCTGGAGCGCTCGCGTCTCGGGTAGCGTGTCACCCACGCCGAGCCCCGGCTGATTGCCAGCGAGGAACGCGGTGCGGACCGGTTGAAGCGGGTCGTCTGACTGAATCGAGAGGACGGCCGTATCGTAGTCGGTACCCGTGGTCGCCTTGTACGTGACCTCCAGCTTCCCAGAGCCACCGGGCGGAATGACCATCTGCTTGGGCGAGACGGCGAACGCCGCCGTGGACGTCCAATTGTTGAAGAGGGTCAGGGGCGCGGTGCCCTGATTGCGAACCGTGATGGGACGCATCTTGGAGAGACCCGCTTCTACGGGCCCAAAGTCGACCAGGTTCACGTCTTCCGGGAGCACCATGAATGGCGCGACCCGCTCAGGGTAGAGGTTGTAGACGTACTGAACCCACCAGTTGCCGACGAACACGGTGTTCCCGTTCGCCGCGACGCCGAGCGTCCGCGCCGTCACCGGCGGGTGGCCGATGTCCGGGTAGGCGACGTCCGTCGTGAGACGCACGCCGCCGAGCATGATAGGCGACGCCGGATCGGAGACGTCGAACGCGCGCGTATCGTTCCACGCCGCCACGATCGCGTGCCCTTCGGAGTAGTCCACCCGGATCGCGGTCCCGAGGGTCGGGGTCTTGCTCTTCACCACCAGCGCAGTCGGGTCGGCCGCGTCGATGACGACGAGTCCGGCCGGTCCGCCAGCGACGTAGATCAGGTCACCCTCGACATCGAGTCCGTGCGGTGTGCCGCCGACCTCGACCGTCCCCAGCAGCTTGGGCGCCGTGGGCGTCGAGACGTCGACGGTCGACACCGTGCCGTCCTGGTCGGCGACCGTGACGACCTGGTTCAGAACCCGCAATCCCCACGTGTTCCCGAGCCCGCTGAGCGACCCGACGCGCGTCAGGACGTTCGTGGCGGGATCCCGCTGATACACGCCGAGCCCGTTCTGCCGCAGCGCCACGTAGACATAGCCGCCTTCGACGTCGATGCCTTCGTAGCTCTCACCCGGCTCTTGAAGCACCGGGATCTGCTGCGGTTTCATGGTCTTCAGCTTGGTCGGGTCGAGGGGGTCCATGTCCCCCTTCGAGATGTCCCAGCCGGAGATGAAGGTCGGGTTGCTGAGGTTGCCGCGGTGCGTCGTGTAGACGATGTCCCCATCCCACGCGAGGTGGATGCAGCCCGGCGTTCGCGCCGTGCACTTGCCGGCAGCCGTGTCGCACTTATTTCCGGGACAATCCTCGTTCGTCGAACAGGCGACCGACTCGCTCGGGATCGTGTGCTTGATGTTCTCCGCCAAGTACTTGAGCCCTGACGGCGCGGAGGCGTCCATGACCCCGAAGGTGTAGCTGCACTGAAAGAGCTTCTTGTCCGAGGGCCGATAGCGGATCTCGTCGACGTGCAAGTGGCCGTTGGCTCCTTGAAGCCGCTTGAGCTGCACGAGCGGGGGCGAGAAGGCCCCCGGTTGCAGGACCGACGACACGCATGCGCCATCGATCTCCGTCGTGTTCGCGCCGCACGCCAGCGTCGTCGCCGGGACGCACTCGCCCGCGACTTCCTTGGTTTCCGGCCCGCACGTGATGGTGCTCGAGGGGACGCACTTGCCGTCGACCTCTTCAGCGCCTTCACCACAGGAGAGCGTGTTCGTGCTGATGCACGCGCCGCCCTCCTCCGTCGTACCCGAGCCACACGTGAGTGGGGTCTCGGTCGCCGTGGCGACGCACTCGCCGTCCTTCTCTTCCGTCCCGTCGCCGCACGCGAGAGTGCTGGTGGCCACGCACTCTCCGGCTTGGAGAACCGTGCCGCTACCGCAGGTCGGTGGCGACATCGATGTGGAGTCCGAAGACTCCTCCTGGCAACCCGCGACGAGCGTTACCGCCGTCACGAGCGCCAGGCGCCATGGGATTCTCATGATTCTCATCTGACCTCCTCTTCCAAATCAGGAAGATCGCTCTCAGGGGAGTCCGCGCGAACAGCAAGACGCGGGCCAGTGTCTACAAAACCAGAAACAGCGTCACGACGTCGCCCCGACGCGCAAGGCGCATCACGGCCGGGCACGGCCACGACATGCCGCCGCGACATGTCGTGGTTTGTGCAACCACTTGATTCCTTCTGTCCAAACGTTCTACGGTGCGGCGATGCGCCAACCCACTCGTCTCGCCTTATGCACCGTGATGGCCGCGTGCGGCCAACCTGACATACCCTCGACGGCCGTCGATATGGGCTCCCATGACGCATCGGAGATCGACGTAGACGCGGCCGAACTTGACGATGTCGCGAGCACCATCGACCACGATACCCCCGATATCCTGGACGCCATCGAAGACAACGACGTCGTCGCACCGAATGACGTGCTGGGCCCGAGCGACCACGACCCACTCGCCCGTCGCGCGACGCGCGCGCTCGACGTAGGACCGATTGCCGCGAACGGCTTCGCCCGTGGTGCCGATGTGCTCCACGTCTGTGATGGCGCGCGCCTAGAGAAGCTCTCCTTGCCAGGACTTTCCCCCACGACCGGTGGCGGCATCGCGCTCCCTGGACGCTGTCTCGCCATCGCGGCAGCCGACGACGGCGACGTGGTGCTGTCGGTGAGCGGTGGCCGCTGGCTGCGCGACAGCGGCGAGGGCGAGCCGGTCGTGACGGACGGCCCCGACGCGCTGGGCCTCGGTCTGAGCGGCGGCCGAATCTGGGCAGCGACGGGGGCCACCGGGCTCGCGTCGGCGCCCGCCGATCTCAGTGCGCCCGCGACCACGCACGGGCTGGCGCTGGACGCCCGGTCGGTGCTCGCAGTTAGCGAGACGTTGTACGTCGCGGACGGTCGGTATGGCGTGAAGCGCTTCGTGATCGATGGCGGCGGCAACGCGGTCTGGGTGGCATCCCGAGCGGCCGAGGACGTGGATACGGCGTTGGCGGTCCTCGACGATCACCATCTCGTAGTCGCCCGGGGCGGCGCCGGCGTCGGCGTCCTCGACGTCACTGGGGATGGGCTCGAGCTCGTCGGCATTCTGGAGCTTCCCGGGCTCGCGTCGTCAGTCGCCGTGGGCGCGAGCGGCCTCCTGATGGTCGCGAGCTGGACGGACGTGTACCTCGTCGACGTCACGAACGTCGGGCTACCGAAGCGCCTCGCGCGCGAGCACTTCGACGTCGAGTCACCCGGCGGGCGGCGTGCGCTCGGTATCGTCGCCGATGGAGACGCGTTCCTGACGCTCGGGCTCGACCACGTGACTCGGCTCGCCGTGAACCCGACCGTGCAGGTGCCGGAGCTGCGAATGGCACGAAGTTACCTGCATATCGACGCCAAAGCCGCCGTCGGCAAAGGCGAGTCCACGGTCGTCCTGCGCAACGAAGGCGACGCGACACTGGAAGTGCGGGGGCTCACCGTCGCCGACCCGGCGTTCAAGCTCTCGCTGGCGTCGTCCGACCAGCCAGACATCGACCTGGTCATCCCCTCCGAAGAGGCAGGCACCTTCTCGGTTCGGTCGCCCGGAACCGCGAGCGACGTAACGAGCGCCGGCTTCACGACGAACGATCCCGACTACCCCGAGGTCACGATCCCGGTCTCGGTCAACCCGCCGCGGCTCGCGGTCGGAATGACGGCGCCTGCCGTGGTCCTCCCGGAGCTCGGCGGCCGGATCGCCACACTCGACGGGCTCCGTGACCCGAGCGGCGGCGACGATCCCGCTGCCCGCCGAGTGGTCTACATCAAGTCCTTCAGTCCGCTCTGAACGACCTGCGTGCAGGAGTTGCCTGCACTCGAAGCCGAGCTCTGGCAGTCATTTTCACACGACGAGGTCCTCGTGGTTGCCGTCCACGTGGAAGATCAGGCTCTCTATGCGCTCCCGGTCGCCCTCGAAACGGGGATCACCTTCCCGGTGCTCCTCGACTGCGACGGCCGCTTCCTACGGGAGTGGTCACGCGTAGGTGAGGACGTCCCAGCCTTCCCGCTGGGCTACCTGCTCGCTCGGGACGGGAGCATCGCAGCGATCTTCACCCAGAGCGAGCCGCCGATCGGCGAACTGAAAGCGGCGATCTCGGCGCTGCTGACCGACTAGCCAGAAGTTCAGCCCGACCGAGCGGCACGGTGGAGGCCCGAACACGTCGGGCCGGCTGGCATTCAGCGGAAGGTCATGGCTGTCCTTTGGGCGCCCGCAGTGAGCGACGCCCGGATGCTGACGGATAACGTTACTGCTGTCTACCCCTCGCGCCGTGGACTTGGACAAGGGGCCAGATCGAACACGAGGGCGATGCGTTAGGATGGACCTCTCCCGCTGGAGGTCCCCATGCTGCTCCCCACGTCTCTGATCTGCTTGCTCCTCGCCCAAGGCGCTGCCACCTCGTCATCGAACGTCACGACGACGACGGTCCCGAACGAACAAGTCGCGCCGCCCGCGGACCCGAAGCCCCCCGAAGACCCGGACGACCCCGAGGACCCCGAGAACCCTGAAGAGCCGGAGGAGCCCATCGGCCCCGACAACTGTCCGCCGTGCGGTATGGGCTGAGCCGGCCAGCTTGGATACCGGCGCTCCCTCTCCGCTCTTGGCGCTCTCATGGATGCGCGAGCCGGCCTTCCTCCGTGCTGCGACGCCGCTGCTCGCGGATGGGCTCATCGACGCGCTCGAGTGGTCTTTCGACACGGCCTGGCGCGACGAGCCCGCCCCCGTCCGCGACGCTCTGCTCGGCCATTACGCGAGCGCCGGACGGCTCCTCGGACACGGCGTCAGCTACTCGCTGCTGTCAGCCGACCCCGCCGACGACGTGCGAAAGGCACGCTGGCTCGAACGCTGGCGTGGCGAACAGGCGCGTCACCCGTATCGCCACCTAAGCGAACACATCGGCTTCATGACGGCCCCTGGGTATCAGCGCGGACCGCCGCTCCCGATGCCCCTCACGCCGGAGGTGGTCACCCTCGGCCGAGATCGCCTGAATCGGCTGGTGGACGCGTCGAACGGGCCGGTCGGGCTCGAGAACCTCGCCTTCGCGTTCTCTCGCCGTGAGGTCCTGGAGCAAGGCGAGCTCCTCGAGCGGTTGCTCGCGCCGACGGGCGGGTTCGTGGTCCTCGACCTCCACAACCTCTGGTGTCAGGCGGTCAACTTCGGCCTCGACCCCGCGGCGCTGCTCGACAGCTACCCGTTGGCCCGGGTCCACGAGCTCCACGTGTCAGGCGGGAGCTGGGCCGAGACGAGTCACGGGCCAGTGAGACGCGATACACACGATGGGACCGTACCTTTTGAGGTCCTGGAGCTGCTACAGCTCGCGTTGCGCCGATGCCCTGAGGTGCGTTTCGTCGTGGTGGAGCGCCTCGGGGATTCCTTCGAGTCGCCCGACGCCGCTGCCGAACTGCGGGCCGACGTGATGGCCGTGCGGGGTACCCTAAGCACCTTCGACGGCGTCACGAGCTCGCTGGCCAAGCCGCTCCCGCTCGCTCTTTGGCCGGACGTGCACCGCGACGACGCACTTGCGGTCGCTCAAAGCGCCCTCTACGCCACGCTCGACTCAGGCCCGACCGAGGACGACGCCTGGTCTACGTCGGAGGCCGTCTCGGCGATACGGTCTATGATCGAACACGCCGAGCCGAGGATGCTCGCGACCGGTGAGGCACTCATGCGGCGGTGGGGTCGTCGAAACACCGGGTGAGGGCCGGGGCGCTCGGCGGATAGGGGTCACGGGGACCGGTCGACGATTCGGTCGAGGCCGTCGGGCGTTGGGCTGAACGCCGCTTTCGCAACAACATAACATGATATCAACCACTTAGGCGATGGTTCTACTTACTTCGAGACAGAATCCCGGGGCGTTATCTGGCTTCACCGAGGTCTGACCGTTAGCCTACGCAACGGCGTCATTGCGCCACCGGTTGGACAGCCTTCGGGCTGAATGGACACTGTCATGCTGATGTCGACATCCCTACTTGCCTTAGGCTCCCTCGCTTCACTCGGTCTCGCCGGGGGACCTCCGGGCGTCGGACTCGTCCACTACGACTCGGCGGCCACACCGATCCTCGATACGTGGGTGACCGTGACGCCTTACGGCGCACATGTCGCGGGCCATGCGGACGGCCTCGTCGTGATGACGACCGGCTGGGGACGCGACGGGGCGACCGAGCCGGTGGGCACAGGCGCGGTGTCCGAACGGTGCGCGCCGGTGGGGTTGAGTCCGCTTGGCCGCTCAGCAAGCTGCGAATTGGTAGTCGAGCGCTCGATTCCGGGCGGCGTCGAGCAGTGGGAGCGACGGCTCGACAGCGTGAAGCAGACCTGGGTGCTCGATGCACGGCCCGACGGCGTGGGCCCGCTGGTCATTGAGGTCGTCGCGCGTGGAGGCGCGGTCGCCGGTGATGACCGCTCCCTGACGGTGACCAGCCCCCACGGCGAGGTCTGGCGCATGGACGGCCTCGCGGCGTGGGACGTGACTGGACGCGCGCTTCGGGCCTGGTTCGAACGCGACGGCGATGACATTCGGGTCATGGTGGACGACACCGACGCGCACTGGCCCGTGACGGTCGATCCCGTCATCACGCCGGAGCACCAGGTCATCTCCGAAGTGTCCAACAACTTCGGGATCGGCGTCGCCTTTGCCGACGTCAACGGGGACGCCTACGCCGATCTCATCGTCGGCGCGCGTTTTGGGACCGCGCTCTACGGGGAAGCCTTTTCGTACCATGGCGGCCCCACGGGGTTGAACCCGGTCGCAGAGTGGAAGGTCACTGACGACACCAACTACGGCAAGTTCGGCGAGTACGTCGACGGCGGCCGCGACGTGAACGGAGACGGTCGAGAAGACATCATTATCGGTGAACCGTACAGTGACGCGGTCCACGTCTATTTTGGATCGGCCACGGGTATCAACAACCCCGCGAACCAGGTCATCACGGGTGCGGGCGGCCTCGGGCGCGGCGTACACCTCATCCCGGACTTCAATAGCGATGGGTACGACGACGCCGTGTCGGCGGCCTCGTACGCACAGACCGCGGAGTTCTACCAAGGTACGTCGACGGGCCTGAATCCGACGCCGGTCCTTTCGGTGCCAGCCAACTCCGCCTCGGTCGGCAGTGCGGCTCATGCCAACAACGACAGCTATGCGGACTCGATCGTCGGCTCGGCGCTCGACAACAAGGCCGTGATCGTCATGGGCGCTGCGGTCTTCCCCGGCGCGCAAGTAACGCTCACGATCCCGGGTGGCGTCCAGCACGGCTATTCCGTCGCAGGCCTCGGCGACGTCGACGGTAATGGGTACGACGACTTCATCGTCGGTGACCCGGCGTTCAACGCCCAAACCGGCCAGGCCGTCATCTACTGGGGTGCGGCAACCGGCCCGACGAGCGCGAATCGAACGGTGGTGACGGCGCCCGTCGCTGGCGGCTTCGGCGAATACGTCTTCAATGCGGGGGATTTGAACAACGACGGATTTGCGGACTTCGGCGTCGTCGATGATATTGACCACAACTTCGTCTACATTTACCATGGTCAAGCGGGCGGCTATCGAACGACGCCAGCTAACTCCATTGGCTACAGTGGGATCTTCGGCTTTTCGGTGGCGGGCGGTCGAGACATCAATAACGACGGCTTCGACGACCTCGCGATTCCGGATTTCGGCGGTCAAGACGTCCTGATTTACCTGGGTTGTGCCGACGCCGACAATGACGGCGTTTGCGCGCCAGCGGACTGCGCCGACAACGACCCAAACCGCAAACCGGGTGCGCCGGAGAACTGTGACGGTGTCGACAACAATTGCGATGGCATCACGGACGAAGGCCCGCTCGCCGATGCGCCCTCGGCCGGCCAAGCGGGCTGTTGGAACAACCCGGGCGCTTGCTGCTCGTTCGGCGGCCTTAGCTGGTGCCCACCGGTGGGTGCGACCTGCAATGGAAATGGATCGCTGATCTCGCCCTGCAATCGCGGCCTACTCGCGTGTACGTCGGGGACGTGGGTTTGTGCCAACGTCGTCGCCCCGTCCGTCGAGATTTGCGATGCGGTCGACAACGACTGCAATGGCAACTTGAACGATGTAAGCGGGGTCGGGGCGACCTGTTCAGTGGGCGTAGGCGAATGTGAGCGACCCGGCGTCACGGCGTGTGGCGCCTTCGGGATCGATTGTGTCGGTAGCCCAGGTGTTCCCGGACTCGAGCTCTGCAATGGACTCGACGACAACTGCAATGAATCGACGGATGAGCTATTTGAGGACTTGGGCACCCTCTGCAATGTCGGACAGGGTATGTGCGCCAACGAGGGCCACCTCGTTTGTAAGGCCGATGGGCTCGGCACCGAGTGTGATGCCATCCCACTTGAGGCGGAGGTCGAAGTCTGCAACTTCGCCGACGACGACTGCAATGGCATCGACGATGACGTCGCTGGTGTGGGCCTCCCCTGTGTGGTGGGGACCGGAATCTGTGCATCGCCCGGCTTGACCTACTGCGGTGAAGGGGGGCTCTACTGCGCTGGCGAACCCGGTCCGAGCGATGAAGTGGAGACCTGTAACGGCCTTGATGACGACTGTGACGGGGAGACGGACGAGATCTTCGCCGTGGGCTCGCCCTGCGACGGCTTGGATGTGGACAATTGCGCCAATGGAGAGGTCGTTTGCTTTGAAGGCGGCTCAACGTGTCTCGAGGTGGGCCAGGGCGGCATCGAGCTCTGCGATGGCATCGACAACGACTGCGACGAGGAGGTCGACGAGGACTTCCCCCAGGTGGGAGCCGAGTGTTCGGTCGGGATCGGTTCGTGTCAGGACTTCGGCGCATTTGTGTGTACGGCATCTGGAATCGACATCGAGTGCAGTGCCACACTCGGTACGCCTGAGCCGGAGATCTGCAATGGCGTCGACGACGACTGCAACGAGGTCGTCGACGACGCTCCCGGCGTGGGTGAGGCGTGCGTCGTGGGGACCGGCGTGTGTGCGGCCCCCGGCGTCCAACAGTGTGATGAGGCTGGGCTCTACTGCGCTGGGGAGCCGCTCCCACCTGAGGAGGTCGAACTGTGCGACGGCTACGACAATGACTGCAATGGCCAGACGGATGAAGGGTTCGGGCTCGGCGCGGCGTGCGACGGCCCCGACGCGGGCCAATGTGCCGACGGTGTCATCGCGTGCTTGACGCTCGGCGAGACTTATTGCGCGGACGACGAGGGTGCTGAGGTCGAGTATTGCAACGGGATCGACGACGATTGCGACGAAGAGATCGACGAGATCTTCACCGACCTCGGCCAAAGCTGCACGGTGGGCGTCGGCGCATGCGAGGCTCCAGGGGTTCGGGTCTGCCAAGCCGGCGGGAACGGCACCACCTGCGAAGGTGTCGTGGGAGAACCTTCCATCGAGGTTTGCAACGGGATTGATGACGACTGCGACGAGGACACCGACAACGTCGCCGGAGTCGGAGACGCCTGCACCGTCGGGACGGGCATCTGCGCCGCACCCGGCGTACAGGCGTGTGGCGAAGGTGGCCTTTACTGCGCAGGGAACCCGCTCCCGGGCCTTGAGAGCGAGCTCTGCAACGGCAAGGACGACGACTGCGACGGCGAAACCGACGAAGCCTTTGCGGTGGGATCGCCCTGTGACGGCAATGACAGCGACACCTGTGCGCTCGGCGTCATCGGTTGTATGAACGACGTCGCGTACTGCGACGAGACGACAGCGGTCGGGGTCGAGCTCTGCAACGGCATTGACGACGACTGCGACGACGCTGTCGACGAAGACTTCACGACCCTCGGCCAGCCCTGCCCTGTCGGGACGGGCGTCTGTGCCGCGATCGGCGAGTGGGTCTGTGACGTCGGCGGGACAGGGACCGCCTGCTACGGCACGACCGGGACGCCGGGCACCGAGACCTGCAACGGTCTAGACGACGACTGCGATGGCGAGACGGACAACGCAGCAGGTGTCGGCGATCCCTGCAACGTGGGCGTGGGCGCGTGCGCCTCCAGCGGGAGCCTCCAGTGTGCCGAGGGTGGCCTCGCGTGCAACGTTCAGCCGCTCCCGCCGGCCGAGACCGAGAGCTGTAACGCGATCGACGACGACTGCGACGGCGACACGGACGAGGGCTTCGACTTGGGGGCGGCGTGCGATGGCGCGGACGACGACCAGTGTGAGAACGGCGAGACGGTCTGCACGGCGGACGGGACCGGTACCGAGTGTGGCGCCGAGAACCCCTCCGGAATCATCGAGGCGTGCAACGGCGCGGACGACGATTGCGACGGCGAGACGGACGAGGGCTTCGCGCTCGGTGCGGCGTGTTCGAGTGGCGACGGCGCCTGCGTGACGGCAGGCGAGACGGTGTGCGCGGCCGACGGCCTCGGGACGACCTGTGACGCCGTCCCGGCCGCACCTGGCACCGAGACCTGCAACGGCGAAGACGATGACTGCGACGGAGACACGGACGAGGACATCGGCCTTGGGGCCCCGTGTACGGTCGGCGTCGGCTCCTGTGCTCGCACCGGCGAGCAGATCTGTTCGACTTCCGGACAGCTCGAGTGCGGCCAGGTCGCCGGACAGCCTGGCGCCGAGTCATGCAATGGCGAGGACGACGACTGCGATGGGGCCACCGACGAAGCCGAGACCGCGACCGGCGTGGTCATCTCAGCCTGCGACCTCGATCAGGACGGCCTCGTCGCGAGCGAGGACAACTGCCCCGACATCGCCAACGCCGATCAGGCCGACTTTGACGACGATGGCGCCGGCAACGCGTGCGACCCGTCGGAGGATGGATTGCGCGTGCACGGCACGTCGGCCTTCTGCGACGGTTCGGGCCGCGGCGAGGGCGACGGTGGCCGCAGCGTGATCGTCGTCTTCGGCGCGCTGGCGGCGCTGGTGCTCGTGCGCCGACGCGGACGGGGGGCCGCTTCGGGTGGGGCCCTGGTGGTGGCGCTGCTGGGTGCGGGTGTGGCGGACGCCCAGGAGACGCCGCCAATCCGCTTCCACGAGCCGCTTCCCGGCGGCGACACGAACCTCGTCTCGATCTCGACGGCGAAGACGCTCGTGCCCTGGGAGTGGGCGGTCACTGCGCACTTCGATTGGGGACTGAAGCCCCTGGTGCTCTCCAAAGAGAAGAGCGGCGAGGAGGTCGGCTTCGTGAACCACTGGGTGGGCGCCGACGTGCTCGTCGCGCTTGGCTTCCCGGCTGGGCTTGAGCTCGGGCTCCACATGCCATTCGTCGCGTATCAGGTGGGCGAATCGGGGGCGTTCCCGGACGGGCGCTCGCTCGCGAGCTCGGCGCTCGGCGACCTGAAGATCGTACCCAAGTGGCAGATATGGAAGGCGGAACAGGGCTTTGGGGTGGCCCTCCTCGCCCCTTTTTCCGCGCCGACGGGTGACGCGGACGCCTTTGCAGGCGCGGGCGCCTGGACGGTCGAGCCGCGACTCGCGATGGACTACGACATCAACGACCGCGTGCGGCTCGCCCTTCACCTCGGCTACTTGATCCGGGAGCAGCGCGACTTCTTCGGCCTGACCGTCGGGAACGAGCTGCGATACGGCGTGGGCGTCGAGGGCGTGCTGGTCCCGGGACGGCTCAACCTCATCGGCGAAGTCATCGGCAAGATGGCGGCCGATGGCGATTCGGAGCTCTCCCTCGAGACCGCACCGCTCGAAGTGGACGCCGCGTTACGCATCTATGCGGCGCCGGAACACTCCTTCGTCGTCGGCGCGGGGCTCGGGCTCACCGAGGGCTACGGGACTCCGACGGTGCACGTCTACGGGAGCTACTCGTATACCGGCAAACCCGATCCCGACACGGACCTCGATGGCCTGAAGGACCCCGAAGACGCCTGTCCGACGGATCCCGAGGACTTCGACGAGTTTGAAGACAAGGACGGCTGCCCGGAGCTCGACAACGACAAGGACACCATCTTGGATCTCAAAGACGGCGCGCTCGACAAGCTCGGCTTCGGCCAGTGCCGCAACCAGCCCGAGGACAAGGACGGCTTCCAGGACGAGGACGGGTGCCCCGATCCGGACAACGATCAGGATGGCGTACCGGACGTGAACGATGGCGAGAAGGACAACACCGGCTTTGGCGTCTGCCGTGACCAGCCCGAGGACAAGGACGGCTTCGAAGACGAGAACGGCTGCCCCGATCCGGACAACGACCAGGACACCGTGCTCGACGTGAACGACGGCGAGAAGGACGAGTCGGGATTCGGCAAGTGCCGTAACCAGCCGGAGGTCGTCAATGGCATCGACGATGAGGACGGTTGTCCGGACGAGCGCATCAAGCTGAAGCGCGAGACCATCGACCTCCTCGACAAGGTCAACTTCGACACCAACCGGGCCACGCTGCGGCCCGAAGCGCCCGCGATCCTCGATCAGGTCGTGAAGGTCCTCGCGGACCACCCGGAGCTATTGAAGGTCGAGATCCAGGGTCACACCGACGAACGCAACACCGACGCGTACAATATGCGTCTGTCGCAGCGCCGCGCCGAGACGGTACGTAAGTACCTGAGCAAGAACGGGATCTCGGAGAAACGCCTCACGGCGAAGGGCTATGGCGAAACCCAGCCGGTCGTGCGCGAGAGCAACGAGGACGCCTGGTACGCCAACCGCCGCGTAGTCTTCCAGATCCTTGAGCGGGCGCCCGAGCCGGAGTAGCGCTGGGGCTGGCGCCGAGTGTGCGGGCCGCACACTCGGCCCGACCGGTTGACGCGCGGTCTCCGTTGGCGTAGCCGGAGAGTCCATCCGGAGGAACTTCATGCGCCTGCTTACGCTCGTTACCTTCCTCTTTGCCCTACACGTCAGCGACAGGGTGGCAGCAGGGCCGCCGACGGGGCCCGAGCGTTTCCTGGCGGTGCCAAGTTGGCAGGGCAACGTCACTTGGTTCGTGGATTATGATGGGGAGCTTCCCGGCGCACCCGTGCCGGGGATGCGGTTTCGCTTAGCAGATAAATCCAAGATGAGCGGCACGCTGGCACGTTGTCCCCATAGCGACAGCGCGGAGACGGGATGTCCTGGCGGCCGGGCGGAAGGGGAGTCCACGCGATCGGAAGAGCTCTCGGTCGCGACGGGCCCGCTCCGCTGGTCCCGGGGGAGCAGCCCCGTCTCCAACGACAAACAAGCTGAGACGTACGGCAGCCTGGGGCTTGTGTTCAATTTCGATACGAATACGTATATGGTCTCTATATCGGGCGGCGTCGATGTCGAGCACTACCGGCTTGAGTCCCAGAATGACGACAACCCGTCCGGCACCTGGCGGCAACGGGATGACGTCGCTCAGGAACTCCATGAAATAGCCTTGCCGGCGTCCGGGCTCGGTCTCTCCGGAAGCCAGCAGATCGAGATCCAGCCGGGGATCTCGGGCCAATTGACGTGGAGCTTCTCGCCCGCGGTGGTCGACCAGCCTCAAGCCTTCCTCCTTCCGCCGAAGGACTACGAGACGTGGCTACCGGAGGCCGGGGCCGACGAGGCTGCTGATGGCAACACGTTCGCGCTGGGCTTTGCCTTAGAGCCGCCCAAGACATCGAACAAACCCATCACCCGGGGGGCCAAGTGGCGCTTTGAGCTCGTCGATGTGAGCTCGGAGCCGGGGACCTGCCTCAACCATCCCATCAAAGCCAAGGCCAAGACGACGCCTGACATGGCGTTCGAAGCCGGGCCTGGGATCGAGATCAGCAAAGATGGGAAGAGCGCGTGGACTAAGAGCCCCGTCGCCGGAGGGGCGCTCAAGCTGCGATCGCGCGACTGGGCGGCCTATGGGCGGGTGCATGCGACGGCCGAGTTGGACGGGCATCGGATAGAGGCGGAGGTCAAGGGGCAACCCGGACTGCTGGACCTGACGGTGCCGAAGGATGCGGACCACGACAAGGTCGCGGACGCATTCGAGGGTGCGCTATTGGGGCTGGACGAGCGCTCTGATGCAGAGGATCCGCCACACTCCAAAGTGGCCGGCGACACGTGGACCCACTATGAGGAGTACCGGGGGCTCATGGCGATGAAGGGTGGGGCGGAGAGCCATGTGCGCCTCAACCCAGCCGCCAAGGACCTTGTGTACGCCGACGAGGCACGGCTCCTCGACGAGGCGCTCTGGTTCAAGATCACCAACCTCAAACCGATCCGGGTCGCCGGCGCGCGCCTCATCACGTTGCCGTCGGACCCCGATGATCGTGGGACCAGCTGGAACTCGTCCTACGCGCGGCACGAAGACAGGGGGATCCCCTGGCTGGACAAGATCGCGGGGGACGGGATGGCCCCCCGGATCACGATGATGCAGGACCTGGTACGGCGGGAGGTCCCGCGGGACCCTGCAAAGTACGACGACGCCAGCGACGACACATGGGTGATGATATTGGGCTCGACGTCGCGGATGCGGGCTCGCGTTTGGCCGGTACGGGTGGAGTTCTACGTGCGGGGTTATCTGCCCTTCGTTCTCGAGAAGGCGCAGACGGAGCCGACGCGCCAATCGGCGAAGGTGTTCAAGGCGGCGGGTTACACTGCGGCGCAGATCGACGGTGCGAAGAAGGGTCTCGCCGATGAATCTGTCATTGCCCGGATCACCAAGCAGCTGATGCAGCTCACGACCATCCACGAGCTCGCGCACGCCGTCGGCATCCCACACCACGAGAGCGGGCTCTCGGAAGGTGAGCAGAGCTGTGTGTTGCGGTACTTCGACGCCAAGGACAAGTTCGGAATCATGTTTGGCGAAGCGATAAAGGCGACGGGCACCACCTTGCCTCTGGGTTTCGGGACTCTCTGCACGAGCGGGGATCACTGTACCGACCACGTCGACCTACTGCGCCCGCCCTGATCCCTCCCGAGCGACCTGAGTTCCCGCCCGGATTAGGCACAGGCACTCCGAACAGCCACACGGCATCAACGACCCGAGGCTCGCAGGAGCCGCTACAGCACTGGACGTAGAACGCCTCCTCCGGAAAGGCGTTCAGAAGGCGAGGCTCGTCGAGGTCCTGGAGCTCGAGCACCAGATCGACGTCGTGGGTCATCCGCGGCTCGCCATAGACGAGGCTCGCTACCGAACCCGTCACGAAGTAGTCGAGTCCGGCCGCTTCGATTGGGACAGTGAAGATCGAGACGAGGTCAGGAAGTAGCAAGGAGGAATATCTCGCGAACCTTCGCTTGGACGTCCGCTTCGGACCAGTCCGGAAACCGCTCGTGGAGCCAAGCGGCCTTGAGAGCACGAGCCTGCCAGTACATCGCCATGGACTGGGCGATCTTCAGACCAGCGGCAAGGATCACTGCCCGTGGAAGGATGTCGTGTCCGGGGTGGAGTGAACCTACGAAGCTGGACGCTTCTCGGTAGAACGTTCCTCTACTCATCGCGACCTGGTAAGGTGGGCCTCAATCGAATCGAGGCTCACCGTGCCGACTCTTGCTCTTCTCCTCTGCTCCGCGATGCTGGCAGGCTGTGGCTTCTCGAGCGGGCTCCGATACGAGACGTCGCACCCAGAAACCGCAGTCGTGATGGGCGGCGCCGTGGCTCTACCGATCCGGGTACGAACAGACTACTACCAAATATTCAATGACAATCAGACACCGTCATGGCAACCTGACTTGCCTTATGTCGAGTTCATGACATGGGGGCGATGGAAGCAGACTGACCGTCTCGAACTCTCCGTCGGCGGCGACATCAAAGTCGTGATTCCGTCGAGCATCGCCATCGGTGGTGGACTCAAGGGTCTGCTGACACCGACGGATATGAACCAACATGTACACTTCGCAATCTCTGTAAGCCCAAGTGTCCGATTGTACGTCTTGGACGACGCATTCGTCACCTGGAGCACGCTCGTGGCATTTCCCTTGACGTTCGGTCGCCAGGGACGAGCTCAGTTCTACGTCCGACCGGAGGTCCGGATGGAGGGTATGTTCGAGACCTCGGAGTGGTTCATCGAGACCGGTAGTGCTTTCGGTGGGCGATTCGCGTGCACGCCTGGTCGCGGCTTCGCCCGTCGATACGCTGACTGTTTCGTCGAGGCCTCGGTCACCGGGTGGGTAGCGACCTCCGAGAACGCGCCCCACAGCACTGGACCCGTCACCGTCATCCTCGGCATGGGCGCTATGTTCTAGCGCCCCGGCGTGATGACTTGAAAGAGCGCCCCCGTCGCGACGAACGTACCAGACGGCAGAATGACGACGTCGCCGATCCCCGACGGGAAGACCGTGACCGACGTAAACACCGGTGGCCACGGCGCAGAGTCTCCATCGACCGCGGCGGTGAAGAGGGCGCCCGTCCCCCAGGGACCCGATGCCACTGTCCACTGAACGCCTTCTCGCGCGTCGACAGGCACCAGGGGGAGGGGGCCGACCGGGGATGGCAGGGTGAGACACGCATCGACGGAGGCCACTTCGCCGAGATCCGTGCCGAATCGTCGCCATGACGTCCCGGACTTCAGCCAGAATAGCCCGTTCGAAATCGCGGCGTCACCCGTCAGCTTGTTGGGCTCAGAGACGTTGGTGGCGGCCGTCACGAGGCCACTTGCGTCCAGGGCGTCCACATGGCCGTCGCGGTGCAGCACATATCGGGCGTCCTCATTCACCAAGAGGCGCCACGGCGCCGCGTTCGGACCCAGCGTGACCGTCGTGAGCGTCGTCCCGACGAGGCGGGAGAGCCGGCGCTGAAAGACGGTGCGCCCATCCCCGTACGTCGTCTCGCTGTCTTCCGTCAGTAGCCACAACGCCGTCCCATCGGACCGGCCGCTCAGGACCGGGCCTGGGAGATCGACCTGTGAGGGGGCGCCGTCCCAGGTTGGCCAGACGTCGAGCGCCGAGGTGGACTCGAAGCCCCAGTCGCCGCCCTTGTCGGTCCGGTCGATCGCGATCTGGTCTCCCACGACATAGAAGGGGCGGATGGCGTCGTGCCTGACTTCCCCGAGGCGCGCGACCTCGGTCACGGTCCCGGGCATCGAGCCGACGTCGAGCACGACCACCTCTCCGTTCGAGGAGACCACGAGTCGACTATCGTCCAGCCGTTCGGCGGCGCCGGCGGAGATGCGGGCGGGACTACACCCGAGGTCGGCCCCCGCCGCGAGACGTCCGGACTTGGCCGGTGAGACGCTCACGGACTCGCCATCGCGCGACAGATCGTAGCCGCAGCCGCGTCGGGTCACGGTCCACGGCGCGAGGCCGTCTGTCAGATCCCAAGCCCGCCCAGCATCGGTGCTGGTGTCGATGTAGAAGCCCCGCGCGGTCACGCCCTGCATGTCCCACGCCTTGTCCACGGAGGCGCGCGCCGTCTCAGTGGCTCCCTCGGCTGTGAGCGAGTAGAGCACGAGCTCGTTGCCGTCGGGCGTGACGAGCCACGTCCCATCGTGGCCGTAGCCGGCTTCGCCCGGGCCGGGGAGTATGGCGGCGGTCGCGCCGGTCGAGAGGTCGATGACAACCAGCTCGCTGAAGGCACCCTCGGGTTCGCGCCAGTGGAGCACGGCGATGTCGTCCGCCATCGTGATGCGCACAGCCTGCCCGCCTTCGCGTTCGGGCAATGGAAAACAGGCGACTTCTTTGGGATCTCGATAGTCGCTCGCGTCGACGATCGCGATAGTCTCGCGCCCAAGTAAAGCGACCCTCGGTGACGACCCGCCGCTGCGGCCGAGGAAGCGCCACTCGGGCGACGTCTCCGTCGGTGCGGTCCAGAGGGCGCGGCCGCTCGGATCGCCGACGCGGACGGTCCCCTCCGTGTGCCACACTGGATGAAAGTCTTTGGGCTCGGCCCAGGGATCACCGAGCGGCTCCACGCCGGCCCCGGGGCCGAGGTCGATGACGTCGATGGCGAGTCCACAGATGCTGCGAACGGGAACCCCGGGGCGCGGCCCGTCGGGTACAGAGCAACCGGGCTCGGGCAGCCAGGGCGACACTCGGAGCGTTGGCGCTTCGGGCTCGGCGTCTTCGAACGCGTCGATATCGAGCACGGTCTCCAGGGCCCCTCCCCCGTCGGCGCGGTCGTAGCCCCACGCGACGCGTCCATCCCCTAGCGCGACTAGCGACGTCGTGCCGGGGGTGGGCCCCTCCGCGCTTGGGACCATGGCGT
This sequence comes from Myxococcales bacterium, assembly GCA_018780435.1. Classification (GTDB taxonomy): domain Bacteria; phylum Myxococcota_A; class UBA9042; genus SXOO01. The sequence goes on from JADMJS010000222.1 coordinate 26,328, forward strand.
CCGAGCGCCACCCTATCGCATCCGCCGACACGCGTAGCCGCGAGACCCCATAGACGCGCACGGCGTCGCGCGGCTCGTCGAAAGAGTGGCTCGAGAGTCCGAGGAGGAGCTCGCCGTCAGGCGTCGGTGAGAGCGCAATGGGATAGTCGAGGTAGGGTTTGTCATCGAAGGTCCGCGAGAGGGCCACCGTGCCATCGGCCTCGAGCAGCCAGGCCTGCAAGTGCCGATCCTGGCTCTGTTTCGGTTGGAAAAGCGCGGCGACCGCCACGCGACCATCTGGTCCTTCGACGGCGGTCTCGCCGTTCGGACGTGCTTCGACGTCCGACGCGTCCGTGAGAAACGTGGTGAACTCCGGCAGCGTCTCGCCCCCAACGTGGACGCGCTGAACCCGAACGCCTTGGGCAAAGGCCTTGCCGGGGACGTCGGTCCGGTCCACCACCAAGGCGGCGCCGACGCCGGAGCCCTGAACGTGCGGATACTGGAACTCGTCGTCGAACGAGACCTGCACGACCGGCCCCACCTCGCCGGACGCGTCGATACGCTGGACAGCGCGTGACTTCTGAGCGGCCGACCGGGGCGCCGCCACGAGTGCAGCCGTCCCGCGAAGGGGCATGAACTCCGGGCCGCCGTCCTCCGGGCCACACGTCGCGCAACAGATGGCCGGGTCGACGTCATCGCAACCGAGCTCTCGGACCGGCGCGCCCGACGCGTCCAGCGCCATGACCCACGGCCGCTCACGGATGGACCACAGGGACGATGGGATCGTCCCGCCGATGAGGACCCCCACCGGTCCGCCGGACGCCTGCACGTCCCGAACCCACTCGCCGGGGCGCAATGCCTCACTGAGCGCGATCGGCGCGACCTGCCACTGAAGCTGCCCCGCCGAGTCGTAGGCGGCGACGCTCAACGTCCCCGCGGACTGGCCGAGCAGCGCGAACGCGCCCTCTCCGAGAGCGACGACCGACGCACGGGTGTCCGCGAAACGAACAGAGGTCGCCGTGGGCGTGGGCGTCGTGTCGAGGGTCGATGCATCGTCCGCGGGCACTACGTCCTGCCCGGGCGAGGCGTCGTCAGCCGCGCAGCCGGTCGCCACGACGAGACCAATGGCCCCAATAGTCATCCGAACTCTCTGACGTCGCACCATAGCTACACCTCCATCAGTCGTTCGGTGCAATTGTCCTGCCAACGTCGCGCCGTACAGAGACAGCGTCGGTCTTGCTGACGGTGATGCGAAACTTCGCACTATGTAGAGGAATTCACCACTGCAAGGTGGCGTCCGCACGCTCGATGGGGCGGCACCAGAGGGGGCGCACCGGGCTGGACTACCGGGCGCCACCGTCTCCGAAGACGAGAGGGGAGTGAGGTCGGATGGGCCGGCGTGCGAGAGCATGGGGTCGCCCTTGAAGCTGAACAGGTGGGGGAAGCGGATGTTGTTGAAGCTGCTGGAGTACTGAAGCGTCACGACGCCGGGCGCTCCGAACGGGTTGATGGCCGTCGGTCCGGGATTGCAGTCGCGGACGGGGCCCCTCTCCTCTACCCTGAAGTACGCCGGCAACTCACGGCGCGGAGGTGGTCATCGATGGGAGCGGAGCTCGACCTCAACGCGAAGACGGCCGGTCGCACCCGACGTTGGTAGAGCCCCTTTGGGCCGCGCACGACACCACTTCGGATGGCGTCCTCGCGCAAGTGCCCGTCCAGACGCCGGTTCTCGACGAGAGGCGGCGTCATGGCAGTGCCTCTTCGACTGTCATGCCCGAGCGAGTTTCGAAGTCCGCGGCCAAGCGGTCGACGGGCGTCGCGAGACCGTCGAGCCGGTGCAGCCGGATGGTGCGGTCCCAGCTCCCGGCGGCGAGCCCACGTTCGTCAGCGGTGAAGGCGAGCGCCGCCACGCGTTCGCGCTGGGCTCTCAGGCGCGCGACGAGCGTGCCTGTCGCGACGTCCCAGAGGTACGTGGTGCCATCGCGCGCCCCAGCGGCGATCCAGCGACCGGCGGGCGACCACGCGACTTCGACGAGGAGCGACGGGGCGCCCGTCTCGAAGGCGTCGATCTCGTCGCCGAGCTCGTCGATGACGTCCACTCGGTGCGGCGCTGCGAGCGCGTACGCAGACGAATCGGGTGCGATCGCCACGGCACGCCACAACACGTTGGAGCTCACGAGATGGAGGACGGGCGCGCTCGCGAGGGAGAGGTGCCGCAGCACGCCCTCTTCGCCGTCGAGAATGGCGACGTGGAGACCATCGGGGGTCACGTCCGTGTCGAGCGTGACGACGCTCTGTTCGCTCTGCCAGGCGATGGTCCCGTCGGGCTCGATGAGCCAGAGCGGCCCGAGATCGGGTCCGTACAAGACGCGGCCGCCGGTGACGCTCTCCAGGCCCCGCGGCATCGGGACGAGTTGCGCGTCAGTAAACACCGCGGTCGCCGACGGAAACCAGACGGCTCTCGGAACGGACGCCGCGCCGACGAGCAGGCGTTCGCCGGCCAGCGCGACGCGCTTCACGACCCCCGGGACGTGCATCGACGCCGTGATGCGCCCGTCCCCGGCGCGGCGCGCGAGGACTTCGCCCGTCGCGGCGGCGAGCAGCTCAGCGTGGCCGAGGCCCGAGTCGACGTAGACGAGGTCGGTGACTCCACCGCTGGCGTGGAGGACGGCGGGGCCTTCGGGCGGGAAGGCCCACTCCGTCAGGGACTCTCGGTTCCAGGTCAGGAGGGTCGGCGCGCGGCCTCCCCACACCGGTGCCAACGGCTCCGTCACGAAGATGGCTCCGGCGGCGTCTCTGGCCGGCAGCCGCAACGCGCCGCCACCGGCGTCGAGGTCCCACACGAGGACGCCCGGGAGCTCGTCGAACCCCGCGGCGAATCGACCATCGGGCGAGACGGTGAGCCGCTGCAGAAGCCCTCGTGCTCCACCGAGGCGGGGCCCGACCCATTGCGTGGTCACCCGGTCCCATCGTGCGAGTTGGCCCTTGCTGGAGCCGAAGACGAGCTCCCGTTCACCGCGCCAGACGACGGTGTGGGCTTCAAAACCGTCGGAAGCGACAACGCCCGAGGTCGGCAATTCTCCAGTACGTCCGGTTACATAGCGACCATCGGGGCAGATCGCGAACCAACGCCCATGCCGTCCGATCGTCGCGGCGGGCGTCGCGCACGGTGTGGCGGTGGTCTCCACGATCCGGGCACCGTCGAAGATCCGGAGGCCACCGGCGAAGGATTCGAGGGCGGTGGTAGCCTCGGGTTCGGCGCGAGCCCCGTGGGTCGTCGCGCTCGCCGCGAGGGTCTCGCCGTCGGACAGTCGGGTCACTTCGAGCGTCTCGCCAGCTCGCGAGTTGCTGAGGACCGTCCCTGTGGCTTCCAGAAGTGCGGTCGGTACGTGCTCTCCGAAGCGGAGCCATCGGCGCTCGAGCGGCGCGAGATCCCAAAAGGAGAGCGTGGACGCGCCTCGGCAAATGGCCGCGGGACGGCGGGTGGATGGCAACACGTCGAGGCAGTCGGGCAGCGCGTGCGACGCGACGACGCGCGGCAGAGGGGCGGCGTCCAGCTCAGCGAGCACGCCGCGGGCGTCGGGTGAGGAGCCGTGCCGGAGCGCCTCGATGGCCAACGCGCCGGCCGCGGCGGTGTCGAGCTCGGCTCGGCCCGTGACGAGACGTTCAGCCAGAGCGCTGGAGAGGGCCCGGTCCGCCGCCACGAGCGCCTGCTGGGTCGCGCGCTCGGCCGCCTCGGCCCGCGACGCGGAGGCCAGGGCCGCCTCCCGCTCCGCTGTGGCGCGATCACGGGCCGCTCGTGTCCCCGTGAAGGCCTGGGTAAGGCCAATGGCCAGCGCGGTCATCGCGACCAGGAGCACGATCAACGGCGCGCGCCACGCCTTGAGGAGCCTCAAGAGCAGCTCGACGTTCGAGTACTGGTGCGCGCCGACCCGGCGGCCCTCAAGGTACGCGGTGAGATCGCCCGCGAGCGCGGCGGCGCTCGCATAACGCGCGCTCGGCTCGGCGGCGGTGGCACGGCGAACGATGGCCGCGAGCTCCGCAGGCGCCCCAGTCGCCGCGGAGAGGCGCTCGACCGAGGTCACCGCGTCCCGTGCCGAGTCCGGTGTCGCGTCGGCTCCCCTGGCCGGAATGCCCGCGATGACTTCGTAGAGCGCAAGCCCCATGGCGTAGACGTCGGACCGCGCGTCGACGGGCTGCCCGGCCGCCTGCTCCGGTGAGAGGTACTGGGGCGTGCCAACGATTGCCCCCCAGGCCGTCAGCCCGGGTTCCGGAATCGGCGCCGACGGTGGCGCTGCGAAGGCCACGGCGTCACTCGCGCGCCCTGCCAGCCCCCAGTCCATGAGGAGCGTCTCCCCGAAAGCCCCGATCATGATATTGCCGGGCTTGATGTCGCGGTGAACGACCCCGTGTTCATGTGCGAAGGCGAGGGCCTCGCAGGCGTCGCGGACGTGGCGGAGCAAGCTGAGCCGTTCGGTCGGCGCTGCGCCATGGACGCGGTCCGCGAGCGAGCGCCCCCGCACGACCCGCATGGTGTAATAGGCCCCTCGGCCGCTGCTGCCGACATCGTAAACTGGAACGATCCCGGGATGTTCGAGCCGGGCAGTGACGGCCGCCTCTCGAAGGAAGCGCTTCGTGAGCTCGACCCGATGAGCTTCGTCGCGGGCGTAGACCTCTTTCAGCGCCACTTCGCGTTCGACGTGCCGGTCCCAGACCAAGTAGACCCGGCCCATGCCGCCGACTCCGAGGAGGCCACGGCGCTCGTAGCGGCCGTCGAAGACGTCGTCGACTGGCCGCGAGAGGCTGAGCCCGGCGGGCGCGGGCCCCGGCGCGGTTGTGACCCCGCTGTACGCCGGGCTGCTGCGGGAGTCGTCGATCACGAGCGCAGGGTGGCCGAAATGACGCGTGAGGACCAGTCCGACGGCATCGACGACTTCTGCTATCCTGGCGGGATGCATGCTCACGCTCGTCTGCGCCTGCCCGATGGTCAGGTGCGCCTGCTCTTTCCAGGTGACGTCATTGGCCGCGGGAGCGGCGTCGCGCTCCGGCTCTCGGACCCACGAATCTCGGAAGCGCACGCCATGTTGAGCCTGCGGGGCGATTCGCTGCGACTGTTGGCGCTCCGAGGCCGTTTCACCGTCGGCGACGACACCAGCGGTGACGTGGAGGTGCGGCGCGGTCAGGTGATTCAGCTCGCACGCGACCTCACCGTCGACGTCCTCGAGGTCGCCCTACCGGACGCCGTCCTCGGCCTGGAGGGCGACGGGCTCGTTCGCCAAGCGCTGGCCGCGGTAGCGAGCCTGCGCGTTGGCCCGCCGGCCGAGCTGCTCCCGCGTTTTCAACCCGATGCCGACGCGGCAATCTGGTCGGAAGGGGACGAGTGGACGCTGCGGCTGAGCGGCGAGGAGGACCGACCGCTCGTGGCGGGTGACTCGTTCGTGGTGAGTGGGGAGACCTACCGGGCCGTGATGATCCCACTCGGTCTCGCGTCGCAAGCGGGGACCTCGCCGCTCGGAGCCATCGCGGCCCCGCTACACCTCGTCGTACGCTACGACACCGCCCACATCCACCGGACGACCGAACCGGCGCTCATCCTCGATGGGCTGCTGGCCCGGATCTTGTCCGAGCTCGCCTCGATCGCCGTCCCCGTGTCGTGGGAATCGCTCGCGCGCCAGCTCTGGCCGCAAGAGGACGACGTCTTGGCGCTACGTCGAAAGTGGGACACGAACCTGACGCGGCTGCGCCGTCGCCTTCGTGAGGCGCACATCCGTACCGACCTCGTGAGGGCGGACGGGCACGGCAACTTCGAGATCTTCTTGGAGCCCGGGGACCAGGTCGTCGATCAAACCTGATGGGCGCGACCGGCCTCCCGGCTCCGGGAGGCGGCCGTCGGCGACAACGAGGTCATCGAGGTCGACGCTACGGCTCGGACAGGGGAGCCCGGCTGGGACGAGTGCGCTCTGCAGGAACCGGGGGTTGCAAGGGGGTCGCCCCCCTGGCGCGCACTTGCCGACGTGTCCGACA
>JADMJS010000254.1 GCA_018780435.1 Myxococcales bacterium
TGGGATGACGATGGACAAGTCGGGTCGTGTCACGGGGCGAGCGGTTTACGGGACGAGCGCATTGAAGTCAACGCACAGAATCGCGGTGACGACGTCCATTGCGTCGCAAGCGACGTCGGACGTCCCGCGCGGCGTGTCCCGAGGTTCCACCCGGATTCCCGGTGGGCGACCCGAGTTGGGTCGGCTTGGTGCGGATCGTCGCGTGTGCATTGCGCGGAAGACGAGGGCGGGCTACCATCCCGGCCCTGTGAAACGGGCCTCCTACGCCGCACTTCTCTCCTTGCTGCTCGCGGCCGGCACAGCGCTGAGCAAGCCAGCCGTGATCGCCGTGATCATGGACACGAGCCCGCAGCTCAAGGCCTTCAAGGTCCATGCGCGCGTGGCCGAGTTCGTGAACAAGTTCGGTCAGGGCGCCGAGGACCTCCTGGGTGTCTGGCGCATCGGCACTGGCGAAAACGAATCCGTGGCCGCGATGGCGCCGATGGCGGGCACCGACCGTTCGAGCACCGCGCGGACCGTCGAAGCGTCAGGTAGTCGAAAGGGCCAGAAGCGCACGGACGGCGATCTCGATGCCTCGGTCGGAGTCGCGCCGGCCTATCTGGTGCCGCTCAAGCAGGTCAAGCCCGACGCGATGCTGGCGCTGGTACTCGTCGCCGGTGGGCCGCTGTCGCTCTCAGACGCGTCTCTGGCCGGCGAGCTCGCGACCAATGGGATCGCTGTGCACGTAATCGCGCTCGGCGACGCCGACCCCAGCCCGCTGGGCCCCCTCGCCGCGGCGGCGGGCGGCATGATCTACCGTGCCGCGAAGCCTGACGAGGTGGCTGGCGCGCTCGACCGGGTCCTCGCCAACCTCGAACGCGCTCGCATCGGGCAGCCGCCCGTCGCCGATGCGGTCGCGCCGGCAGCGGTCCCGGTCGTCCCGACCGCCCCGGTCGCCGTGGTCCCGACGGCGCCCGTGCCGACCGCGCCGGTCCCAACGGCGCCCGTGCCGACCGCGCCAGTCCCAACGGCACCCGTGCCGACCGCGCCCGTGCCGACCGCGCCGGTCCCCACTCCGGCCACGCCCGCCGTCGTCCCGACCGCCCCAGTCCCGGTGTCGCCCACGCCGACCGCGCCTGTCCCGGCGGTCGCGCCGATCGCGGTCGCTCCCGTCCCGGCCGTTCCGCCTTCGGCCCCTGCGGAGGGCGCGACGAAGAAGCCCCCGGTGGAGAAGCCCGAGCCCGAGGAGCCCGACAGCGAAGCCTCCGAAGCCGAGGTCGCCGCCGAGATGGCCAGGATGAAGGCCGAAGCCGAAGCCAAACGCGTCGAGCGCGAAGCCAAGAAAGCGGCCGAAGAAGCCCAAGCGGCGGCAGTCGCTGCGGCCGAAGCCGCGACGACGCCGTGGTGGATCTGGGCTGCGAGTGGTGGCGGCGGCCTCATCTGCATCGTGCTGCTCGTTATGTTCTTCCGCCGCAAGAAGGGCGGGGACGACGACGAAGACGCGGCCCCGGCCAGCGGCCGCTTCGACGCCAACAGCTACTTCGATCAAGGCGCCGCAGCCGACGACGACGAGGCGCCCCCGCCGCCCCGCCGCGGTGAAGCCCCGTCGCGCGACGCTCGTTCGGACGGCCGAGGCGGCGGAGCCCCCCTCCGCGAGTCACCCCCACGGGACTCGGCGCCCGCCGCGGCTCGCCCACGAACCTCCCCCGGTGGCCCCACCATCGCTCGCTTCACAGCGCTGGGCCCCGGTCCGGAACGCTTCGAGTTCTCCTCCGATCGCGACGTGTTGACGATTGGACGCAAGTCGTCCAACGACGTCGTCATCGTCCATCAAGGCGTATCGGGCGGACACGCCGAGATGCGCTGGGTCGGCGGTCAGCTCACGGTCATCGACAAGAACAGCACCAACGGCACCTTCGTGAACAACCGGCGCGTCCGCGATTGCGCGCTCAACGCCGGTGACATCGTACGCTTCGACGCGATCGGCTATCGAGTCGCTGGCGAGACGGTCGTCGTGTCGCCCGGTGGCCGTGGCGGCCCCCCCGCCGACGAAGGCGGGGTCGAGAAGACCCGCATGTTCCAGCGCGGCGACCTCCGGTCGGGCGACTACGAATAGCGGCGCCGCAGACAGCCCCCTACATCGAGGCGCCGCATGGCCAGAACGTCGCTCGGGACCTTCCTCTACGGGTCCGTCTTCCTCCCGACCGTGCAGCTCCTCTTCCGAAAGGCGCGGCACTGGCCCGGCGTATTGCGCGGGCTGGAGGTGACGCGAGACGTCCCATACGGCCCACTCCCGGCGCAGAAGCTCGATGTCTATCGGCCTGCAGCGACCGGTGCCGCCTCCCTGCCGGCCGCGACGGAGCCGGGCGGCGTCGCGCGACCCGGAGGCCTCCCGGTCGTCATTCACATCCATGGCGGCGGCTTCCGTTATTTCAGCAAAGACACGCACTGGGCGATGGCAGCGGCCTTCGCGCGGACGGGCGCGTTGGTCTTCAACGTCGACTACCGGCTGGCGCCGGCTCATCGCTACCCCGCGGCCTTCGACGACGTGGTCGAGGCGGCGTTACACGTCGCCCGTGTGGCGCCAGGCCTCGGCGGGGACCTGAGCCGGCTCGTGCTCGCAGGTGAGTCCGCGGGTGCCAATCTCGTCACGGGCCTCGCCATCGCGCTCTGCTGGCGCCAAGAGGACGAGAGGCTCGCGTCCCTCTACGACCGGCTCCCGGCGCCCCGCGTCCTCTTGCCCGCGTGCGGCTACCTCGAAGTGAGCCACCCCGAGCGCCACGCCGCGGAGCGGAAAATCGCACCGTTCATCGAAGGGCGAATCCACCAAGTCACCGAGCAGTATCTACCGGACCACCGCGACCCGAAGCCCTCTCATCGCTTCGCGAACCCGCTCGCGTTCCTGGAGTCCGCGCCGCCGCCCGACCGGCCCTTCCCGGCGACCTTCGCGCTCGTCGGCAGCAACGACCCGGTCATCGGTGACACCGTCCGGATCGCGCCTGCGGTACGCCGGCTCGGTGCGACCGGCGAAACCAAGGTCTACGAGGGGGGCATGCATGCCTTCCACGCGATGCGTTGGAAGGGCCTCGCCAAACAGGCGTGGACCGATCAGCTCGCTTTCATGGCGAAGCACCAACGCTGAGAGAAGACCCCGCGGGCGGCGGGGGCACGTTCATCGTTTCTGAAGTTCGAGTTCGAACGCGACGACCCGGGTCCCTTCGGGGGTGCGTAGGGCGTCGGGGCGTGCTTCGAGCTCCTGTGAGCCGAAGGTCGTGGGCCGATGAAGCAGGTAAATCCGGTAGGGACCCGGCTCCCAACGTTCGACCGCGATAGGCCTCGGGTCGTGCGGCTTGCCGGTCACGATGGCCGACGCGTGCCCTCCAGTGCCCTCGGGGTAGATCGTCCGTAGCTCACCGGACGGCGACACAGCGACGACGGACACGAAGCCGCTCGTCGGTAGCGTGAGGCGCAACCGGAGGTCCGACTTCAGCGAGATGGCGCTTCCGCTCGGTAGCTCTTCGAGCGCTCCCTTACGAAGGATGGAGAACGAGAGCGCGAGCGGCTGCTCGGAGGTGTCTGGGAGCGGTGCGTCCGACGCGCGTCGCGCGGTCGAAGGCGAACTCGCGCTCGTCGTTCCAAAGCGGACCCCGGACGCGTTCATGTAGAGCGCTGCTGCGATGCCGCCGCCCGCCACGACGGCCACGACGACCCAGATGAGGTTGGAACGACCGGCCTTGACGTCGAGGTTCGGCAGGACAGCCCGGCCGGCGCGCTGATGCACGAAGCCTTCACGACCGCGAGCCTCGTCGAGGTAGTCAGGCTTGTCCTCGGGCGGCGTGGGACCGGCGGCGCTCACGAAGAGCAGCGCACCGCAGCGACGATGCCGGCGCGCGTGACGGAAGGGGAAGTGCTGGGATCGAGCACGAGCACCTCGCGATGCGCGGTAGCGAACGCGCGAAGGTCGCGATCAGCCGAACGTGGGCAGAAACCCACGCTCGACGTGACGCAGAAGGACGAATCGGCTCCTTGAAGGACCGATTACGCGTCCTTGCAGTAACCCTCGCGCCACTTGCCGTCCACCTGAGCGGGCGGGACCCACTCTCGGTTGACGTTGCAGCGGCCTTCCTTGGCGGACGGGATGTACGGGCCGCCGCAGCCGCTGAACGCGCCAGCGAGAGAGACGAGTGCACCGAGAGCGAGGGCGACGCGGAGGACGTTCTTCATGGACAACCTTCCTGGCAGGCAGCGGGCACCGGCGGAGCACCGCGGTCAGTATTTGGCGGGGGCCATGATTTGACTAGCGGGCGGGGGGCGACCCCCGTACCCCCGAACAGACGCCCCGCACAGCGCCGGCATGATACGCAAGTCTCCTCAAAGCGCTAGCCAAAAGCCCCCACACCCGACCATTCTCTTGAGCTCGAGAGCAATTAAGCGGGCGGGGGTGAGACAGGCTCGGGTGGCGGCGTCGTCGGAGCCGGCGCGACCGGAGGGGTCGGCGTGGTCGCCGGGGCCGGCGGCGCCGGATGAGCCGTAGCCCATGCCACGAGCGCTCGAGCCGACTGCAGCGCCATGGCCGCGGTCTCACGGTCGTAGAAGCGCGACGCCTCTCCACCGAGCGGGGATTCACCCGTGGCGAGCGCGTGGCGATCGAGAGCCCTGGCCGCCGACCATAGCTCGGGAGGAGGTGCGGCCCCATCGCGCGTCAGCACTTCGAGAGCGGTCGTACAGGAGCGGTCTCGAGGCGCCGTGATCCGCAGCGCCGCCAGGCGGGCGCGTAGCGCGAGATACGCCGCCTCGCGCGACGCGGTCACCGACGCCGCGTGGTCACTGGCCGCTCCGAGTGCTTCGGCCGCTCCGAGTGCAGCGCCCGCCTGCGCGATCCACGCCTCGGGAGCCATTACGATGGGCTCGGGCCGGGGTTCGGTCCGACGCACGGGCTCGCGACCCGGCGGTCCATCGTCGTCAGCGACGGGCCGCGATGAGCCTGCGGAGCCCGCCCAGCCAAAGACGAGCTCGAGGCTCCCCGAGTGGACGTAATCCCCGTCGCCGGTGGACCTGAGCTCGCTCGTGTCGTCGCGTAGCGCGTATTGAGCGCGCAAGATCACCTCGGGGGTGAAGGCCCACGAGGCGAGCGCCGTGTAGCGTTCGAGGCGTTCGGCCGTGAACGCGGGTGGGTTCGGATCGCCGGGCTCGGGCCGGAAGGTGGGCTTCGGCAGGCCGACCTGATCGAAGCGGAGGCCGAGCTGGAGCTGGTCGTGTGTCGCGGTGAACGCGATGCCGAGTCCCCCCTCGGCGACGAGCGCGTAGGGGATCCCCCAGCGCCGAAGCTGGTACTCGACATCGACGCCGAGCGCCCAGCCACCTTCGAGCGGGATCACCGACGACAGACCGGCGTGGAGGAGATCCGTACGATTTTCGGGTCCGGTCCCGTTCTGGCCGCTCATCCACGAGAGCGACAGCGCGATGGGGTAGCGAGGCCCGATGAGGCCGGAGCCGAGGTCGATGTGGAGCCTAGCGCCGACGAGGAGTCCCGAGAACACGCTGGCCGCGTCGACCGGAGCGACGGGGTCGAAGCTGGGTGAATCGAGCCCCGACAGCGCGAAGAGCGTGACCCCGAAGGGCACGGTCCGAGACGGCGCGTCCCAGCGAAGCGAGAGCCCCTGATCGACGAGGCCCCGATCGCCGAAGAATCGTTCGGTAGCGAGGCTGGCGTCGGTGAAGCAGCGCTGATGGGGTCGCAGCGCGGCGATGCCCGGCCCGGCTCGAAACCGCCCGACGCGGAGGTGCAATCCGCCCCAGGTCGCGTCCGAATCGATCCCGGCGCGCCCGAATCGCGCGTCGAGATACGCTTCCGAGCCCGCCGCCGACGCCGCCGTACCGGGGGTTACGAGATCGGCCGCGTCGAAGGCCAGAGTGACGCCCAGGGCCGGCGTGAGCCCCGCGGCTAGCCCCAAACGGAGCTCACGCGCTTCGAAGCCGGCCGGGGTCAGCTCGAGCGCGTCCTCGGGCAACGCAACGGATAAAGATGAGCGCGCCTCGAAGGCGACGTCGCCACCCGGTCGAGATGCGAAGGTGCCCGAGCTGCCAGGGTCAGCGAGCGAGAGGCACGTCACACAACAGAGGCTGAAGGGATCCATCGCGTCGGTCGCCGCCCCGCGGAGTCAAGGTCTCTCTGTGAACTCCGCATGGCGCGGAGGGCAGCCATGGTCCACGCGTCGTGGGCCAAGGCGCCGCTCCGTGCCCTCGATGCGGTGTGCGTCAATCGAGACCGAGCCGCTCCATGTCGTCTTCATCGAGCCCGAGGAAGTGCCCGAGCTCGTGCAGCAGAGTGATGCGCACTTCGTCGACGAGGTCTTCGCGCGTGTCGCAAGTCCGCTCGAGGTTGCGCTTGTAGATGTAGACGAAGGACGGCATGGCGCTGCGCGGGTCGTCGATCGTGCGGTCCGGGAGCGGCACGCCGTCGAAGTACCCGAGCGCGTACATATTGATCGGCGAGCTGGTGTCGCGGA
>JADMJS010000593.1 GCA_018780435.1 Myxococcales bacterium
TCTTTCTTTGCGACGCCGTGCGGATCGTCGTATCCAATGCACTTCAGGTACTGGGCGTCTCGGCACCGCAGCGCATGTAAGCGCTCTGGCAGACAGTCCGGCGCGGGTTCGGAGAGGCGGCGATGCGAGAATCAGAGCGAATTCGCGAGAAGGTGGTCTTTCACCTCGACGGCCGGCAAATCGCGGGCCTCGTCGTCGGCTGTCTCGTCGCCTTCGGGATCGTGTTCGGTGCTGGATACTGGGTCGGGCGTGAGCTGACCCCACCCGCCCCCACCGCGGCGGCACCGGTCATCGCGGCCGTCGAAAAACCGGTGGCGGCGAAAGCTGGCGAGAACGGCGCCTCCAAAGAGGATGGCGCGGCCACCGCACGTACCGTCACCCTCCCGCCCAAGTACACCTTCGACCGCACGCTCAAGAAAGAGACACCGCCGGTTCAGATCGACGATCCGACGCTACGAATCGCGCAGCGCGAGCGCGACCGGCTCGCCGCCGAAGAGCGCGCCGCCGCCGATCGCGCCATGACCGCGTTCGAAGAGAAGCGCTTCGGGGCGACCTCCGAGGTGAAGGACCGGTTGCCGCCCGCCGACAACACCCTGACCGGCACGCCGCGCGCCGCCGGCCCGACGGCCCCGGCAGCGCCGCGCGACCTGCCCGCGGCGATCGCAGAACACGGCCCCGACACGGGCGCCGTTGAGCCAGCGGACGACGATGAAGCCGCCGCACCGACCGATGTCGCCGACGAGCCCGCCGGCGCGACGGCCAACGAGAAGTCGGGGAAGGGCTGGACCATCCAGATCAAGGCGTTCCGTGCTCGAGGCGAGGCCCGCGAGTTCATGCAGATCCTCACGGCGAACGGCCACAAGCCTTATCTGACCACGGCAGACGTCGAGGGGAAGGGCCGCTTCTATCGGGTCCGGCTCGGCCAGTTCAAGACGATGGACGCCGCCGAGAAGAAGCGGAAGGCCTTCGAACGCGCGGAAGGATTTCAGACCATCGTGACGCCTTTCTAATCATGGCCCTCTCCCCGAGAAGAACCCGGACCCCGAGGCGACCATGCTGACCCTCGTCCCCGACGCCATCGAGCGTTATGCGCACGCGCACTCCACGTCCGAATGGAGTGAGCTCCTGGAGCGCTTGCGCGTGGAGACCGTGGCCAAGACTACGATGCCACAGATGCAAGTGGGCGCGGCGGTCGGACAATTGCTCGGGCTGCTCGTCAAGCTGCTCGCCCCGCGTCACGCGGTCGAGATCGGGACCTTCACGGGCTGCTCGGGCCTCCACATCGGCGCCGCGCTCTCTAACGGCCGCCTCGTGACCATCGACATCAACCCGGACACGACCGCCATCGCGCGCCGCTACTTCGACGAGGCAGGACTCGCGGACCGGGTCGAGGCGCGTCTCGGCCCAGCGCTCGACGTGCTCGAGGTCCTACGCCGAGAACGCGCCGGCGATCCACTCGATTTCGTCTTCATCGACGCCGACAAGGGCGGTTACTCGGCCTACTGGGACGCCGTCGTGCCCGATGTGCGCCCCGGTGGGCTCATCTGCGTCGACAACGTCCTGTGGAGCGGCCGGGTCCTCGATCCCAAGTCCGAGGACGATCACGCCATCGTTCGCTTCAACGCCAAGGTCGCTGCGGATCCGCGCGTTGAGCAGGTGATGCTCACCGTCCGCGACGGGCTCACGCTGGCTCGCAAGCGATAGGGGCTCGGTTCAGGTCGGTGGCGGTGCCAGCGTCAGCGTCGGTCGCCGATGGCCCGCCGCGACGTACGCCGCCAGCTCGCTCCGCACCCACGCGTCCACCCCGAAGAACTCCACCGCAACGCCGCCCAGATCGCCCTCGTCGTCGTCATTGCGAACGACCTCGCCGGTGAGGCAGAGCTCATACTGGTGATTCGGCGACGGGAACTTCACGGTGACGAGCTGCCCGCCTTCGAAGCGTTGCGCGGTCTCGATGAACATGCCGAGCGAGCTCACCTCAACGCTGCGGCCAACGAGCCGGCGTCCACGATGGTGATCGACGATCTCGACGGGGACCCGGAAGTCGCGACGAGGCGCTCTCCGGAGGTCCTGGCTACTCACGACGATCATGAATGGGCTGCTCCTTCCGCCACGGGCCGCTCCTAACCTTCAGAGGCGCTCTCCGTGCCGACTGGAAGCATCGGGTCCAGCCCTCCAGAGCGTAAGCTCAAAGCTGCATGACATTGACACTCGCGCCGCAGGGTGACAGGAAGGCGAGCCAATTGGGCCGACCCTGGGCGCCGCGGTCGCGACGACACCGGGAGAGAGCCCTCACGGCTAGGGTTTGAATGCGCAAGCGGATCTTTGGCTGGCTGGCTCGCATGATCGTGGAGCACCCGAGGGTTATCCTCGCCGCTTCGGTCCTGCTCTTTGGGTTCTGCCTCTACTGGCTCGGGACGGGGCACCTCGGGGTTCATGGCTCTCGGCATTCGGTGGTCGACGCCGACGACCCCGAGCAGCTTCGCTACATGGGTTTCCTGAATCGCTTCGGCGGCGGCTACGACATCGTCGTGCTCCTCGAAGGGGATGACCTGACGACGCTGCAGCAGACCGCGACCTCGGTCGCGGCGACCATCGAGAAGCACGAGCTCGTCTCCGGCGTCTTTCACCGGGTCGACGTCGACGCTCTGGCCCAGAACGCGCCCTACTACTTGCCCCTGGCGGAGCTTCAGCGTTTTCAGAAGGTCATCGACCTCACCGAATCGATGAAGCCGAGCGCCGACGCCAAAGCAGCGGCGCTAAAGCCGATGACGGGCCTCGCGAGCCTGCTGACGTCCCTGAACGAGGCCACGACCACCTTTACGGAAGAAGGCGAGCTCCCCTCCGGTGTCGGCAAGGACACGCTGGACTCCTTCGATCTCACCGCCGGCGCCGCTTTTCTCGCGGACCGCCTGGGTGACCTAGAGGAGACGCTCGCGCGCGGCGGCCGCCCCTTCGCCTACGACGGCGCCTTCTCACATGGTGACGCGCGCGTTGGCTTCAACCGCGACGGCTACCTCGCCCTCCGGACCCGCCCCGAGGGCGCCCCCGCCCACGCGCTCTTGATGCAAGTGCGATCGAACGCCGACCTCGTCGACGAGAAGGTCGCCATTCCGCTCACGAACGCCGTGAGAGAGGCGGTCGCGTCGCTCCCGAAGGGCGTCGCCGCCGCCGTCACCGGGATCCCTGTACTCTTTGCCGACGAGCGCATCACCCTCACGAGCGACATCGGCCTGATGGGCATCTTGTCGACGGTCGTGACGCTCGTCGTCTTCTTGGTCGCCTACCGGAGCTTCTGGTCGACCATCACGGCCTTCGTGCCGCTCTTCGTCGGCACCGCGATGGCGCTCACGGTGGCGTCGTTCATCTACGGCGCGCTCGGACTGGTCTCGTCCATCATCGCCGTGATCCTGGTCGGTCTCGGCATCGACTATGCCACCCACTTGCACACGCGCTTCGACGTGGAGAGGTCCTACGGCGGCAAGTACAACGACATCGCGACTCGTACCATCGTCGGCGTCGGCCCGGCCCTCTTCGCTGGCGCCTTCACCACCATCGCCTCGTTCATGGCCATGGCCATGTCCGACTTCCGCGCCACTCGTGAGCTCGGGGTCATCGCGTCGGTCGGGCTGACGCTCGTCCTCATCATGTCGCTCATCCTCCTGCCCGTCCTCGAGCGCATGCGGAAGCGCAACGACGACGTGAGGCCAGAGAAAGAACACCGGCAGTGGGTCTGGCCGAAACGAACCAACGCCCTCATCATCATTTCAGGGACCCTCATCACGCTTGGACTTGGCGCGGCCATTCGTCCTATCGAGTTCAACTTCGACGCAAAAGCCTTCCTGCCCGATGGCATGGGCTCGATGCGCAGCTTGCACCGGCTGGAAGCCTATGGGCTCGGCGAGATGAACTTCGCGATCCTCCGGGCCCCTTCCCGAGCCGCCAGTCTCACGCAGTTGAAGCAGCTCGAGAGCCTCGGACCGGCCGTCGTCTCCCGCACCGAATCGGTTGCCGACATCCTGCCGCAGGAGCTCGAGGCCAAGGAGCCTCTCATCGCCTCCATGCGCAGGGCAGCCCAGAAGCTCCCGGATGCGCACTTCGAGGCGCCCGTCGCTCCGGACCCCGCGGCATTCCGAGCCGCCCTCGTCGGCCTCGTGGGGCAGTTTGAGTCCGACTTGCCCTTCACGCTGAAACAGCTCGGCCAAGACAAGCTCGCAAAGGAGCTCACCCCGGTCACCGCTGCTCTCCAAAAGCTCCTGAAGGCGCTCAAGGAGGTCCCCGACGAGACACTCGGCGCACGGCTCCAGAACCTCGACCAGGAGCTCGCCAAGCTCTTCACGATCGTGAAGCCCTTCTTCAAATCGGCGGAGTCAAAGCGTTTCCACATCACGGACTTACCGGAGAACCTCGCCTCGCCCTTCTACCAGCCTGCGAAGGACGGCCAGCCGGAGGTCTACGCCGTCCGCGTCTATCCGACGGGTGCCGCCGAAGATCCCGTCTTCGTCGAGAAGTTCACCAAGCTGCTCCGAGACATCGACGGCGAGGCCACGGGCGCGGCGATCACCTACGCGTACTTCGCTCAGCTCATGAAGCACAGCCTGGTTCAGTCGGGCTTCTACGCGCTCATCATCGTGTTCATCGTCGTGCTCATCGACCTCCGGCGCGCCCGCGATATCGCGCTCGCGTTCGTCCCACTCGTGATGGGTTCCATCTGGATGGTCGGCGCGATGAACGTGTTCGGAGTCCAGTATACCTTCTCGAACGTGCTCGCGATCCCGCTCCTCATCGGCCTCGGCATCGACTCGGGTATCCACGTCATTCACCGCTACAACGAGTGTGGGAGCGTCGGGTTTGCCGTGCAGACCACAGGCCGCGCCATCATCGCGTCGTCGCTCGGCAACATCGGCTCCTTTGGCGTACTGGTCTTCACCGACAACAAGGGCACGGCCGCGCTGGGCGCCACGCTCTGCATCGGCATGACCGCGTGCCTGCTCTTGTCCGTGACCTTCCTCCCGGCCATTCTCTCGTGGCTGGACCGACGCAAGACGGCGACGCCGGGCGCAAGCAGCCCTGTTCACTGACGTGCTGCGGCCACTCCGGGAGCGCCCGCTCCACCTCTTCTTCGTGATCGCCTTCGGGGTCTTCGCCGTGACCTCGTTCACCATCGACGCCATTGGCGGCCTCGGCCTCGACTTCGCTGCCGTCGGTCATCCGCTCGCGGGCGCACTCGCCGACTACGCGCGCGACATCGATCCCCTCGTGATGTCAGGCGCGACCTGGGTTCAGGCCATGCTCTTCATCAGCGGCTTCGTCTTCGGTCCGCTCAAGCTGGTCCTGGCCGTCGGCCTGGCCCGCGGGTGGCGCTGGCTGCCCGTCCCGGCGATTACCTTCTGTGGCGCCTACATCTACTCGACGGTGCTCTACGTCGCCGTCGGCGTCTTGGACAGCCCGGCGCCCATCCTACTCGCGCTCATCTGCGCACCGTACGTGCTCGTCCCGGCGGCGCTCATCGTCCATTTGGCGCGCACGAAGACGCCTTTCGAGAGAGCAGGTTCTAGTGAGCCCCGTCGAGCTTGACAGCCCCTTGGGGCGGCATTAGACGCCCGCCCGCCACGGTCGGCTCGACCCGGTGCCCGGCGCACCAAGGGACGCCGTGCGCACTCGAGGGAGCAACCTTTGCGTAACGAAAACGACCTCTCCGGACATGCCTTGGGCGCCCCACCGACCTTTGACGAGGCCCGGACTCGGCGCCAGAAGGCCCGCTCGACCGGCCTCGATCCGGACTATTGGTACGCGGTCGGCCAGTCCGCCCATCTGAACAAGGGCCAGTCGATGGAGGTCACGTTCCTCGGCCGCTCGCTCGCGGTGTTCCGTGGCGACGACGGGCGGCTGCGTGCCGTCGAGAACCGCTGCGCTCACCGGCACTTGAAGCTCACCGAAGGTCAGGTCGTCGGCTGTCAGCTCGTCTGCCCCTACCATGGCTGGGCCTACGATGGCGACGGCACCGCCCACATCCCCCACGAGCTCTTCGGCCACAAGCGCCCCGAACTTCGTATCGAGTCCGTCCCGGTCAAAGAGCGCTACGGGCTCCTCTTCGTCTTCCCCGGTGATCCGGCGCTCGCGACGACCCGAGACATCCCGTCCATCCCGGAGCTCGAAGGCGACGCGCCTTGGCCCCACGCGATCGTGCAATTCGACTGCGAAGGCCACCACTCGATGCTCATCGAGAACGTGTCCGACTTCACCCATGGCTTCCTGCATCGCAAGTTCCAGCCCTTCGAAGGCACGGACCTCCTGCGCTGCGAGACCATCGGCGACCGCGTCGAGCTCGAGTACAAGTCGAAGATCGCGGCCGGTCGTCTCCAGAACATGTTCATCGACCGGTCGGACTCGGGTTGCGATCACATGCTCGCGTGTTACGACTACCCGTACCACTGGTCCAATACTGACAATCGAATCAAGCACTTCCTCTTCAT
>JADMJS010000159.1 GCA_018780435.1 Myxococcales bacterium
CCTCACAGAAAAAACGAGAGAAAAACGCGCTGTGTTGTGTGTGCGACGTCGGCGCCGCGGCGCGTGAAGCACACCATCAGGAGCGCCGCATCGGCGCGCGTCGTTACCGTGAGTTGTAGGCAGGGAGCGGGTCAAGCGACGGAGCAATCGTCAAAGTTTTGTTTTTTTGTGTGTGAAAAAAAAACCACTCCCGACGAGAAAAAGTGAGTTGGCTCACTCTCTTATTGCTCTTACCGTAGTGGGCGATGTGGAGGCGCACCTCGTCGGAGTCAACGCCCTCGAGCTCGCCCAGCGCCACCAGCTCGTCGAGCGGCGGCGGCGTGAAGAACCGCGTGCGCAAGCCGTCGGCCTTGCTCGTGTTGTAGTGGTCGCCCGACGGCGCGTGCACGATAAATGTCTTTCTGAACACGTCGCAGCGCCCAAACGCGGTGGTGGAACACTGTGGGAAACTCACTTTTTGATTGCGATATTATTGCGATTTTTCACCCTTTTTTATCGCAATAAGATCGCGATCCGGTCGCCGGTGAAAATTTTGAGGCCAACGATGGGCGGCACGTGGCAATCTCACTGCGGCTATTGTCGGTGGTCATAGTGCGAGTGCCCCCACACCAACGGCACCCCGTGGCGCGTGACGCGAGTGCCCATTGCAGAATGCAAAAACTTTTGTGCGGTCGATGCGGTCGTGCGACGCAGATCGATCCTGCACAATACTCGTTGGGGTGTCAGCTGTGCTGCCGGTCACTCCCACGTTGACGAGCCGCACGACTAGGGAGGAGATGCGTTCGCAAGAATCGGCCGACGTGTGCGCCTGACGCGCCGTACCGTTTGCATGCGCGGATCAATGCTGGTCACCATGGAAGTGCACCTGCTGAGTGACGGCCCACGGCGACGGCACAGCACCGTGCGCGTCGCTCGCTGTCGTTGATTTTGGTCACGTGCGATTTTGAGAGTCGAGATGCAATTGAATTCATTGATTGTGTCGATAAGAAGCGCCCAATCACGTTCCTCGAGCAGGTGCAGGCCGCGCGCCTCGGCCGACGCGGTGCACACGGTGCGCGACGGCGACGCACGAGTCTGTGTGGTCTTGTGGTGTTGGGGCGACACACCAGGTCCCCTCGACCCCCTCCACACCATCAGCGAGTCGGTGC
>JADMJS010000504.1 GCA_018780435.1 Myxococcales bacterium
CGAGGCCCTCGAGCTCCTTCGGGTTGGTCTCGAGGAAGGTCTTGAGCTCTTCGATGGCGCGATCGGGCTTGCCGCTCTGGATGAGCGCTTCGGCGAACGCGAGTGATATCTCGGCGCCGCCCTTGCCCTGCTCGTAGAGCTTCTCGAACTGAGACACGGCCTGGGCTGGCTGTCCGACTTCGACGAGGAGCCGCGCGAGGCTCGCTCGGGCGTTCACGTTGGACGGCTGGGCCTTCACGATGCGCTGGAAGACCTCCTTGGCCTCGTCGACCCGGCCCTGTTTCATCAGGAGCTCGCCGCGTTCGAGCGCGACGCTCATGGCGGCCTCCGACTCTTCGCCGGCGCCCTCGAAGGCCTTGCTGGCCTCCTCGAGGACGGTCAAGGCGCGCTCGTAGTCCTTCTCCCGGCGATGGATCTGAGCGAGGCGCAGATACGCTTCGAGGTGCTTCGGATCCTTCTGTTTGACGACCTCGAACTTCTTGGCAGCGAGGCTGAGCTTCCCTCGGGCTTCGAGGACGTCGCCGCTCATGAAGAGCACTTCTGGGTTGCCCGGGAACGCCGATTCGGCGCGAACCGTCACCGACTCCGCCTCCTGCAAGTTATCGACACCCTTGAGGATTCGAACATACGCCCGCATGAAGCCGAGCGACTTGCAGACGTCCTGGGGACACGCGCCGAGCCGCTCGGCCGCTTTGGCGCCGTTTCCGACGCGCTGGTCGGCCTCCGCGAGTTCGACGATCAGGGTCTCGTCCTTGGGATCGAAGGCGGCGGCCGCTTCGAGGGCCGAACGACGGTCCTCGTTCTTGCCTTGCAGCCCGTAGACCTGAGCGCGGAGCAGATTGGCGGCGAATTCACCGTACCCGTCGCCCGACTCCTTCGCCGACGCCTGAGCAGCCTCCGCGAGCTCACGCGCCCGAGCGTAGCCGGGCTCTTCCTGCTTCTCGACCAAGATGGCGGCGATGGTCACACGCGCGTCGTAGTTCTTCTCGTCGACCGCGAGGGCCGCTTCGGCAGCCACGATGGCGTCATCGAACTTCTTCTGCTCGCGGAGCGCCGCCGCCCGCTCGAGCTGCGCCCAGATGAGCGCCGGCTGCTCTTTGACCACCGTGTCGAGGAGCTGGAGAGCCTGCTCCGGCTTCTGGCGTTCACGGAAAAGCAGCGCCTTGTAGAGGAGGTCCCGTCCACCCGTCAGGTCCGACGAGTTGGCCTGGGCCAGCGCGAGTTCGGCCTGTTCGAGGAGCTTCTCCCGGCTCGTCTCGGCCGAGCCCGTCTCTCCGAGCAATTCCCAGAACTGCGACAGAAAGGAGCGGGTCTTCATGGCTGCGAATTGTTTGTCGAGGGCCGCCTTGCGCGCCTCGTCGCGGAGGAAGCGTCCCGGCCAGCGGAAGCGGAACTGAAGTGCGATGCGGACCTGTTCGTCCTGCAGGGCCGACTTCTTCTTCTCGTCGGTCTCCGCCGCGATCGCCTTCTCCAGAGCAGCCGTGCGCGCGTCGTATGACTGCGGGCTGTCGCCGAGCGGCGGCAGCGTGTCCTTCTCGGGTTCCGGCGCGACGCCCGGTGCGCCGGGGTCGCGCGACGGCGCTGGTTTGTCGGCAACGCCGCCGGGCATGGTGGTGTCGGAAGGAGCATCTCCGAGCAACCCGACGAAGAAGTAGCCGTGGCCGAGGAACTCTCCCGCCACGCCCGCGCCACCGATGACGAGCAGCGCCACGAGCGCGATGACGGGGCCCTTGCTGCCACCGGACCGGGACGCGCTAGGGGCGTCCTTGCGCACCGGCGTCTTGGAAGGGCGGGCGTCTGCCTTGGCCAACGTGGGCTTCGGCGGTTCACCGGGGAGGTCGAGGTCGAAGGAGCCCACTTCGGCGGACTCTTTGACCGCGGCCGCTGCGACGGGGCCGCCAGCCGTGGCCTTCGGCGCTTCCACGAAGAAGGAGCTTACGTCGCGCGACTGGGCGCGAGAGGTGTTCGGAAGTGGACCCGGTGGCGCGCTCGGTTCCGCGACGGGTGCCTTCGACGGCGGCCCGCGCCTCGATTCGACTGATCTCTCGGCGATGCCGACGTCAGCGAAGGGATTGCTGGCCGCCGCAAACGAGCCCTCTTTGCTGAGGCTCTCTTCGAGGAGGCTCGAAAAGTCCATCTCGTCGAGGGCGCCAGCTTGGCTGCGCCCGGCCAGGGAGTGGGCGCCGCCGAGTGACGTGCTTCGCTCGAAATCAAGTGGTGGAACGGACCGACGAGACGGGTCGGGTGGAGCCGACAGATCGAAACCGAAGGCGCTCCCTTCGTCCAGAGGCGGAACTGAGCGGTTTCGGGCGGCTGAGCCGAAACCCGGGCTTGAGAAGCCGCTCGCAGACCCTCTCCCGAGCCCACCACCAGCGCCGCTGCCGGTGAGGCTGCCCTCGAGTGGCGGGAAGTCGTCGAAGCTCCGCTCGACATCGGCGCTCGGGGGCGGAAGGGTGCGACCGGTCGCAGGAGCGGCCCCTCGAGGCGGGGCGGGCGGAGCGGCCGCCGACGATGGGGGCGGTGACGCGGGGACGACCTTGAGCGGGGTGGGCGGCGGCGGCGGAGGCGGCGCCTTAGCAGCCGGCGTTGGGTCTTTCCCGCGCCCGGTCCACACCACATCGGTGGCGTGGTGGAGCTTTCGACCGGTGCGGTGGTAGGTGCCCGCGAGGGTCAGGTCGACGTCCTTCAGGCTGCTGACTTCACCGACGCTGTCGGGCTGCGACTTCTCGAAGCCGGCGCCAGTGGCTTTGTCGCGTAGGACGCCGGAGAGCTGAATGCGGGACGCTTCGGCGGATTTGCCCCCGGCCTCTTCGAAGCCGATCTGCGAGAGACCAGCTCGAGAGAGACCATCGAGTTCGAAGCCGAAGTCGTCGTCCTCGCCGGGGTCGTTGCCCCCGGCGCCAATGGAGTCGCCACGATTGGCCTGTCCGACCGGAAAGACTTCGAGGCACTCGGGGCACGTAATGGACTTCGAGGGGTCAGCGGCGCGCTCTTCGGCCACGTCGAATGAGGCGCCGCAATGAGGACAACCCAGCTTCATACGTGCTCCGTCTCTCTCTGGATGACCGTCATGTTTCGGACCCCACCGCCGCGAATCTCGGGCCCGAACGATCCGGGCCAGCGAGATCTGCGAGTGTCGACAAATCTCGGCCCGCAGGATAGCCCTGTGTGGCCATTTTCGCCAAGACCACCCCCTTGTCGTGAGATCGGAGGCTCTTGGTCGCATCCCCGTCCACCTCGGG
The DNA here is from genome assembly GCA_018780435.1 of Myxococcales bacterium. Taxonomy (GTDB): domain Bacteria; phylum Myxococcota_A; class UBA9042; genus SXOO01. Next base: position 3,243 of record JADMJS010000504.1, read on the forward strand.
ACGCCCGAGAATGCGTCCGGCTATCGGGCGCACGTGGCCACATCTGAACTGGAACTTCGCGTTGGGATGGGCCTCGACTGTCGTGAGGTGACAATCACGCTCGCCCTGACTAGGCTCCCGCGAATGCTCATCATCGGCACCGCTGGACACATCGATCATGGCAAGACCTCGTTGGTGCGTGCCCTCACCGGGATCGAGACCGATCGCCTGAAAGAGGAACAGGCCCGCGGGATCTCGATCGAGCTCGGCTTCGCGTGGATGGACGTCGGCGGCCTCCGCTGCGGCATCGTAGACGTGCCGGGCCACGAGCGATTCATCCGCCAGATGATCGCTGGCGCGACCGGAATCGACCTCGTCATGCTGGTGATTGCCGCCGACGAGGGGGTGATGCAGCAGACGCGCGAGCATCTCGACGTCTGCCGCCTCCTCGGGATCTCGAGTGGTTTCGTGGTGCTCTCGAAGATCGATCTCGTCGACCCCGAGTGGCTCGAGCTCGTCAAAGCGGATGTGGCCACCTTCGTTAGCGGGACCTTCCTCGAGGGTGCCCCCGTGCTCGAAGTCACGCTACTGCCGGGGAGCGGCGGGGGAGCGACGCAGGCGACCACCGCCATACGGAGCGAGATCGAGCGGCAAGCGCCCGCAGCGGGCGAACGACGACGGCGCGCAGCCACCCTGCCGTTCCGGCTGCCCGTCGACCGAGTCTTCACCATGCGGGGTTTCGGTACGGTCGTAACGGGGACCGTGGCCTCGGGGAACGTTGACGTCGGGGACGCCGTGACGCTTCAGCCGAGTGGCGCGGCAGCGAAGGTTCGCGGCATCGAGAGCCACGGTGACGCCGTCCATAGCGCGGTCGGTGGTCATCGGGCCGCCGTCAATCTCCAAGGCCTCGACCGCGAGTCGGTCGACCGGGGCGAGGTGCTGACGCGACCTGGAAGTTTCACGCCGTCGCACCTCCTCGATGTCGACCTGCACTTTCTCGCCCACGCGGGAAAGATCCTGGAGACGGGCGCCAAGGCCCTCGTCCACCTTGGCACGACGCAAGTGACCGGGACTATTGTCTTGCTCGGCGCGGATGCGATGGAGCCGGGTGAGACGCGCCCTGCGCAGTTGCGCCTCGACCGCCCGGTCGTGGCGATGGCCGGGGACCGCGTGGTCCTCCGCGGGTTCGAACAGCTCGCCCACTACGGGACCACCTTCGGCGGGGCGACGGTTCGGCACCCCACCCCGCTCAAACACAAGGCCGGCGATACCGAGGTCTTGGCCACGATCTCGACGCTGGCCGGTGACGACATGACGGCGAAGCTACGCGTCGTCACGGTCGACGCGGGCCTCTTCGGCTACGACGAACGCCAGTTCACGCAGATCCTCGGCGCCCCGGGGAGCGAGATCGCGGAGGGCCTCGCGGCGCTGACGGCCACCGCCCAGCTCTTCCGCGTGCAGGAGGGCGGCACCGATCGTTACGTCCACGCCAGCCACTTCGACGCCTTGTGCGACAAGGCTGAGACGCTCCTGGCCTCCCACCACGAACGGTCGCCTCACCGGCCGGGCATGCCCCTGGGTGAGCTCCGGTCGCAGCTTCGCTACGACCTGTCCCCGCGGCTCTTCGCGGAGATCATCGCCGTGCTGGCGGCCCGGGGACGCGTGGTCGCCGAGCAGCGCTGGGTACGGCGCATCGACTTCACGCCACGGCTCAGCGCCGCGATGGCGTCCGCACGTGAACGCGGGTTGACGCTGCTTCGCGCCGCAGGGCTCGCGACGCCCTCGCTCGTCGAACTGGGCGACCAGCTCCGCGGAACCGGCACGACACCGTCGGCGCAAGACGTCGCGGAGGTCGTCGAGCTCCTGGTGGAAGAAGGCCTCGTGGTGAAAGTGGACGGGCTCCTCTTCCACAAGGAGGCCATCGACGGGCTCGCACAGGCGGTCCGAACGTGGTTCGAGGGCCACGAGACCTTGAACACCACCGAGTTCAAGGAGCTGACCGGAGCGTCTCGTAAGTATTCGGTACCACTCGCGGAATACCTCGACTCCCTCAAGCTGACGGCCCGTTACGGCGACGTCCGGAAGCGACGGTGACCGGCCCTGGCGGCTCGTCGCTTTGGAAGGGACGTGAGGCGCTCGGAATAGGTTGCGGGTCCGTCTCGGACTGGTACTTTCGCGCGCCGTGACGAGCGCCCAACCGAAACGTCGACTGTGGATCGCCGGACTGCTCCTCGCCGGCATCGGGGCGGCGGCGGCGGCAGTCGTTCTGAGACCGGCGCAGGGGTTGAAGCTCGAACGCACGAACCGACCCGACTCGCCCGTCGTCATCGACCGCAAAGTACAGTTCGAGGTCGAGTCGCTCGCCGAGAACAACCCCTTTTATCGCCTCGAAGAGAACTTGAAGCTGCAGTGGTCGGGCTGGCTCTACCTGCCGCGCACGGGGAACTACCGCTTCGAGATCGAGAGCGACGATGGGAGCAGCCTCTACTTCGGCGACGTTCGCCTCGTCGACAACAGCGGCAAACACCCTCGCCGCACCCGAGGGGAAGAGGTCTTCGTCGAGCGCGGGTGGATCCCGATCCGGATCGAATACGAAAACGCCAAAGGCGGCGGCTACTTCGACCTCAAATGGCGTCTGCCCTCGGGCTACAACACCATCGGTCGACTCCCACGCGCTTACCTGCGCCCCGACCGGCCCACGAGCGCCGGCGTCCTCGAACGGGCGCTCCCGGCGCTCTCCTTCATCTGCTTCGGCATCGCGTTCCTGACCCTCTTCCGCGAGCGGGTCCGCTCGGCCATCACCCGTCTTCGGTCCCCGGCGAACCGGGCGACGGTGCTCGCGGGCGCCGGCGTGTTCCTGCTCGCGCTCGGCGTGCGGGCGGCGACGGTCGGCGCTCAAGGCGAGACCTGCGACGAGTGGGCCTACGTCGGCGCGGGTGACGTCTACTATCGAAACGTCGCCGCCCTTCACTTCGACGCCGAGCAGTGGCGCGTCAACCGCGAACACCCACCCGTGGGCAAGCTCATCTACGGCGTCGCTCAGGCTGCGTTCGGCGGCGGCCCGACGCCAGCCCGGCTCGCGTCGGCGCTCCTCGGCAGCCTCACCGTGCTGCTCGTCTTCGGCATCGGTCGGCGCCTCAGCGGCGTCGGCACGGCGACGGTCGCCGGCCTCGTCGCGGCGCTGCTCCCGCCGGCCATCGCGCACTCGAACATCGGGACTCTCGAAGCCCCGCTCGCGTTCTTCTACACCGCCGCCATCGCGTGTTTCTTGCGAGGGCTCGACGACGACGACGACGCCTCGGGCTTTCAGGCGCTGGCGTGGCTCTGCGCTGGGCTCGCCGTCGGGACGAAGTTCACGGCCGGGCTCCTCATCCCCTTCTTCTACGTCGGCTGGGTCATCTGGCATCGCCGAAGCGCCCGCATGACGGGGACCGTCCCGATGCCGTGGGGCATGTACGTCGGCCCGGTCCTGGCTGCTCTCCCCGTGCTGCTCCTGTGGCCGTGGCTGTGGGAGAAGACGCTCGAGCACCTCCTCGAGACCGTCGGCCATTGGAAGAACAGGCCAGGACCCGAGCTCTTCCTCGGCGAGCTGGTGACCGACCGACCGAAGTCCTACTTCCTCGTCTGGTTCCTCGCGGCGGTGCCCGTGTCGGTGCTGCTCACGGCCGTGCTGGGCTTCGCGCGCGCGGTCAAGGCCCCCGATCGGCGCTGGTACATCATCCTCGTCTGGCAGCTCTTGCCCTTCGTGTGGTCCTTCGTGACGTTGCGGCAAGGCGGGTACCGGTACGTCTACCCGGCTTTCTTCCCGCTCGCGCTCCTCGCCGGTTTCGGAGCGGACTGGCTGGCCGGGCGCCTCTTGCCGCTGCTCGGCGCGATCAAGGAGGCACTGCGGGCACGCGTCGCCTTGTGGACGACGGGCGCCGTCGTCGTCTCGGGCGCGGCGCTCGGCGCGATCCGGTCCGGGCCCTACTTCCACTACTACTTCAACGAAGCCTTCGGCGGCACCCGCGGCGTCTACGAGAAGGAGCTCTTCGACATCGGGTTCTGGGCGGAAGGATTGGATGAAGCGGTCGAATGGCTCAACGCGAACGCGCCCCAAGGCGCGACCGTGGGACTCGCGGGCGCGGTCGACCACACCGCCTTCGGGCTCCGTCCCGACTTGCGTCGTTGTCTCGAAGCGCGCGCTGGTTGCAGCCCATCCCGTGACTACGTCATTCGAGACACCCTCCGCATCAGCACTGAAGGCCTCGAAGGTTACGATCAGGTCTTCTCCGTTCGCACGATGGGGGCGCCGCTGCTCGCCGTCTACGAACGACAGGCCAAGCCGGACACGGCCGCGAAAGACGCCGGCACGGCGCCGATAGACACGCCCCCCACGTCCAGCTCACGCGTACCGCCGCGACGCGAAGTCCGCAGCTTCGCGTTCCGTCGGCCCTTCGACTTCATGCTCGAGCGGTCGCGCCTCGGGACGCGTCGGCTGCCGATCGACCTCGAGGTGATCCCGACGAGTGAAGCGCCGAACTCGCCGGAGGACGCGCCGGGAGATGGCCCTGGTGATATCCCAGCGGAAGCGCTGGAGATTCCGCTTCGCGAGCCGTGAGCTTGGGCGTTACGAGATCAGGTCAACCGCGTCGTTCGTAGTCCGACTTCCCGCCGGTCTTCTCGATGAGGCGGATCGGGCCGATGACGGCCTCGCGATCGACGGCCTTGACCATGTCGTAGACCGTGAGCGCCGCGACGCTGACCGCCGTCAGCGCCTCCATCTCGACGCCGGTCGGGCCGTGGCAACGCACCGCGGCTTCGATGTGCGCCCCGTGGTCGTCGAGCGCGACGTCGACCTCGACTTTCGTGAGCGCGAGCGGGTGACAGAGGGGGATGAGGTCGGCGGTCCGTTTGGCCGCCTGAATGCCGGCGATGCGCGCCACACCGAGCACGTCGCCCTTCTTCATCGCGGACTCGCGGATGAGGCGCCGAGTCTCGGGCAAGAGGGTCACGTGCGCCTCGGCTCGGGCTGTCCGGGTCGTCGGTAGCTTGTCCGACACGTCCACCATCCGGGCCGCGCCGTCATCCGAGACGTGACTGAGCGCGAGCGGCGAGGCCGTGGCTTGACTCACTTGCAGTCGCCGAGGATGGAGCGGTGGATCTCGGTGGCCTTCGAGACAGGCGAGAGGACCGCCAGGTCCAGGCACTTGTCGCTGTTGAAGTCGTGGAGGAGGTAGTCCGTCACGCCGGGCGCGATGGGGACGATGACGGGGCTCTCGAGCTGGAGCTTGTGGCCCTCGGCGTCGACGAGACCGGTCCCGAGGTAAGCGAGGAGCTCGCTCTTGCCGCTGTCGAGCGCGACGATGTCGAGGACGCCGTCGCCGTTGAAGTCGACCACTTGCGGACGGCGAACGCCCGTGGGCGCCGAGAGCTGGAAGGTGGGCGTCCAGATGACGGTACCGACCTTCCCGACCGGCCCCGGCAGTGCTTCGCCGTAGGAGATCGAGACGAAGCCGTTGCCGCACGTCGCGATCACCTCGGGGAAGAGGTCACCGTTCAGGTCCTGGATCTCGACGCCGGTGACGTCGGTGCAGAGACCGAAGGTCCGGGGCGGGATGTCGAGCTCGCAAGTCTGCTTGTTCCGCTCGAAGATACGGATGGAGGAGCCGAGCACGACGACGACGTCTTCGTAGGGATCGGACTTCTCGAGGTCGGCCGGCAGCGGGCTCGACGCGTAGCTCTGGCCGACGCGCGTGACGAAGATGTCTTGAACTTCGGTGCCGGACTCGAACTTGATGGGGCTGGCCATGTCGAAGCCGCCGCTGCCGTTGCCTGCGGCGATGCGCACGAGTGGGAAGAGCTGACTGTCCTTCTGTTGGAAAGCGAGGATTGCGAGGTCGGAGACCGTGTCCGTCCCGCAGTTCCAGGTGTCCATGGCGATCGGGTCTGACCCCACCTCGAACGCGAGGTCGATCCACGAGCCTGGGTAGAGCTCCGAGTTCTGCAAGCACGGGTTCAGTGTCGGATTCTCGCTCTGGGTGAGGGCCGTGGTCGACGCATTGCCCTTGGCGAGGTTGAGCGCGTGCAAGGGGCACGCGTCGAGGATGGTCTCTTCGGGGCCCGGGTCCACGTAGGCCGTCTTCGTGGTGATGACGATGTCCGACTCGTTTCCGAAGTCGAAGCGCCCGGTGCCGACGTCCGAGATCTCGCCTTGTGGGCCGTAGTAGTGCTCTGGGCACTCTTCGCCGACGCAGTACGCGGAATAGGGACGCAGCTCGCTCGTGTCGCCCATCGACTCCGGGAAGTTCGGCGCCTGCGTCGCGGACACGTAGGGGAAGAAGGGGATGCGTGGCTCGATCTGGTCCGTCGACGGGCATTCGCCCCCCGTGGGCGTGGTCTCGCCGATCATGACGAGATCGGAGCGCTTGTCCCCCGAGAGGTCCGAGAGCACGAAGCGAGCGGGCGTGACCCGATCTTCCGGCGTGCCTTCCCAGAAGTCCGGGACGCCGTCATTCGGGGCACACACCGAGGACTGCGCCGACTGGTCGCACCGGTCGAGGGCACCGAAGGGCTGCACGGGGATCGGGGTCGGGAGGTGGCGCGGCCCGAGGAAGGTCCCGTCCGGGCCGTAGCTCGGAGATAGCGGGTCATCTTGGCTCGCGCCTTTGATGAGCCCGACTCGGCCATCGGCGCCGAGGACGATCGCGTCGACTTCGGTGTCGCCGTCCATGAACGCCGTGAGGAGCTGAACCGGGCTGAGCCCGAGGCCCGTGAGGCGCGGGTTCTCGAAGTTCGTCCCGAAGGGGCCCGTGATGGTCGTTGGGACCGGCAACACCGCCGTCGACATGACGCTCCAGAGCGTCCCGGTCTGCTGGTTGGCGATGAGGAGGTCGGGCCAGTCGTTCCCAGAGACCTTCGGGCCCCCGAGGTCGACGTTGGCGACCGCCGACGGCTTCCCTTCGACGCAGATCGCACGTCGCACCGTGGTCGTGACGCCGTCACTGAACTCGTTCTTGAAATCATAACCGCCCGTCCCGAATATCTGCCAGATCTGGCCGGCGTCGCGGAGGACGAGCAAGAGGTCGTCGAAGTTGTCGCCTTGGTTCAGCCGCGTCGGCAGAACTTGCACGATGGGTGACGGCAAGATCGGCCCGCCCCAGGTAATCCCCACCTTGAGGCCACCGAAGCCGTCGTGGCGATACACCGAGAGCTCGATGCTCCCCCCTTCGCGGCTCACGACGACGTCGCGCGCGTTGGCGCTGTCGTCGATGATGTGGGCGAGCACGATCGAGTTCACGTGGCCGATGCTGCCGATGATCTTCGGCTCGGTGAAGCAGACCCCCGGGGTGTCTGTGGCTGCCGGAACGCCGGTCGGCAAGTAAGGGACGGGCCGGTAGTCACAGGTGTCCATGTCGATGGCGCCAAGCCCCGCGGACCACTGCACCACACCCGGCTTCCGAAGCAGGTAGCCGATGGTGTGGGACTCGGACTTCGTGCCAAAGACGATGTCCTCAAGGTCGTCGTTGTCCGCCTGCCCATTGGTTTGGTCCGCCGCGAAGGTGTCATAGGTGAGCGCCGAGATCGGCGCCGGGATCGTGATCGACTGAACGAGGCCCCAACCCGGCTTGCATCCGAGCCACGGCAGAAATGGACCTGGGAAGTCGGGGGTCGCCTTGCTCAGATCGGGCTGACACACGCCGCCACTCGGGTGGTCTTTGGTCACGCGTACGAAGGCGCGCACAAGGCCGGTCCCGTCGTCGCCCGGGCCCACCAGCACGAGGTCCACGTCGTCGTCGACGAGCGGATTGAGCTGGGTCGGGATGACGAAGTCGACGGGCCCATCCGTGACGTCGAGCTGAACCGCCGGTTCGAGCTGCCCCCCCTCGTTCTCGAAATAGACGACCCCCTTGCCGGTGGCCCCGAGGACGTCCGTGTCGCCATCGCCATCGAAGTCGATGACGGTGATGCGCTTGACCGGGTCAACAGGTCGCTTGAGCTGGGGCGCGACAAACTGAAGCTGGGTGACGACGTGTGGCGCGAAGGTGTCCGTGTAGCAGGGGTTGCCGTTCGCATCACAGTTCGGGTCGGTGTCCGGCGAGACAAGCGACGTCCGGCACGTGTTCCCGTGGAGGTCCGAGGACTCGATGGCGAGCGGCCACGGCCCGGTCGGGCGGCTGGCGGCATCGATGGTGGCCTCGAAGACACCGGCGAAGATCCCCTCGGGCGGTACCTCGAAGGTGTGGACCACCTCGTCGGTCGTGGCGTCGACGACTCGAAGCGAGGCGATTCGCGAGTGGTCGAGCACCTCCAACTTCACGGGCAGGTCGCCGACGTAGGGATGACCCGTCGAATCAGCGATGATGGAGGGCGCCATCCGTACGACGAAGGGACAATGCCGGTCGACCTTGAACTGATGGCGAACCTCACATTGGATCTCCTTCTGGGTCCCCTCCGAATAACCCTTCGGCACCGTGGGCAGGCCCACTACGCGAATGCAGACGTCGAACGGGGCTTCGTAAGGCACCGGCGGATCGCCGGCGTCGAGCTGAAAGCCCTCCCACGAGAAGAAGCCGGCCTGGAACGAGTCGCCGGGAAGGTCCGGAAGTACTTGTGGGTCCTTAGGATTGTCGCAAGTCCCCTTCCACCAGATGCCCTGCACCGAGTCGAAACCGAGCTTCGGGTGCGTCACCTGGCCCAAGAAGTCGACCTGTGTCCCCGTACGCGAACCGGCTTCGGGGAACTTCATCGAGATGGAGCAGGCCGCGAGCGGCGGGAGCGACGTCTCTTCGGGCAATTCGGTGTCTTGGACGTCCTCTTTGACCTCGGTGTCGTCGCCGTCGGATGGCGACGTGTCGGCGGGGGATCCACCGCCGGCGGGGTCGGAGCAGCTGAGGCCCGCTACGGTCAGCAGCGCCAGCGCTGCTCCTGATGCCTTGTCGAATCGTCGCATGCCCGCTCCCTCGCTCTCGGCGTCTCGACTCCTGCCCCGCTGCGGAGCGCAAGACACCAATGTGGAGTATTCAAGCGCGGGGGGGTGCGGTCAAGGAAGTGGGGCCACGTGGCGCGTGCCGAGTCCTCCCGCGCAGCGGCGCCGGCTTCAGCCGGAGCTGACACCCTGCTGTGAGCGTTCAGCGCCCAGCGGTCAGCCCGGCAAGGACAAGTATCATCGGTCGACAGCTCGGCCGGCCGGTCGGGGCCCGAAGCTGACTGCTGACGCCTGATCGCTGACCGCCCCCGAGCGCCGCGCCCGCCCTGCCGGCAGCAGCCCTGGGAATCGCGGCAGCCACCAGCGTCGTAGCGGCGAAGATGTTGATTGATCGACGAAGCGTGGAGGGGTAATGAAGAGAGCCGGTAGCGGTCATCGGCTCATGAGCGCGCCGGGAGAGGGTGAACATGTCAGTAGAACGGGAACGAACCGAGCAGTCGGTTGATGGAATCGTCACGACGCCGGCATCGCTGCGTCTTCGGGTTGCGGCTGGGACGCTCGCGAGCATGACCTTGGCGCTCACCGCGTTCGTGGTGACGACGGGCGCCAAGAGCTGTGGATCGTCCTCGTCTTCGGACGACGAAGACCCCATCTGCAAGGTGGCGAGTGACTGCGAGGGGCTGCCTCACATCGCCTGTGAGGGCACCTGGAGCTGTGACAACGGCCAGTGCAACTTCACCTGTGAGCAGATCGATCCCGAACCGACCGGCTGCACCAGCAACTCCGACTGCGACGAAGGCCTCGTCTGCGAGCTCCCGGCGGCGTGCCCGGCCTGCAAGATGGCCGCGCCGTGTACCTGCCCGGGCGAGTGCAAGAAGCCGGTCGTCGACCCGCCGCCCACGGGCTGCACGAGTGACACGGACTGCGCCTTCGGCCAGCAGTGCCTCATCGCCTGCCCGTCGTGTATGCCGGGCGCCGTGTGCCCGCCGTGTGACGGACAGTGCGTCGACGTCGGGCTCCCGCCGGGCGCGTGCCAGTCGGACGCCGACTGCAAGGACGGCATGGTGTGCGTGGGTGGCTTCAACCCCGTGGCGCTGATCGCCTGCGAGCCCGACGCGAACGGGGAGATGAACTGCCCGCCGAAGTACGGGACCTGCACCTACGTCGACCCGCCGCCGACCGGCTGCCAGTCGGACGCGGAGTGCAAAGACGGTTACGCCTGCCAGATCATCTGCGCGCCGTGCCTGCCGGGCGCCCCGTGCCCGCCGTGCTCCGGCGAGTGCCTGCCGGTGACGACCACGACGTGCGCTACCGACGCCGACTGCGCGGCGGGCGAAGCCTGCGTCATCGATTCGTGTGACGCGAACGCGGACCCGGCCGGGATCCCCTGCTTCATGGCGGAAGACGGCACCACGAACTGCGGCGGCTGCACCGGCACGTGTCAGGCCGTGGTGGAGCCGGTCGGCTGCTCGTCGGACCTCGACTGCAAGCCCGGCTACTACTGCGCCATCGAGACCTGCCCCAAGGCGCCGTGTTACTTCGACCCCGCGACTGGCACCGAGACGTGCCCGTCCTGCACCGGGACCTGCACGCCCTACGAAGACACCGTCGGGTGCTCGAGCGATTCCGAGTGCGCCGAAGGCCAGCTCTGCGAGATCATGTGCCCGGTCTGCATCACCTTCCCGTGCCCCTGCATCGGCACCTGTACGGACCCGAAGCCGGGTTGCGAATCGGACGCCGAGTGCGCGGCCGGCGAGACGTGTGTGAAGGATGTCTGTCCTCTCGCCCCGTGCGTCCTCGACCCCGCGACCGGTGAGGCCGTGTGCCCGCCGTGTTACGGCACGTGCCAGGCCACCGAACCGCCGCCCTACGATTGCCAGGTCGACTCGGACTGCAAGTCCGGCTACTGCGCCATTGAGATGTGCACCAAGATCGCCTGCCAAGAAGGTGGGCCCTGCCCCATCTGCTTCGGCTATTGCTCGGAGCCACAGCCGACGGGCTGTACGATGGACGCGGACTGCGCCCCAGGCCAGGCCTGCGCCATCGCGTGCCCCGCCTGTTTCGCGCCGGGCGGCTGCGGTCCGTGCATCGGCACCTGCGTGGACGTGGAGCCGACCGGCTGCGTGGTCACGGGGTGTTCGGGTCAGATCTGCGCGGCGCAGCAGATGGCGTCGACCTGTGAGTGGCAGCCCGAGTACGCCTGTTACGCGTTCGCAAATTGCACGTCGGATTCGGCCGGCCAGTGCGGCTGGCAGAAGACGCCCGAGTTCGTGGCCTGCATGGACGAGCTGAACGGCGGCGGCCTGTGCAACGCCGACACCGCCTGCCCGGCTGGGACCGCCTGCATCAACGGCAAGTGCACCCAGATCCCCCAGCCGTCGTGTCAAGTCACGGGCTGTTCGGGGGAGATTTGTGCGGCCGAGGAGACGGCGAGCATCTGCATCTGGAAGGAGGAGTTCGCCTGCTACGCATTCGCGAACTGCGCGACGGCGGCGGATGGCTCGTGCGGCTGGCAGAAGACCGACGAGTACGTGAAGTGCATGGAGGCGCTGAACCCACCCGCGAAGACCTGTGTCGTCACGGGCTGTTCGGGCCAGCTCTGCGCGGAGAAGGCCATGATCACGACCTGTGAGTACAAGCCCGAGTACCAGTGCTTCAAGGACGCCAAGTGCGGCGTGCAAGCCGATGGGAACTGCGGCTGGACGAAGACCGATGCGCTGAGCGCGTGCCTCTCGAATCCGCCGAGCTCGGCGGGGATGCCCTGAGCCATGCGACGACTCGCCGCGCTCCTGATCGTCGCCCCCCTGGCGTGTGAAAACGGCGAGGCGGGTCTCTCTCCGGCGCTCGGCGGCGCTGACGTCATCGGTGCGTCCGGCGATGCGACTGACGGCAGCGACGTCGGCACTTCGGACGCCGGCGACGGCGTCGACGCCCCCGACATCGACACGGTGGACACGGATTCGACGGAGAGTGACGTCTGGATCGCGGACGACACTCTCGCGGCCGAAGACGTCGGTGCGTTCGAAGACGTGCCGGCGGCGGACGACGTCAACGTCGCTGACGACGTGAACAGCGACGACGTCGAGCCCAGCGAGGACGTCGACGCCGAATCCGATGTCGCGCCGGACGACGTGGCGCCCCTCGACGACACAGGCCCCCTCGTCGACGTCCCTCCGATCGAGGACACCAGTACGGAGAACGACGCGGGCGGTGCCGTGGACACGAGCCCGGACGAAGATACGCCCGCGCCCCTCGACGTCCCGCCCGTCGACGACGTCCAGATCGAACCGGATGCCGGCCCCGCCGACGTCGCGCCACCGCTCGGACCAGAGACCGCGTGGTTCCGTTTGAACGACATGGACTTCGTGGCGCCGGCGTTGTGCCTGCCGGGCCCGGGGAGCTGCCTCGACATCACGAGCTTCGCCAACACCTACCTCGGCCCGGTGTTCAGCGATACGGTCGAACCGACCGACATCGTCCTGTCCTTCACGCAACCGGAGGGCAGCACGACGGCGGCCGTCGAGCTCGGCGAAGGTGTTTGTGTTCGGTCTGGTGACGTCATCGTGAGCTGTGGGATTGGCGATCCGCCACCGCCCGCGTCCTTCGACGCCACGGTCTCGACTGTGGACGCCTGTTTGGGCGTCGCGGCACCGTGTTTCGGCACGTCTGAGGCGCTCCCGTCCTTGGCCGTGCAGGTCGGCACATTCCAGATCGGGCTCTCGAACGTCGAGGTCGCCGGGCGCATCATCGGCGCGGCGTCCGACCGCAGCATCGAAGACGGTCTTCTCCAGGGTTTCCTCCCGGAGAAGATCGCCAAGACGCTGACCGTCGACGCGCCGGTCTTCGGCGTGCTCTCGGTGGCGCAGTTGCTGGCCAAAGCGCCGCTCGTGTCCGTCAACGGCCAGCCGGGCTGGATGGTCGAGTTCTCGTTCGCGGCCACCGAAGTGCCCGGCCCCTGATCCCTCCCTGACTCCGAGAGTCCCATGATGACGAATTGGCGAGAGACGGAGCGGCACGAGCGGCTCTGGGTTCAGGTCGAACCATGCCTGCCCCCCGGCGAGATCGCGCACGACGCACTCCACATCGAACGCGTCTATCGATGGGCGCTGAAGCTCGCGGCAGAACACGGGGTCTCCCGCGAGCTCGCCGGAGCGGCGGCGCTCGTCCACGACCTCGTCGCTATCCCCAAGGATTCGGTGGACCGCCCTCTCGGTGGCGAGAAGTCGGCGCTGGCGGCCGGCCCGGTCCTAGCCGCCGCCGGCTATAGCGCAGACCAGGTCGCCGCGGTCGTGGACGCCGTGCGCACGTCGAGCTGGTCGGCCGGCCATGCGCCCCGGAGCCCGCTCGGCGCGCTACTCCAGGACGCCGATCGCCTCGACGCCATCGGGGTCATCGGAGCCGCCCGCTGCTTTGCGACGGCCCAGTTCATGTCGAAGCCGGACCGCCCCGGGCGACTCTACGACCCGGTCGATCCCTTCGCAAAGGGCGACCGCGCTCTCGACGACCGTCGCCAGGCCATCGATCACTTCGAGCGGAAGCTCCTGAAGCTGGCCGCGTCGATGCACTCGGACCTTGCGAGGCGAGAAGCGGCGAAGCGCCAAGCGTCGATGTTGGCCCTGCTCGCCGCGTTGCGCGACGAGCTCTCGTCCGACTGAACTCCTCACTTCGTCGACGCGACCACACATTCGGTTTGCCACCATCGTCCCCGGCTGGCACAACCACCGCGCTGGCGCCGAATCTGCGCCTTCTGGAGTCATCATGCGAACCTCTCTGCTCGCCCTCGCCATCCCGGCCGTCCTCGCTCTCGGCTGTCAGAAGTCCACTCCGGCCCCGGCTGCGGCCCCCGCCGCCGCCGCGGTGAAGCCGCCCGAAGCGCCCGCGACGCCCGCGCCAGAAGCCGCGAAGGCGGAAGCGACCACCGGTGCCACTGCCGGGGCCATTGTCGCTGCGCCCGCCGCTGAGGGCGCCAAGGCCGCTCCGGCTGGTGAAGGCACCACAACGGCCGCGACCAACGGCGCCAAAGACGGTGACGCCCCCAAGGCTGAAGGTTGTGGCGGGTGTGGTGGCGCGTGTGGCGCCGCCGCGGCCAAGGTCGAAGGCGAAGAAGCAGCCGCGCCGACGGCCTGCGCTGGCGCTCCGGGTGCGGTCGCCCCAGCCGAAGGGGTCGCGCCAGCGGCCGCCGCGACGGCACACTTCGGTGAAGCGTTCACGCTCACCGACTCCGTGCCGGTCGATGACGTCATGACCCGCCCCGACGAGTTCAACGGCAAGACCGTGCGCGTGGCCGCGAACATCACCAAGGTCTGCAAGAAGAAGGGCTGCTGGTTCGTGATGGCCGGCGACAAGGCCGACGGCGCGTACATTCGTGTAACCATGAAGGATTACGGCTTCTTCGTGCCCGTCGACGCCGATGGTCGCAAGGCTGTTGTCGAGGGCGTGTTCAAGAAGGTCGACGTCCCCGAGGCCGCGCGCAAGCACCTCGCCGAAGACGGCAAGGAAGACCCGACCAAGGTGCAGGGCTCGGCGGTCGAGCTGACCCTCGTCGCGACGGCCATCGACATCACGACGCCCTGACGCGCTCCGCGATGGGAAGCCCACGCCACGCCGGGCCCGACGCCGAACGACTCGATCGTCTCATCGCGCACGGGCTCGGCTGGACGCGCTCCGCGGCTCAGAAGGCCGTCCGACGCAGTCGGGTCACCATCGATGACGTCTGGGTGCGCGATCCCGCCGCCAAAGTGCCTCCCGCGGCACGGGTGAAGGTCGAGGACGTGGTCGTCCCGCGCCTCGACCGCACCGTGCTGATGATGAACAAGCAAGCCGGCTCGGTGTCCGCCAACGTGGACGCGTCGGAACGAACGGTGATCGAGGACCTCCCCGATCACCTGCGTCGCGACGACCTGCGCATCGTCGGGCGCCTCGACAAAGACACCACGGGGCTGCTGCTGCTCACCAATGATGGCGATTTGCTCCACCGTCTGACCCACCCGCGCCACGGCGCGGAGAAGGTCTACATCCTCACCTTCGAGGGGACGCTAGCCGTGGACGCCGAGGCCCGCTTCGAAGCCGGCCTCACGCTCGACGACGGCACGATCTGCGCTCCAGCCAAGATCGCGTTCACGGGCCCGAACCAGGCGGAAGTCCGCGTCCACGAAGGCAAATACCACCAAGTAAAGCGCATGATCGCGGCGTGTGGCGGGCGAGTGACCCGCCTCGAACGCACGCAGATGGGGCCGCTCGCGCTCGGCGCCGACTTGCCGCGTGGCGCGACGCGGCGCCTGACCGATGCGGAGATCGCGGCCCTCGACCAGGCTGTCAGCGCTTCTTAGAGGACGGCGAGCAGCCGGACCTTGAAGCCGATGTCCATCTTCACGATGAGCGGGAAGTCGACGTTGTCGAGCAGCGTCATCGAGTAGCCCTTGGCCTTGTCGGCGACGACGATGACGGGGACCGAACCGATGTCGCCGTAGCGCGAGTCGACGGGGACGGGCATGAAGCCGCCGTCGTCCGCGTCGATGAAGGTCGCGTCCTCCTTGCCGAGTCCGAGCGTGACCGCCTTCTTGGCCTTGAGGTCTTTCCAGACCGCGGTCGAGACGAAGACCGAGGTCTCGTCGGTGAGCTTGCTCTCACCGCTGCCGAAGTAATTGAAGAGCTTCTTCGCCGCGTCCTTGGCGGCCTTGGGGACGACGACGCGGCCCTGCTTGCCGATGTCGTTCGTCATCAGCCACTTGAACTCGTAGCCCTTGGCCGAGTGTGCCGTGAGCGTCACGATGAAGAGGTAGCTGTCATCGACCTGATAGACGTAGGTGTTCCCTGGCGCGAAGAGCTTGGGCCCTTTGGCCGAGACGGCGGTGGAGAGGAGCAGAGCGAACACGGCGACGAACTTCACGAGCGCTGATGGCATGGTGTTTCCAATCCCCGAGGGGTCATGGAACCGCGATGCACTCGCGCTCAGCGCCCCTCTCGACGTATCTCGTGAGTATGCACCGGTTCATCCGAAGGCGCGATGCCACACACCCCCAAGGGGGCGGGTCGTCCTCTCAGCGTCGACGCCCTGGATAGACCTCGAGGCCCTCGCCGAGCAGACGCATCGAGAGGGCGAGGTCGTCCGTGTTGAGCACATATGCAATACGCACTTCGTCGGTGCCGCGTCCGGGCTCGGCGTAGAATCCCGCGCCGGGGGCGACCATCACGGTACGGCCATCTTTCGAGAACGACTCGAGCATGAAGCGGACGAAGGTGTCGCCATCGTCGATGGGCAGGCGGGCCATTTGGTAGAAGGCCCCCTCGGGGCGGTGCGCCAGCACGCCGGGGATCGCCTTCAGCCCCTCGAAGACCGTGTCACGGCGGCGGCGGTACTCGTCGCGCGCCACGTCGAAGAAGTCAGGGGCGAGCTCGGTTGCCCGGGCCGCGACGACCTGCGCCAGGGCGGGCGGCGAAAGGCGCGCCTGCGCGAACTTCATCGCGGACGCCATGACCCCGCTGTGGCGCGACACGAGGCAGCCGATTCGGGCACCGCAGAGCGAATAACGCTTCGAGAGCGAGTCCACGACAACCGCGCGGTCGCCGAGCGCCGGGTACGCCAGCACGCTCTTCGGCAGGGGGCCTTCGTAGACGAACTCGCGGTAGACCTCGTCGGCGATGAGGAAGAGGTCGCGGCGGGCACAGAGGTCGACGACGGCCGCCATCTCCGCATCGGTGTAGACAGCCCCAGTCGGGTTGGACGGGTTGCAGATGAGGACCGCCCGCGTCTTCGGGCCGATACAGGCGTCGAGGTCCTGCGGCAAGTGGTAGCCCGACTCGACGGTCGTCGGGATTGGACGCACGACGATCCCGAGGAGCTGCGCATACCCGATGTAGTTCGCGTACATAGGGTCTGGGATGGCGATCTCGTCGCCGGGATCGAGGCACGCCGCGAGGGCGAAGAACACGGCCTCACTGCCGCCGGTCGTGACGATCAGGTCCGACGGAGAGAGCGCATGCCCAAGCCGTCGGTAGTAGGCGAAGAGCGCCTCGCGGAACGGCGCATCGCCTCCCGACGGGCCGTACGCGATGACCGTGTCGTGGTAGTCCGTGAGCGCCGCACGCATGACGGCGGGGGTCTCGATGTCGGGCTGACCGATGTTCAGGTGCAGGACGTTCACCCCGCGCGCGCGAGCGGCGTCGGCGTAGGGAACGAGCTTTCGGATAGGGGAAGACGGCGCGTCGAGGCCACGGCGGGAAGGAGCAGGCATGCGGGGAGGGTGCCGTCCCGCCCGGCCGCGGTCAACTCGCTCGTTGACCTCATTCTCCGTCCTTGAATACCGCGTCGCGGGTCGGTAGCGTGCCGCCATGCGAACGCGCCACCTCATCCGCTCGTCTTCCCGTCTCCTCGCCGCGGTCGCCGCGCTCAGCCTCTCCGTCGCCTGCACCGCCGATGGGAGCAAAGGCAAGTCTGACGCCTCCGGCGGCGTGGACGGCGACGCCTCGACGACCACGGACGGGGTCACGTCCGACATCGAGGCCGACGTTGCGGGCGAGCCCGATGTGCCCATGGTGCCCGATGTTCCCGTCGAACCTGATGTCCCGGTCGAGCCCGACATCGCAGAAGAACCCGACGTCCCGGTGGTCCCGGATGTCCCGGTCGTGCCGGACACAGGAGAGGAGCCCCCCCTCGCCGATCAGGACGGTGACAAAGTCCCCGACGTGGCCGACCTCTTCCCGAAGGACCCGAACCTGCCGGGTACGGTCACGCCCGGCAAGGTCTACGCGCACACGTTCAACGAGCTCTACGTGATGGACGTGAAGACCTACAAGGTGACGCTCGTCGGGCAGTTCAGCTGGCCCGACCCCTTCGCCGTGTTCAACACGCTCACGGACATCGCCATCGATCGCTACGGCGTCCTCTACGGCGTCGGCAAGTCGGTCATTCACACCTGCCATCCGACGACGGCGAAGTGCACCGAGGTCGGCGAGCTCCCCGAGAACTTCAACGCGATGTCGTTCGTGCCCGCGGGCGTCCTCGATGTCGATAAAGACGTGCTGGTCGGCGTTAGCGGCGCCGGCACCTGGTATCGCCTCGATCTCGTCCAAGGTGCGTTCGTCCCGACCGCCCTCGGGGCTTATGGCGACCCCTACACCTCGAGTGGCGACGTCTACTCGATCGCCGGCATTGGCACCTTCGCGTCGGTCAACAAGTCGGGCGACACCTTCGACTGGCTCGTCGAGGTCGATCCAGCCACGGGCACCGTGATCAAGGAGGTCGCTCGCCTCGAAGGCTACAGTTCGGTCTTCGGCATCGCCGGCTGGACCGACCGCGCGTTCGCGTTCGATGACGGCGGCGCCATCATCGTCGTGGACGTCGAGACCGGCGAGATCGTCAAGGAGCTTCAGAACACCGACAAAGGCTGGTGGGGCGCCGGCGTCCCCACCGTGGTCCCCAAGGACTAACTCGTGAGGGCGATGGTCTACTGCGCGGGCCTCGGGAGCCGTCTTGCTCCGATGACCGACACGGCGCCCAAACCGGCGCTGCCCGTTCGCGGGCGGCCGCTCATCGCACGGACCCTCGAATGGCTTTGCGCGGCCGGTGTCACGGAGG
The DNA here is from genome assembly GCA_018780435.1 of Myxococcales bacterium. Lineage (GTDB taxonomy): Bacteria > Myxococcota_A > UBA9042 > SXOO01. The sequence goes on from JADMJS010000504.1 coordinate 21,707, forward strand.
TCTTCGCCAACACACACCACCTCGCTGCGGTGATGAAACGCGTGCTCCGTGAGTCACTCCCGGCCGGCATGTCGCTCACGGTCAGCCACGAACCGGTCCTCCTCGGCACCGGGGGCGGCCTCTGCGCCGCGAAGCCCCACTTCGGGCCCGTGTGGCCGCACGACCCGCTCCTCGTGGTCAACGGGGACGCTCTCATCGAGTCCGAGCCCACCCTCGCCGCCGACCTCGTGCGCTCCCACGCGGAACGTCGGCCGCTCGCGACGCTCTGGCTGTCGAGCGATCCGCGCGCGCGGGCCCTCGCCAATGTCGATGTCGGCGACCACGGCGCCATCCTCCGCATCGCCGGCCAAGGCGTCGTGTCCGAGGCCAGGACCACGCGGACGACCTACCTCGGCCTTCAACTGGTCGACGACCGCTTCATCGAGTGGCTCGCGGAGCACCTGCCCCCCTCCGGCGTCGGCTGCGTGAAGGACCACGGCTGGATCCCGGCGCTGCTGGCGGGTCACGCGATCGACGGCCTCGATCTCGGCGGGATCACGTGGGACATCGGCACGCCAGAGCGGTATGCCGCGGTGAACGCTGCCGCGGAGTGACCGGTCAGGCCGGCGCGGGAAACTGAAGCCGGACCCGGGTCTCGCCGGGCTGACTGGCGATGGTCACAGTCCCGCCGTGCCGGTGCATGATGGTGCGCGCTGCCGCGAGCCCGAGCCCGATCCCGTTGCCGGTACGCCGGGTGGTGACGGTCGGATCGAGCGCGATAGCGGCGAGCTCGGGCGCCATGCCAACGCCGTGGTCGATGACGTCAATGAAGGGGGCGGGCTGATCCCCAGCCACGATCTCGATGGACGGCAGCGAGTTCTTGGGCGTCGCGATGACGGCATTGTCGAGGAGCTTGCCGACGGCGCGCGCGAGGACGTCGAGCTCACCCTCGAACTGGACGGGCCGGTGCGGCAGGCTGACGGCCACGGAGACCCCGGGGGCGCGGCCTGCGAAGGACATGATGGCAGCGTCGACGATGTCCCGGGCCGTGATGACGGACCCCATGACGGGCCTCGAACACGTGGCGAGCTCGAGGTCGGTCACAACGGAGCGGATGTGCTCCGCCTGGGAGACGACCACGTCGAGGTAACGCTGGCGCCGCGCCGCGTCGTCTTCGTCACGAGCGAGCTGCGCGTACCCCACGATGCCGGCGAGGGCGTTGTTGAGGTCGTGGACGAGGCCGCTGACGAGCCGCTCGACGGCGAAGAGCTCCGGGAGATCCATCACGGGCGGCTGGCCGTCATGCGTACGGACTCCATGCGCTGTTCCAGCGCCTCCTGGTCGGCCTTGGTGCGGACATTAGCGAGCGCAAGACGGTAACATTCCCGCGCGATCCCGGACGCTGCACACGCCCGCGCGATGTCCCCGAGGCGTTGGTAGTGGGCAAGGGCCGCCTGGTCATTGCCTCCTCGCTCCTCGTGGCGCCCAAGCTCGGCGACTTCACGAATGTCGCCTCGAAATCGCTCCGTCATCCACTCCGCGATTCGGCGGTGAAGTTCAGCACAACGAGCGCCGTCCGCGAGCGCGTCGTAGACGATCTCTCGGAAGAACACGCTACGGAACGCGAACGCGCGCGTCCCAGGATATCGCGAGAACGGAAGCGCCCGAATAAACTCGCGTTCTTCGAGCTCACGGCACACGCGAGCGGCATCGACGATGTCGAGGGCGTCGAGTGTCTCGAGCCAAAAGGTGTCGCCCGCGACCGCAGCGACGGTCAGTCCGGCGTAGAGCGCGGGTGGAAGCTCGTCGAGCTGCCGGCGGCGCGCCTGGTCCATCGTGAGCGGGACCGCGGGCGGCAGGCCTTCGTGGACGACGTGTCGGCCGTCGATCTCAACGAGGGAGCCAGCGGCGACCATACGCTTGACGGCGTCGACGATCAGCCACGGGATGCCGCCCGTGACCGCCAGGATCCGCTCGTGGAGTCCAGGCGGCAACGGCCCTTTGAGCAGGTTGCGGATCATCGCGGCCGAGGGCGTCTCGGTCAGGGCCTCGAGCGCGATGAGCTCGTCCCAGCCGGTATTGGTGGCCCCATCAGCGCGGACTCCCATGATGAAGAGCGGGATACCCGCGAGCTCACGCGGCGCGAGCTGAAGTACCCGCTGGCTCGCGTCGTCCAGGTGCTCGATACCCTGAAAGTAGAAGAGCGCCGGGTTCACACGCGTGAGGAGCCGCATGAACTCGACGAACGCGAGGTCGAGTTGGTCACGACGCTCGAAGGCCGCTTCCCCTTGCAGCGACGGCGGCGCCATGTCGGGGCTCGGCGGCGCCATCCCGGGCACGAGGAGTAGGGTCTCGACGAGCGCTTCGATGCGGCTCGCGTCCGACGCACTGACCGGGCCCGCTGACTCGACGGCGGCGCGGAGCAAGGTACGGAGCTGGCGGCGCACCGCCGCGGGCGGATCCTCCGGCTTCACGCCGGCGCGGTTGCGAATGGCCTCGGTGACGGGTGAATACGGGACAAGCTCGTGCGCCTCGTGACATTCGGCGTAGAAGAATTGTACGACGGTCTCGAGTGAATCGATGTACTCGCTGAACGCGGCGACGAGACGCGCCTTGCCCATGCCGTCCGAGCCGCTGATGAGGAGCCGGCGCAGCTCACGCCCGTGGATGGTGCGTTCGAGGTTGTACTCGAGGAGCCCCAGCTCGCCATCACGACCGACCAGCGGCTCCTCGGCGGTCCAGGCCGGCATGTTGAGCAGGTACTTCTGGTGCAGCCCGGGGCGCACGAAGACGGCTTGTTGCGCGTGACGGTAGCCCTCCTTGCGTGCGACGAGCAGGTACATGCCCATCGGGAGCTCGATACCTTCCACTGGCGCCGTGCCGAGCGAACGTCCCGGCTGGCTGCGGAGATCGGGGACCCCGACGCCGAAGTCATAGACGGCGACCTCGCCGCCTTCGGGGAAGGTGCGCACCGTGATGTGGCCGCCCCCGCTCGGAAGCGGGCCACGAATACTGTCGTTGAAGCGGAGGAAGAGGTCCGCGAAGTAGACCATGTCTTCGAGCTCACCGCGGCGCTCGGCGTCTTCGAAGCGGGTCCAGTAGAGGTTCGCGAGCGCGCTGCGGGCGTGGGCGTGTTCGGGTTCGAGGCCGAGGACCGCGTGCAGGTGATTGGCGGTCGTCGTGAACGCGCGTGAGCTCTCGAGCGACATGAGCTGGGCCCGCGCTTCGTCCTCCGCGAGCGTACGTTTGAGCGAGACCGGGTCCCAGCGTCGTACTTCTCGGCGACGGCGTTCGAGGTCCGAGGTCAGCGTCTCGCGCTGTCGCCGTAGCGCCATGTAGTTCGAGTAAGCCTGAAGCCCGATCGCGAACTCCTCCATAGCGAGCGAGGCGCGACGTTCACGTTCGGCGGAGCCTTCGAGGTACTGCTCGATACGTTCGGCCAGCTCGCCCGCGGACGCCATGCGGTTCTCGGGGTTCGGAGCCAGCGCCCGAACGCAGATGTCGGCGAGCGCATCCGGGACGGCGCTCCCGTCGGCGCGCTTCTCCGGCCGGGCCGCGACCGTGAGCTTGCGGACCGCTTCGAGCGCCCGCTCCGTCCCGCGTTCGGTGACGGGCGTGCACAGCGTCAGGATCTCGTGGAGCACGACGCCGAGGCTGAAGACGTCGGTGCGACCGTCCACTCGGTGGATCTCGCCGCGCGCCTGTTCGGGCGCCATGTAGTGGGGCGTCCCGACCACGAGGCCCGGCCGCGCGAGCGGGTCGGAGTCCCTCCCCATCATGTACGCGATGCCCCAGTCGAGGAGCTGTACCTCGCCGTAGGCGCCGACCGCGATGTTGTCGGGCTTCACGTCGCGATGCACGACGCCGCAGCTATGGGCGTAGTGGAGGGCTAGGCACACCTGCTGAAGCAGCGAGAGCAGCTTCCGTTCGGTGTACTGCTGGCGCGTCGGGCGGTCGCCGTTCCGAAGACGGTGCAAAACCTCCTTCAACGTCGAGCCGGAGACGCGACGCATCGTATAGAAGACGGTGCCGTCGGGCAGAACTCCGAGCTCGTAGACCGGAACGATGTTCGGATGTTCGAGCTGACCCGTCGTCTGCCCCTCGGAGATGAGGGACGCGACGAGCATCTTGGCGTCGGGATCGCCGGGGTTCAGCGTCTTCATCGCGACGGTGCGGCCGAGGTCGAGGTCCTTGACCATCCGCACGACGCCCATGCCGCCGCGGCCGATGACTTGACCGATCTGGTAACGCCCTTGAGCGGCGCGACCGCGCTGGGGCTCGAAGTTCGCCTGGACGCCGACCGACTTCAGCTCGACCGGGCGCGGCATCTTCGACTCACCGACGAAGCGCACGACGGTCCCGGCGGGCGGGCCGGAAGACGCACTCCCCTCGTCGCCCGGGAGGTCGAGTGGCGGCGGTTGAAGAATGGAGTCGGTGTACGGGTCGAAGAAGGGATCCGCGCCGCGCCCCTCTTGAATGGTGTGCGAGTCTTCGGGCAGAGGCGGAACGTCGGTGCGGGGCGCGTCGTCGACCGGATCGGTCCCGCCAGCACTGTCTTCGTCGAGCCACGCGTGCGACGCATGGGTACGAATTCGGCGCGTGCGGGGATCGGTGCGCCGTCCCGACGGGCTCGGTGGCGCTTCGGGCACCGGCGGCGGCGTGTCGAAGGGCGACGGCGGGCTCGTGACGCTCCCACTGGGGCGCGCGGGTACTTCTCGGGCGGACACGGACCCCGCGGTCGCCGGTGGCGGGAACGGCTGCGGGGACGGCGCGGCAGGGCGAACGGGGCGCATCCGATCGGTCGCGACAAGCGGAGCGGGCGGGCCAGCCTCAGCAGCGACGTCCGGGGGCGTCTCGAGGGAAGTCTCCCCCGCGTTCATAGTGACGTGGTCCCGCCGACGCGTCATCGGATCAGAACTTGGGTTCGAGCCAACTGGCTTGATCGTTCGTCTTCCCCGAGAGGTTCGGTGTCTTCACGGTGCACGTGTCCCCCGCTGCGTTCTGGTAGGTGGAGGTGCTGGCAGTCCCATCGTAGTAGACCCGGTTCGGCTTCTCGGCGTCTTTCTTGTCCGAGACCGCGCCGGTTCCATAGAGCGTGAGCCCCGAGACATCGGCCGCGAGGTCGCCGCCAAACTTCACAAAGAGGCCATCGCCGGGCTGCTTCCCGAGCAAGACGCCGGAGACGGTGAGCGAGAGCGACGCGCCGCCGTTCTCGAACTGCCGACTGCCGGAGAAGAAGGGACCGTCGAAGGTGACCTCCGAGAAGACGTTGAGGTTAGCCTCTTCCGTCGTGCCGGCGCCGCCGTCGTCGACGCACACCGCCGAGAGCACGAGAATGTGCGTCGACGTGCCCCCCGTAGGCGCCGTACCGCCCCAGAACCCATCGAGCTCGCGCAAGAACACGATATCTTTCGGCGTGTTGCGGTCGGTCACCAGTGTCGCATCGCCCGTGAAGGCGGCCGTTCCAGCGTCGAGCGCGGCGGCCAGGTCGGCGCCGCCGAAGAAGGACTCCGCGAAGCGGTCGCCTGCGGCCAAGATCTCGGCCGGCGCTGCACGTCCCCGCACCGCGACCACGGTGCGGTGGCCGGCGGTGTCCGAGAGCTCGGCGAAGAGGCTGAGCTTCGCGTCATCCTGACCCGAGCCATCGCCACGCGTGTCTTCACCGAGCAGCACCACGAGGCCGGGCCCACCGAAGGGGTGCGCTTCGAGGAAGGTCTCGACCGTGCTGGCCTTGTAGGTCGCGTCGCCGTAGAGACCGCGGTTGACCGTCATGCCGATGGTCTTCCGAGCGTCACCCATCGGCTCGCGGACGGCGGCGCCGATCCAGATGAGTGCGTCAGCGGGCGAGCCGCGGCCGAAGACCTCGTCGAGGACTTCGGCCCGCGCGTACGGCCGTACCACGACGTCGGTGAAGCCGCCCGAGGCCTTGGCCGCCGCTTCGATGGTCGAGAGATCCACGCCGTGGATGTCGCCGTAAGCGCTGGCGATCGTGAGGGTGCGCTTTCCGAGGTCGATGCCCGGATCGGTCTCGATGGTCAGCGGGCCCGTGATCTCGGTGGGGCCGTCATGGTCGGGTCCGTCGAGGTCCTTGCTGAAGACCGGGGCCACAAGGGCCGGAGCCGGAACAGTGTCGCCGGCCGCGTCGGTGAACACAGCCTTGCCACTCGCGACCCGGCCGATGAACGCCGAGCACTCGCCGGAGCCATCCGCGTTGCAGACGCCGATCGCCGCGCGCGCGTCGCCGCTCGTGTTCTCGACTTCGGCCCAGGTGATGACTTTGCCCTCCGAACTCTCGGTGCGGCCTGCCCCCATCGCGGTCGTGAAGCCGTCACTCTCGAGCGTGTCGAGCACACCGTCGAAGGCGCTGTTGGCACCACGCGCCGCGTCCAATTCAGCGGTCGAGAGGTGGGTCTGACTGACAGCTTCGGCGCCCGGGACGACTACGCCGTCGGCACCGTCGGCGCCGTCCGTGCCGGAGTCGCCGCCATCACTGCCACAGCCAGCGGCCGATACGGAGACGGAAAAACCGAGTGCAACGGCCACTGAATACATTCGCGTGAGGTTCAAAGCGATCACTCCAGGACGACATCGGCGGGGTAGAAGGGGACCACCCGCCACGCCGAGAACGCGTAGGTTACCACTCCTGTCACGGACAGGGAGTCCCCCGGCACGAAAGGCAACGGGACGCTGAGATCGGAACCGTCAATGAGCAGCCCACCATCGACCTCGATCTCACCGTACTGCGCATAGTTGGCGTTCGAGACCACGGTCAGGCCCGACATCGTGACGTAGTGCCCCTCCCAGTACTCGCCGCCGACGATCGTGATGTCCGATGGCGTGGCGTAGTCAGGGGTCGGCAGCGGGCCCGTCCCGGTCACGGTCATGCTGGTCGCTTCGAGCTCGGTGAGGCAGTAAAACTCTTTCACGGTGCCCTCGAAGGTCGCGACGTCACCGACCTTCGGCGTGATGCCGAGCGTCTTCGGGAAGACCACATAGAGCCCCGTCTTCTGACCGGGGGTCTCGTCGTTCAGCCAGACCCCGTCGAGGGTCTTGCTCGCCTCGTGCAAGGGCGAGATGACGGTGCCGTTCACCTTGACGCCGGGCTGCGTCACCAGCGGGCCGCTCGGTTTCTCGCAGGAGAGCGAGGTCGGGTCGTTCTGGATCTCGAAGACGGATTTGAGCGCCGGGTCGGTCACGTCACCGAGGACGATGTCGCTCAGCCCGCGCGGTTGCAGGAGGTATTTGCCGTACTGATAGTCGAGGAAGCCGACCACTGACTCGACGGTCTGGCCGACGGTCGGCTGCCAGACGAAGGGATAGTGCTTCCACTGCACCCGTATGCCACCCGAGAGTTGAACTTCCGTCGCCGTGACGCTCGTGACCATGAGGTCGTCGAGGCGGAGGAGCGAGCCTTCATACGGTTCGGGGGTTTGAGAGAGCGTGAGCGGGTCCACCAGCAGCGGGTTCGGCACGATGCCATTCCCCATGGGGGTCACCTTAGACGCCCGGATCTCGGACAGGCAGTAGTATTCGACGTGCTCGCCTTCGACCGACACGGACTGCCCGACCGCGAGAGACACACCCAAGGTCGTTGGGACCGCGAGCAGGAGGCCGTGGTTCGCGCCTGCGCCCCCCTGAGCGAGGTAGTAGCCGTCGAGCGGTGTGTTCTCGGGATCGCCGGGATCACCGGCATAGAGCTGGAACTTCGGCCCGACGACGACCGCGCCGTCGACGCGGACACTCGGTGACGCCACCAGCGCCGATTGGCTGGTGCAATCCGTCGACGAGGACGACGACTGCAGCTCGGAGATGGTGGTGAGCGTCGGCGGGAGCGGACCGTCGGTGCCGTCCTGCCCATCGAGGCCGTCCGTCCCGTCCGTCGCGTCGATGGCATCGGCGGCATCGAGGGCGTCGGTGGCATCGGCAGCGTCCGCGAGGTCGGTGGCGTCCATGCCATCGACGGCGTCCGTCGCGTCCGTGGCGTCGACGCCGTCGGTCGCATCCACTGCGTCGGTCGCATCCACTGCGTCGGTCGAGTCTGCGGCGTCGGAGCCATCGGTCGTATCGAGTTGACCGATGTCCGCGACATCGACCGCATCGGAGCCATCGACCCCGTCACTCGACGACGCGTCGTTGTTGGACTTGGACCCACGCCGTGCGCTGCTGCACGACATGGCGAAGGCGGCGAGGGCGAAGGACGCGATAACGTGAAGGCGGCGGCTGCGCATGGCGATCCCCAATTGGGCGGTGAGCCCTCGTCGGGCTCTCTTGGACGTCGCGCCCGCGGCGAACTTCGTGGCGGCGGACTGCGGCGGGAGTGTACTCCTAGCGGTGCCTGGGCGGAAACGGCCGCGACGCGAGGGTTGGGCCGCTCCCTCACTTCAGGTTCGAAACCCGCTCTGTTCGAGGAGCGCGAGCAGGCGCGAATCGCGGCTCGGACCCGACGTGCCGGCGATCGTTCGTTCGAGCTGGGCGACGATATACTTGCCGACGATGTCGGTCTCGAGGTTCACCCGGTCGCCCACTCGGCGGTGCTGTAGCGCCGTGACCGAGGCCGTGTGCGGGATGATGGTGACCGAGAGGCGTCCGGGCGAGACCGAATTGACCGTCAGGGAGATGCCGTCGATGGCCACCGAGCCCTTCGCGACGAAGAAGGGGTGCAGCTCGACGGGGTAGTCGAAATGCCAGTCGACCGCGTTGCCTTGGGGCACGATGTCGGCCACGTGCCCCACTCCGTCGATGTGGCCCTGGACCATGTGACCGCCGAGACGGTCGCCGACGCGGAGCGCGCGCTCGAGGTTCACAGGCGTCCCCGGCCGGAGGTCTCCGGACGTCGTGCGGGCGAGCGTCTCGTGGCTGAGCTCGGCGGCGAACTGGTGTTTGCCGATGTTGACGGCCGTGAGGCAGCACCCATTGACGGCGATGGAGTCGCCGAGCGCGACGTCGCCGTAGTCGAGGGTCGTCGAGACGGTGAGACGAGCGCCGCCAGAGGTCGGGCGCAGCTCGACGACGCGGCCAAGGCCCTCGATGATCCCGGTGAACATGCCTCTACTCCTGTGTCTTCGGGGAGGTCGGGGTCGAATAGCCAGAGCCCATATAGTCCACGTCGCCGTCGATCCGGAGGTCGTCACCGAGAGGCGTGACGCGCACTCGAACGAGCCGCGGTGAGTCGGCGAGCACGGAGAGCGCGAGAGGCCCGAGCGCCGGGAGGCCGTCCCCACCGATGAAGCGCGGCGCGACGTACCACACGACGGCGTCGACGAGCCGGCGGGCCAGAAGCGACGCGACAAGTCGACCGCCCCCTTCGACCCACAGCGACGTGAGCCCGTCGGCGCCGGCCCGGTCGAGCAGCGCTTCGAGCGACACGCCGCGTTCATCGGCCGGGAGCGCCCAGATGGTCGCCCCGCCAGCCGACAGGTGGCTCGCGTCCGACCCAGCCGGCGCGGCAACCGTGGTCCCGGCGGCGAGCGTCGGCCCAAAGAGCCTCAATGACGCCGCCAGAGAGCGGGGGCGGGTCGTCACGACGAGCCGGCGCGGCTGGTGGTCATCCCGCGGCGCTTCGAGCCGAGCCGTGAGCGAAGGGTCGTCCCGCCTCACGGTCTCGGCGCCCACGAGGATGGCGTCGTGGCAATCGCGAAACCCGTGGACGTCAGCCCGTGCGGCGGGCCCGGTGATCCACTGGCTCTCGCCCGACGCGGTCGCGATGCGGCCGTCGAGGCTCGCGGCGAGCTTGACGGTCACGCGCGGCCGCCGGGTAAGAACCCAAGTACGGAAACCCATGATGAGTCGTTCGCACTCGTCTGGGAGGGTCGGGCCGACGATCTCGACGCCGGCCTCACGAAGCCGAGCGAGGCCACGACCGGCGACGATTGGGTTGGGGTCGACGGTCCCGTAGACGACGCGCCGAATCCCCGCCGCGAGGAGCGCTTCGGTACACGGCCCAGTGCGTCCGGTGTGATTGCAGGGCTCGAGGGTGACGACGGCGGTGCCCCCGGCGGCACGTCCGCCAGCCTGAGCGAGCGCGTGCACCTCAGCGTGGGCGGTGCCCGCGCGAGCGTGGTAGCCGACCGAGACGAGCTGGCCGTGGGAATCGAGGAGGACGCATCCGACGGCGGGGTTCGGCGCCGTGCGCCCGAGCGCGGTGGACGCGGCGTCGAGGGCGAGGCGCATGGCGCGCTCGGCGTCCACTCGGTTCAGCTCTTGTCCGCGGATGGCGGCGTGTCGCCCCGGAACTCCTGGACTTCACGAGCGAATTGACCCACGTCCGTGAAGCTGCGGTATACGCTGGCGAAACGAACGTAGGCGACCGGATCGGTGCGTCTCAGGAACTCGGACGCCGCCTCGCCGAGCTCGGTCGACGCCACTTCCGGGGAGAGCCCCTCGAAGAGCGCCGCCTCGATGGCGTCGACGCCGGACTCGATGACGGCACGCGACACGGGGCGCTTCTGGCACGCCGTGAAGATGCCGCGCAGGAACTTCTGCCGTTCGTACGACTCGCGGCGCCCATCCTTCTTCACGATGATGGGCGTGCTCTCTTCGATGGACTCGTAGGTCG
>JADMJS010000098.1 GCA_018780435.1 Myxococcales bacterium
CGTCGCCCTCGTCGTCCTCGTCGTCCTCGTCGTCGTCGCCGTCCTCGTCGTCGTCATCCTCGTTCGCGTCCTCCTCGGGCCGCAGCTGCGTGCGCCTGCAGCGCTTCATCCGCAAGCTGGCCGATGCGCACGCATCGATCAACGACGCCGCGTCGGTGCTCAGCGACCTCGGCTGCAGCGAGATCGACGGTTTCTCGTCGTCGACCGACGGTGGCGTCACTGGAGCCACTGGAGCCACCGGCGCCACCGGAGCCACCGGAGCCACCGGAGCCACGGGGGCCACCGGCGCTGACGGCGCCACCGGCGCCACGGGGGCCACCGGCGCTGACGGCGCCACCGGCGCCACGGGTGCGGCGGGCCTCGACGGCGCGACTGGTGCTCCCGGGGCGCCCGGTGGACCTACGGGCGCCACCGGTGCCACGGGTGCCGTCGGCGCCACGGGTGCCACCGGTGCCGCTGGAGCGACTGGTGCCACGGGCGCCGGTGCCACGGGTGCCACGGGTGCCGTTGGAGCGACTGGCGCCGTGGGTGCCACGGGTGCCGCTGGAACGTCGTCGGGGTTCACGCCGCAGTTTGCCGACTTTATCTTCATCGCGCCAATGATAACGTCCATCGGGCTCGGCGATCCGGTTGTGTTCGATCGATTGGGAGTGTCGTCGCCCGTTTTCTTCGCTCACGACGGCCTCGGTGGGTACGTTTCGTCGATCGACGGAATTGTCCTCGTCAGATTTCAGGTCAGCGTCGCCGCAGCCGGTCAACTCGCACTCGAGATCAACACTGTCATCGACGCGTCACTTGGCACCGTGTTCGGGCGTGATACAGGAACGTCATTGATCGGCGGAGAGGTGATCATCCAGGTCACTGTCGGCACCGTCTTGCGCGTCGTCAACTTCGACAGCTCGTCGGCGGTGGGTATCCCTTTGAACCCTGGCGGTATGTCAGGGGTTGGCGATCACCTGATCATTCTGCGCCTCGCGTGATATCTCCGCCAACTGAACAAACGTTCCTTCTTTTTTCGAAAAAGTGAGTTGCTCTCGCAATGCTCCCTCCCCTCTCACACCCTCCACCGTTAGTGTTCTTTGCCTTTTCCCCATCCACGGCGTACCGCGAAGTGGCGTCGGCCGAAGCGCGACTCGAGTCGCTGC
>JADMJS010000588.1 GCA_018780435.1 Myxococcales bacterium
CGTTCTCGTTGATGATGGGGACGACACCGCGCGCCAGCAGGTTCTCGAGCGTCGCTCGAATATTCAGGTAACGCGTGCGGTCGGCGAGGTCGCTGTGTGTCAGCAGGATCTGCCCGACTTGCCGACCGTAACGGCCGAAGGCCTCTCGCCAGAGCGACATCAGGAGGCTTTGACCGACCGCAGCCATCGCCTGCACATCGGCCAGCTCGGTCGGGCGCGCGTCGAGGCCGAGCGCCTCGACCCCGAGCGCGACGGCGCCTGATGAGACGATGACGATCTCGAGGTGCGCGCCATCTTGCTGTCCTGGGGGTGGCAGGAGCGCGCTGCAGTCCGCCGCGAGCCGGAAGAGGGTGTTGCGGTCTACCTCAACGCGGGGGCGCCGCTCGCCGACCTTGGCGGTGTCCGAGACGGTCAAACACCCGGACCCGATCTTCACGATGAGTCGGGAACGACGCGACGGCAGCGTCGTCATTCGGCGACCCGCTCGATGTGGGCCCCGAGCGCGCGCAGCTTCTCATCGATGCGCTCGTAGCCGCGATCGATCTGGCGGATGTTGCCGATGGTCGTCTTGCCCTTGGCGCAGAGCGCCGCGATGAGGAGCGCCATACCCGCACGAACATCGGGGCTCTCGACGCGCGAGGCGTAGAGGGGCGACGGGCCCACGACCACGACACGATGCGGATCGCAGAGGATGATCTGGGCGCCCATCCCGATGAGGTGGTCCACGAAGAACATGCGTCCTTCGTACATTTTTTCGAAGACGAGAACCGTACCCTTGGCCTGGGTCGCGGTCACGATGGCGATGGACATGAGGTCGGTCGGAAACGCAGGCCACGGCGCGTCGTCGAGCTTCGGGATAGCGCCACCCACGTCATGCCGGACCACCAGCGGCTGCGGCGCGCGGACATGGAGGTCGTCGTCACCCACCCGTTCGGCGTGCACGCCGAGGCGCTCGAAGGTCATCAAGATGCGACGAAGATGTTCGCAGCCGGCGCCTTCGATCCGGATATCGGAGCCGGTACAGGCGGCGAGGCCGATGAACGAGCCCACCTCGAGGTAGTCAGGGCCAATCTTGAACTCGCAACCGCCGAGCCGCTCGCGTCCTTCAATGACGAGCGTGTTCGACCCGATGCCCTCGAAGCCGACACCCATCGATTGGAGCATGCGGCAGAGGTTCTGCACGTGCGGCTCGCTCGCGGCGTTCCGAATCGTGGTGACGCCGTCGGCGAGCGCAGCCGCCATGACGATGTTCTCGGTGGCCGTGACCGATGCTTCGTCGAGGAAGATGTCGGCCCCCCGAAGCCGGCCACGGCGCTTTACGTCGTAGGCTCGACCGACCTGGACTTCGGCGCCGAGTGCCTCGAATCCAAGGAAGTGGGTGTCGAGTCGACGTCGCCCGATGACGTCGCCCCCGGGCGGCGGGAGTACGACTTCGCCCGCGCGGGCCAAGATGGGTCCCATGAGCAGGATCGAGGCGCGGAGCTGAGCGCAGAGCTCGTGGTCCGGTTGCACCGTCGTGATCTGGCGGCAGTGAATCCGAATTCGGTTGCGGCTACCGAGCTCTTCGACGTCAGCACCGAGACGCCGCAGCACCTCGAGCAGGACGTCCACGTCGCGGATACGCGGCACGTTGTCGAGGATCACTGGCTCGTCGGTCAGGAGCGCTGCCGCGATACACGGGAGGGCCTCGTTCTTGTTGCCGCCCGGGCGAATGGTCCCCGAGAGCGCGTGGCCCCCTTCGATTACGAATCGACTCACCGCTTGGACTCCTTCGGGGGACGAGTGGGTATCCGGCCTTCGGCCTTCAGGAACTGAAACACGGCACCGAGGAAGAGCTCGGTGTTCTTGAGCCGCAGGTGCGGCCGGTAGATGCAGAGCGTACGGCCGCGGATCGTGAGGTTGAACTCCTCCGACCGGTAGGCGCGCAAGTTCGTCAGGCCGAGCTCATCGAAGTCGACTTCGGTCCACGGCACTTGAAAGGCCTCGTCGCGGTCCCACCACGCCAGAAACGTCGGCGTGCAGATGACGCCACTTCGAGACCGAACTCGGAGCCAGTAAACGAGGTTCACCAGCGCACCTATCGTGACCAGCCCGAACACGCCACCAACCACGCCGACGGGAACGTCGATGCCTGAGGTCGATGCTTCGTAGGACCAGAAGGACCAGATCCCAACCAACATCACGAAGTAGAGAAGAAGCGCGCGTGGGTTCAGTGAATAGGGGTACGTCGACGCCGGATGCTCGGCCCAGAGCGCGGCGAAGCGTTCCACGGTGATCGGCGTCGCTATCGCCTCCGTGGTCGCCTTCTCCGCTCCGGACCCAGACCGCTGCACCTTCACGCCACCACCTCGCCGGCGCGGATGGTAAGGCACGAAAACGGCGCGTCAATCAGCACGTGGCGACGGTCCGTGGTCGTCAGAAAGACCTGACCGTCGAAAGCCGGACCACCGAGGTAACGCATGAGCTCGGCGTTCCGGCTCGCGTCGAGCTCGCTCGACACGTCGTCGAGGAGGAGCAACGGGCTATAGCCGAACGCGTCCTGAAGGAGGCGGATCTCCGCGATCTTGAGTGCGAGGACGAGCGCGCGATGTTGCCCCTGCGAGGCGACGACGCGGGCGAGATGGCCGTCGATGAAGACGCCGATATCGTCGACGTGAGGGCCGGTCGTCGTTGTGCTGCGGCGGCGATCATCGACGCGACGACGGCGTAGCCAATCGATGAGGTCCTCGCCAGCGGGCGTGCTCCCCTCATAACGAAGCTCGGCGTGATGGCTGCCGCGCGTCACCTCCGAGATCGCGGATTCGAAGAAGGGCTTGAGGTCCGACAGATACCGTGTCCGCCAGCCGACGACGCGTGTGGCGGCCGGCGCGAGCTGTTCATCGAAGGCGTCGAGCAACCGGTCGGGGCCGCCGTCTCGAAGCAGCGCGTTTCGCTGCTTAAGCGCGATCTCGAAGCGCTTCATGTCGTCGAGACTACTCGGGAAACGGTTGAACACGGCACGGTCGAGGAAGGTACGCCGGTGCGCGGGGCCACCTTTGGTTATCGCCAAGTCTTCGGGCGCGAAGAGCACCACCGTGAGCTGTCCGAGGGCCTCCGTGAGCGACCGAGCCGCCTTCCCGTCGAGGCTCACCCGGCGACGGCGCGCACCCAGCTCTACGTCGAGACTCCGATGAACGCCGTCGTGCACGATGAGGCCGTGGATGCGTGCGTCGGCCTCGCCGTGGCGGACGAGATCGGCGGTTCGGTGCGCGCGGAAGGACTTGAGGCACGCCATCACGTAGATGGCTTCGAGGATGGCGGTCTTGCCCTGGCCATTATCGCCTTCGAGCACGGTGAAGCGCGCCGCGGGCGTCAGCTCGAGGTGTCTCAGGTTGCGAAAATCGTGAGCGACGAGGCGTTCGAGGAGCACGGGCTACCGGCCTCGTGAAGGAGGGTGCGACGGCGATCAGACCCGCATCGGCATGACGACGAAGAGGCTGCCCGCGTCATCGGGAGACGTGACGAGCCCTGGAGAGAACTGGTCGGAGAGCGACAGGTGCACGTTCTCGCCGCTGATGATGCCGAGGACGTCGAGTAGGTACTTGAAGTTGAACCCGACGCTGATCTCCGCAGACTCGTTCTCGACGACGAGCTCGTCGCGCCCTTCGCCCATCTCGGGGTTAGAGGACGACAGCACGAGGCGGCCGGGCGACAGCTCGAATCGGATGATGTTCGTCTTGGCCGAGGTCAACGTCGCGATGCGGCGGATCGCGGCCACGAAGAGCGCCTTCGGAATGGGCACGCGCACCGAGCTTCGTTGCGGGATGACCTTGGTGTAGTCGGGGAAGGTCTCGTCGAGCTGGCGGACCTGGAGGGTCACTTCATCGTTCATGAAGTGCACGTTCCCGCGGTGGAACGCGACCTGCGTGTCCGGCTCACTGCCTTCGAGGCTCCGCTTGAGCTCGTTCAGCGCCTTCGTGTGGATGACCGCTTCTGCGGCAGGCCCGAACTCCCCGGCGTCGCCCCCGAGAGCTTCGGCCTTGGAGAGACGATGACCGTCCGTCGACACCATCGTCAGGCGCACTTCGTTCTCTTCGCGCACGACGCGGAGGAACACCCCGTTGAGGCTCGGGCGGGTCTCATCGTGGCTGACGCTGAAGAGCGTTCGGTCGACGAGGTCCGAGAGGATACGCTTCGAGATTCGGAAGAACTTGAGGCCTTCGGGCTGCGTGCGCTCCGGGAAGTCCCCTGGAGGGAGCCCTGCGAGCTTGAAGCGCGACGAGCCGCAACGAACCTCGACCCAGTGGTTGTCGAGGGCGGTGAGGTGCACCGGCTTGTCCGGCAGCGTCTTCACGACCTCGAAGAGGTGCTTGGCGCCAACGGTCATGCGTCCGGGGACGGCGACCTCGGCGTTGTAGTTGCCGGTGAGCACGACGTCGTAGTCGGTCGCGACCACCCGAACCCCCGTGCTCGACGTCGATTCGATCAGCACGTGGGAGAGGATGTTCTGTGCAGTCTTGCGGTCGACGACGCCCTGCGCCTTGTACAGCGCCTGCGTGAGGTCGAGCTTGCTGACGGTGAACTCCACGGCCGGGCTCCTGCTTTGCCTGGTTATGCACTCAAGGCGGGGGGTTCAGCCACCGCTCTCCCGACCTTCTGGGACCTCTCTTCTGAGATGGTTCCGGACGCTTCGGGCCAGCGCCGCTTCTAACGCAAAACTCTCTCTCCTGGAATCAAAGAACAAAAAGAGGGAGAGATCGTCGTCGGAGTAGGGCCTGTGGAGAACGTGGAGAGGCCAGAAAGCAGTGTGATTTCAAGCTTCTAGGCCAGTGGCTACGGTGCCTCATCCTGAGGGCCAGGCTGTGGAGAAGCTGGGTAGAAGCAGTCCAAGAAGCCGTCCACAGCTTATCCACAGGCTTGTTCACAAGAGTTCTCACAGGGTTATCCACGTTTTGTCCACAGCGGATTCGTCGCAGACTTCGACGACGACGGTAGATGACCGACCAGGGGATCGCCTGCTGGCGACATGCTGCTGAGGAGTGACGTCGACGATGACGTGCGCGTGCGCGGGCACCGTCGTTTGGGGCCGTTGGTCCGGCCGCGGATCAGACTCCGAGGGTACGTTGAAGCTCGGTCACGGCGCGCTCCACCGAGGGGTCGCGCTGGTCCATGAGCTCTTGGATCTTGCGCACGGCTGAGATCACCGTGCTGTGGTCGCGGTTGCCGAAGCGATGGCCGATCTCCGGGAAGCTCGACGGCGTGTGGTTTCGGGCAAGGAACATCGCGATCATGCGGGGCAGCGCGATGGCGCGGTGCCGGCGTTGTCCCTTCAGGTCAGTGGTGGTCACGTTGAAGTGAGCGGCCACGACCTTCTGGATTTGCCCGACGGTGATGGTCGGACCCGTAGTCGCGATCAGGTCCTTCAGGACCGATTGCGCTAGCGCAATGTCGATGGGCTGGCGGTGAATGCGCGCATGAGCGTGCAAGCGGACCAAAGAGCCTTCGAGCTCTCGTACGTTCGACTTGATGTTCTGGGCGAGGAACATCGCGACGTCGTCGTCGAGCGGGATCTTCTCGACGGACGCCTTGGTGCGCAGGATAGCGACGCGAGTCTCCAGCTCAGGCGGCTGAACGTCGGCGATGAGGCCCCACTGAAAGCGGCTGCGGAGTCGCTCCTCGAGGTAGGCGATCTCGGACGGCGGTCGGTCGCTCGTGAGAATGATTTGGCGCTTGTCCGCGTGCAGGCTGTTGAAGGTATGGAAGAACTCGTCTTGCGTGCGATCTTTGCCGGCGAGGAACTGAATGTCGTCGACGAGGAGCACGTCGCAGCCACGGCGGTACTTGGCACGGAACTCGTTCATCCGGTCAGCGCGGAGTGAGCTGATGAGGTCGTTCGTGAACTCCTCGCACGTGTAGTACTGCACCATGGCCGCGGGGTTGGCCTTGCGAACCTGATTGGCGACCGCGTGAAGGAGGTGCGTCTTGCCGAGGCCGACGCCGCCGTAGATGAAGAGCGGGTTGTAGTCACGCCCGGGTGTGTCGGCGACGGCAGCAGCGGCAGCGTGCGCGAAGTGGTTCGAGGAGCCGACGACGAAGGTGTCGAAGGTATAGCGCGGCTCGAATGAATAGGTCTGTGCGGGAGGGCGAGCCGGCGCCGGACGGGAGTCGATCCGCTCCCCGTCGAAGGTGAACTGGATGTCGAGCGGCGCACCTTGCTGGGCGAGTTCGGCGCGCAGCAGTTCGAGGTAGTTGTCGCGAACCCAGTCGCGGAAGAAGCGGTCCGGGACCTTGAGGACGATGGCCTGCGGCGTCACCGCCTCGCAGACGATCGGCTTGAACCAGCTGTTGTACTGGTGTGCGTCGAGCTGCTCGCGGATCGAGTAAAGCGCCTTGTCCCAAACTTCCAGCATGCTCTTCCGATATACCTTGCCGTAAACGCGAACCCTTCCCCTGGGCGTGCGCAACGGGCCGACGAGTGGTACTGCTGTGTAGCCCTCATGACGTGCCACGGCCGTCATACGGTCGTGCCCCACTGCGAGGCGCCGAGCCGACGGGTGGTCGCTGCTGGCGTCCCGGTTGGTTAGCACCGGCCTCGAAGGCGGCGCAAGCGGGTTTTTGCCTTTTCTCCTATCCCTTGGCGATCATTGGCGAGCTTCGAACACTTACGCGACAGGAGCCGCCCTGTGGATGAATCGCTCCAAGTGACGCCCGCGATCGTCCCTTGAACCTTGACCCTGAACTGCCTGCGTGCTAGACCCCCCGCCCCGCCGCCGGCTCGTGTCGCCAGCGGCCTTGTCGATTGCCCGCGGTCTTGCCTGAGCAAGCCGCCACGTGGTCCTAGCGGCCACGCGAGCTCCGGAGTCCTAACATGAAGCGCACGTTCCAGCCCTCCAACATCCGTCGCCGCCGTGTCCACGGGTTTCGCGCCCGTATGGCGACCAAGGGTGGTCGCCTCGTCCTGAACGCTCGCCGCCGCAAGGGTCGGAAGCGCGTCGCTGTGTCGACCGCGACGAAGTGACCAGGCGCCCAGTGACGGAGAAGGCATCGGGTGACGTTGCGTCCCCCGTTGCTCCGTGTTCTGCGTGAACCAAGGGTTCCCTAAGAGCGCGCGGCTCCGCCGCCGATCCGAATATCTCGCGCTTCAAACGCGCGGTCGAAAGCTGCACACGCGGTCCTTCCTCGTGTTCATCGGCCCGCGCGCGAACCCATCGGTCGGGGCGGGGGCGCCCGCTGCGTCACGCGGCGGCACGCCGCCACTCGTGGCCGATGAGCTCCGCCTGGGTCCGTCTGAGGCCGAGCCCCGTAGTCGCATCGGCATCACCGCCAGTAAGAAGGTGGGTGGTGCCGTCGTGCGCAACCGGTGGAAGCGGTGCACGCGCGAGGCGTTCAGGCGCCTCCGCGCCGATTTCGGTCACGTGGACTTCGAGATGGTCGTTGTGGCCAAGAAGGACGTCCCCATCCCATCCGCTCGCGCCATCTATGACGAGCTGCGCCCTCTCTTCGAACGAAACGGAGGCGGTCGCCGCGACGGGGCAAGCTCTCGCAACGGCCGTGTCGCCGTGAGCGCCGATGCGAGCTGACGGCCAGGACCTCGGGTTGAAGCTCGCGGGGGCGCCCGCGCGCTCGAGCGGGCGCATCACGCCCGACGCCACCGCTTGGCGACGGGTCAGGACTTGGGCTCGGCTCGTCACAATCGCGCCACTGCTACTTCCGATTCGGCTGTACCAGTGGCTAATCTCCCCTCTCCTTCCCGCGGCATGTCGGTTCTACCCGACGTGCTCTCACTACGCCGCAGAGGCGCTTCTCCGGCACGGGCTCGTGAAGGGCTCGTTCCTCGGTGGCCGCCGGATCTGCCGGTGTCACCCGTGGCATGAGGGTGGCGACGATCCGGTCCCCTGAGATCGACTTTCGCGCCGCTCCCCCACCCGTTCGAATCGAGGTCGCCGAGGCATCGTGCAACGTTCCATCCTAGTCACCTTGATCGCGGCCGCTGTGGGCGGCGTGCTCTACCTCGTGTTTCGCGACAAAACCGAGAAGCCAGAGGAAGCGGCAGCGATTGCTGCCCCCGTCAAGAAGGAGCTCGTCCCTGCGAGCACCATCTCGGCGGGCTCCGGGGAGACCGCTTTCCACGTCGTCATCTCGCATCGCGGTGCGGGTCTTCAAAACGTGCTCCTCGACAGCGCGCAGTACGCCCAGAAGGACCGCCTTCACACCTTGTCGGCGCGTGCCCAGCAGCTCGCGAAGTCCGGGCTCATCGATCCGGCGAAGTTCGTGCCGGGGCCGTACGATCTCGTAGAGACGTGGAGCCCGGGCTTCTATCCCTTCCAGGTTCAGCTACGGAAGCTCGAATGGACCGACAAGGCCCGCACGATGGAGCGGCTCGTCCGCGCCACACGCGACGTCGAAGTCGGCAAGGAAGGCGTGACCGTCGGCCCCGCGCAAGTCGGTGACCTCGCGGTTCAGGCGGGGGATCGTCTCGTCATCGACGGGGTCGGCGAGTGGGCGATCGCCACCGCCACGGACACGGCCGTGACGCTCGCCCCGGCGGCGCCTGCGGCCAAGCCTGGCGCGCCGGCGGCGGCGGTGGCGCCCGTCGGCAAGGCCGTCGGGAAGATCATCCGTCGCGGCACCCCGGCTGAGCAGTGGGCCAAGGACACGACGTTCACCGTCGTCGCGTCTTCGCCCTCGGAAGTGACGCTGGTGTGGCCCAACCCGGCACGCGACCGTAGCGATCTCTTCATCGAGCGAACCTGGGCAGCTCGTGACGGCTACCACATCGAACATGCGATTCGCGTTCGCAATCTCAGCGTCGACGCGCTGCAGGCGGACTACTCGGTGGCCCTGAACGGCTGGGTCGACCCGTGGGCCGAAGCGCCGGGCATGTTCACGCCGCCCGTCAAGCACTGGGCGCCTGCGTGTTACGTCGGGGGCACCAAGACGGAGGAGGCCTTCACCTCGCTCCTCGGCGAGGAGGGCCGCGAGGTCGCGGTCGAGGGCAAGGTCGAATGGTTTGCGCTGAACTCTCAGTACTTCCTCCTCGCCGCCATCTTCTCGGGCGAAGAGGGCATTCAGGGGCTCTGTCGCATGACGGCTGGCGAGAACGGGGTCATCGCCGCCGAGTTCACGCCGACGTCCATGAAGCCGCAGGAAGGTAGTGCTGCCGCCTGTGTGCCCGACTGGCTACCGGCGGAACAGCGTGGCGGGCGACTGACATGCGTCGAAGCCATGACGAAGCTGGGCGTCGACGACACGCACCTCGACCGCGCCAGCCTCGACCGCGCCGTGACGGCGTTCACGGGCGACCGGGACGAAGCGGCGAAGCTCCGCGCCATGGTCGAGGGACACGCCCGGTTCACGCAGAACCCGGGCCTCGTCTTCACCGTCTTCGCGGGCCCGAAGGAGCTGAAGGCTCTCGAAGCGACGGCCAGGTCGCTCGTCGGCACGCTGGACTTTTGGTACGTCGGCTTCCTCGCGAGGCCCATGCTCTGGCTACTCAAGGTCATCCACAACGGCATTGGGAGCTGGTGGATCGCCATCTTCCTGCTCACGGTCATCGTCCGTGGCGTGATGTTCCCCCTCACTCACCGGCAAGCGGTCCAGATGCAGAAGATGCAGGACCTGAAGCCGGAGCTCGAGGAGATCCAGAAGAAGCACGCCGCCGACAAGCAGCGGCTCCAACAGGAGATGCTGAATCTCTACAAGCGCGCGGGTGTGAACCCCCTCGGTGGCTGCTTCCCGATCCTCCTCCAGATGCCGGTCTACATCGCGCTCTACCGCTGCATCTACTCGGCCGTGGACCTCTACCAAGCCCCGCTCTTCGGCTGGGTCTACGACATGACACAGCCCGACCCCTACTACATCCTGCCCGTGCTGCTTGGCGTCTTCATGCTCCTGCAGCAGCGTTTCATGCCGGCGAGCCCGGGCGCCGATCCGATGCAGCAGAAGATCATCCAATACGTGATGCCGGCGATGTTCTCGGTCTTCATGCTGGTGCTCCCCGCGGGTCTCGTTTTCTACATCTTCGTCAGCACCGCAATCGGCGTTGGCCAAAGCTACTGGATCAAGAAGAAGTTCGGGGGCAAGCTCACGCCCTCGCGAGGAAAAGCCTGATGGACATCGACGACGACTCTGTCTCCCGCCTCGACACGGCCCTGAACGTAGTCAAGCGCCTGCTCGACCTGTCGGGCTTCGACGCGTCCCTCAACGTCACCGAAGGCGACGAACGCATCGACGTGGTCCTCGGGGTCTCGGCCCCGGACGACATCGCAATCCTGGTGGGCGCTCAGGGCCAGACGCTCGCGGCGTACCAGTTGCTGGCGAACCGCATCCTTCAGCGCATCGACGGTGAAGGGAAGCCCGTGAACCTCGACGTGGCCGGCGCTGGCGAGGCCCGTGAGCGCCGCTTGCAGCGCCTGGCGGAACGGCTCGCCGACAGCGTCTCAGAGCACGGCCTCGAAGCGCGCGTCTACGGGATGAACCCGAAGGACCGCCGTTCGATGCACGTCGCGCTGCAGTCGATGAGCTCGATCCAAACCTTCTCGGAGGACGAAGGGATCGCGCGGCGTTTGGTCATCACGCGGCGCTGAGCTTTCAGCTCTCAGCTTTCAGCTCCGGTCCCGCCGGCCGGCCGGTTGGCCTTTGGCGCAGCGGTCGCGGCAACGAAGTGGATCGTTTTGTGCCCGGCTGAGAGCTGACGGCTGGTCTTCGCCCGCAGATGCCGGCAAAGCCGGCATCTGGGCCACTTCAGCGCGAACTCGGTACGAGAATCAGCGCCCGCGCGGCCGCAGCCGAGCCACGTAACGAATCGGCACCCGCCCATGCGGGACGCCCGCAAGCGTCTCGACGTGGAAGTGCGGCACCACGAGCGCCCGCAGAGACGGTTCGTCCATCTCGTGCAGGTGCCACTCGTCTTCCATGTGCTGGGGCATCGCATAACCGGAACGTCTCTCAAGCAACCAGGTCGCCCCTGGCACGGAGAAGACGCGACCCTTGATCGCGTTGATGAGCCCCTCGTTCGGTACCGACACGACGGCGACGCCGGTGGGCTTCAGCACACGGCGAATCTCCGCGATGACCCGGCCGGGGTCGAGGACGTGCTCAAGGACCTCGGAGCAGTAGACCCGGTCGAAGGACTCGTCCGGAAACGTCAATGATTCCGCGTTCATCTCCAGAATCGTCGCGTCAGCACCGAGGCGACTTCGGGCCTTCTCGAGGAGGAACGGGCTCAAGTCTATCCCGGTGCGTCGCCCTCGGACCTGGGCGAGGACGTTGCCGGCGCCGCAGCCGACCTCGAGCACGGTGTGCTGATCCGTCGCGGCCAGGAGACTGACGACCTTTCGGACGCGCTGCCGCTCCAGGAGCCGCACCGGCAGCGGCGACGCTGTGTGGTAGAGGTCTGGGTCGTGAGCCCTGGCCATCTCATCGTTCCACGACGCGAAGTTGCCCGCGTCAACGTGCCGTTCCGGGTGGGAGTGGCTGCTCATATCGGCGACCTCACGTCGAGGGGGCGAATCCAGAAGGCCGAAGTCTCAGTGTAGAACGCGCGCCTCGTGAGGCTCCGGTTCGGGGATCGACACCGGCCAGATCAGCGTGTCGAGGTCGAGACCATCGGCACGGAAGCCACGAGCCGGGAAGGCGAGCGCATTGCCCTGTCGTTCCGGCAGGAAGACGATCGGGATGCCCAGCCGGTTGTAGCCGAGCTGCATCAGCGTCTGCTCGCGGATCAAGCGGCCACGGGGCAAGGTGAAGTCTTCGGTCGCGACGTAGAAGCCTTCGGGCAGGAGCGGGATCAGAGCGCTCAAGAACGCGTCGTCCTGCACCGGATGCCCTTCGCTGGTGAAGGACCACACGTTGTCCGTGTTGGTCTCCGGCAGCAAGACGACCGGGACGCCCTGCTCACTGTGGTTGTGAAAGAAGACCAGCGTCCCTTCGGGCACCAGCTCCGGTGCCGAGGTCAGGGCCTTGCCGGTTCGGTATAGCCCGCAAGACCGGTCGGTCACGCGTAGCCACCGGGAGCACCGAACGTCTTCACCGCATCGACGAGTGCCTTCGCATGCGCGACCGGGACATCGGGCATGATCCCGTGACCGAGGTTGAAGATGTGCGGTCCGCGACCGTTCTCGGCGAGCACGTCGCGAACGCGCGCGGCGATGACGTCGGGACGTGCGTACAGGGTGCAGGGATCGAGGTTGCCTTGAAGGACCACGCCCTGCCCTAGTCGCTGCCTTACTTCGGTCAGGCCGACGCGCCAGTCGATGCCAATGACGTCGGCGCCAGAGGAGGCGATGTCCTCGAGCTTCCCGCCGACGCCGTTCACGAAGTACACGATCGGGCAACCGGTGGCTTTCACTCGCTCGATGACGTGCGCCGCCGCAGGCAGGGCCATCGCGCGGAACTCGTCCGGCATGAGGTCGCCGGCCCAGGTGTCGAAGAGCTGCACCAGCTCGGCGCCCGCCTCGATCTGAGCGATGAGCAGGTCGGCCGCCGCGTCGGCGAAGCGGAAGAGGAGCTCTTTGAACCCCTCCCGGTCATTGAGCATGAACGACTTGGTCGCGCTGTAGTGCCGCGCCGTCTTCCCTTCGACCGCGTAACACGCGAGCGTATACGGCGCGCCGGCGAAGCCGAGGACCGGCACGCGGCCGGCGAGCTCCGCCTTCAGCATTCGGACGGCGTCCGGCAAGAAGCGGGTCTCCTTGTTCGCGTCGTACGCACGAAGGCGACCGATCTCACTCCGACTCCGAATCGGGTCCGACAGGATGGGGCCTTTCCCTTCATCGAACTGAAGGTTCATGCCCATCGCTTCGAGCGGAATCAGAATGTCGCTGAAGATGATGGCGCCGTCGACGCCGAGCATGTCGATGGGCAACATCGACGCCGCGACGGCGGCTTCGGGGGTGTGGCACAGCTCGAGGAACGAGTACTTCTGACGAAGGGCTCGGTACTCGGGCATGTAGCGGCCCGCTTGCCGCATGATCCATACCGGGGTTCGAGAGACGGGGCGGCCGAGAGCAGCGTCGATAAGGAGATGACCCACGGCGCGAGGCTATCATGCCGAGCTGTTGGCGTCACTTTGGCTCCTCGAATCTCCGGTCGAGGGCGCGGTCGACAGTGAGTCGGAGAGTTGACCGAGCCGGGCGGGGATCCGGCGCGAGTTCAACTCGAACGACTCATTGTCGACCGGTCCCTGGGAGAGAAGCGCTCGTCGCTACTGGCAGATGAAGATGCCGTCGATCGGCCCGCAGGTGCCGTCACACTCCTGGGTCACGAGCTCGTTCTCGATGCAGTAGACGAGCGTGGTGCCCTCGCACTGACCCACGATGTCGATGTTGTCGCAGCCGCAGGTGCCGTCCGCTTGGCAGCGCTGCGTGGCGGTGCAGGCCGCGCAGCCCGCGGGTTTGGCCGCACAGGCGAAGGCGTTGCCGTTCCAGAGGCACTCCGGAGTGGCGCCCGAGCACGTCGTCGAGGTGGCGCTGCCGCCATCGCAGGTCGTCAGCGTCTCGTTGGCGCTGCACTGGCCCTGCGCAGGGAGGTCGGCGCACGTCGTGGAGGCACCGGCGAGGCAGTCGTACCAGCCTTCCCCGGCGTTGGCGGCGGCATCGAAGCCGCAGGTCTTCTCGCTCTGGGAGCAGTCGATCTCGGAGGTCACGCCATCGACGCAGTAGCGCAGCGAGTTGCCGGCGCACTCGCCCACGATGGTGAGGTCGCCGCAGTCGCCGGAGCCCTGCACGCAGAGGCCGGCCTGGCAGGAGGTGCCGGCGCCGCAGAGGCCGCAGAGGTTGCCGCAGCCGTCATCGCCACACTCTTTCGGGGTCGGGTTGTTCGGGTCGCCGGAGTCGAGCAGGCAATTGGGGGTGCAGCCGTCGGGGTCGATGCAGGAGTACCAGGAGAACTCCGGGTCGAAGCCGCACGTCTTGCCGAACTCGCCGCAGCCGACCGTCTCGAGGACGCCGCTGGCGCAATACTTCAGCGTCTGCCCCTCGCACTCCCCGATGAAGGTCACGGTGCCGCAGTCGCCGCCGCCGCCGGTGGGGACGCAGAGGCCGTCGGCGTTGCAGGTCTCGCCGCCAGGGCAGATCCCGCAGTCGCCGGTGCATCCGTCGCCCTTCGGGCCGCACTCCTTGGCGCTACAGGTGGCAGCGCAGACGTCGGCGCAGTAATAGGTCTCCTGGTTCTCGATCCAGGTGCAGACGAGGTTGTCCCCGAGGGCGGTGCAGTCCTGCGTCTTCGGGACGCCGTTCTCACACCACTCGACGACCTTTCCGTTGCCAACACAACGGCCTTCATATGTAAGTCCAGCGCACTGGCCTTCGCCTGGTAGCACGCAGTGGCCGGCGAGATCGCAGGTCTGCTGCTCGGCGCATTGCCCGCAGGACCCACCACAGCCGTCGTCACCGCAGTCGCGCCCGACACAGTTGGGCGTACAGGCGACGAGCTTGCACTGGCCTGCGTTGCAGCTCTCACCGGGCTTGCATGTGCCACAGGAGCCACCGCAGCCATCGGGGCCACAGGACTTGCCGCTACACGCCGGCGCGCAGCCGCTGGGGTCCACGCAGGCGCCGTTCTGACAGGAGTCACCCGCGTCGCAGATGCCGCATTGACCGCCGCACCCGTCCGGGCCGCAGGTCTTGCCGCTGCAGGAGGGTGTGCACGAGCCGTCGATCTCACACTGTCCGTTGGCGTTGCACTCCTCGTCCGGTTTGCACTGGCCGCACTGGCCGCCACAGCCGTCCGTCCCGCAGTTCTTGTCGCCGCAGTTCGGCGTGCAGCCGGCCTTCAGACAGTCGTACTTGTTCTTCGCCTCGTTGAAGCCGCAGACAAAGCCCTTGGCGGGGTCGCACACGACCGCCAGGAGCTTTCCGCCCTTGCAGGTCATCGCGATCTCGCCGCCCTGCTGACACTCTCCCGTCTCGGTGACCTCACCGCATGCGCTGGTGTCCGCCGAACACACGCCTTCGGCGCATTGCTGTCCTGCCGCACACTTGCCGCACACGTTGCCGCAGCCGTCGTCACCACAGGCCTTGCCATCGCACTTCGGGAGGCAGCCTCGGGACCCATCAGAGCACAAGCCCGCGCCGTTACAGGATTTTCCGGCCGGACAGAGGCCACACGTGCCGCCGCAGCCGTCAGGACCGCAAGCCTTGCCATCGCACTGTGCCTTGCAGCCGGGCGGGGCCTGACAGACGCCGACGGCCGTACACGCGGTCCCGGACGTACAAGCGCCGCAGAAGCCGCCGCAGCCATTCGGTCCGCACTGCTTGCCTTCGCACTGCGGCGTGCAGGTCGACGTGTCGCCGCCCGTGCCACCGGTTGTATCGGTGCCGCCGGTCGTGTCGCCCCCGATGCCGGGTAGGTCGTTGATGGTCGGTCCAGAGTCGCCGCAGCTCGTCAGGGCCAGGAGGAAGGTCAATATCAGGACTACACGCATCTCGAGGGCTCCCGCCGCAGTTGAACCCCGGATCCTATCTGAAGGGGCCGTGATGCGCACGTTTGCGTCGTCAGTCCTCGAGCATCGAGGCGATCAGCCTTGGAGGGTGGCGACGCGCCGGCGGCAGACGGCCACCGTCTCGACGTGCGGGGTCTGCGGAAAGGCGTCTACGGGCTGCACGGACTCGACGTCGTAGCCGGCGGCGGTGAGCCCCTTGAGGTCGCGAAAGAGGGTCATCGGATCGCAGCTCACGTAGATGACCGTTTGAGCTCCGGTTCGCGCGATCGCGTCGATGCAGGGCAGGGCGCCCGCCCGAGGTGGATCGAGGACCACACAGTCGGCGTCCCCGAAGTGCAGCAGGTCGGTCGGTCCGCGGTCGGCCTTCAGGAGATTGACCTGAAAGGCGCGGGCTTTGGGTGCGGTGTCGCGGAGCCGCGCGACGGTCGCTCGGTCGCCTTCGTAGGCGTCGACCCGGTGGCCTCGCGTGAGCATCGGGACGGTGAAGGTGCCGGCGCCCGCGAAGAGCTCGACGACGCGAACCGGTCTCTCGGGAAGAGCGGCCAAGACCAGGGCGACGAGGGCCGCCTCCGCGTCGGCGCTCGGTTGGGCGAAAGGCGCGGCCTCGTCACCGACCCGGACCCGGCCGTCGGGAAACAACATCGCGTCGACGTTGCCGCTGGGCCGGTTGCGAACTGCGAGCCGTACCGACGGGAGCGCCGCTTCGAGGTCGGGGTGGAGGATTGGGCATTGCTCGATGGCGAAGAGGCTGTGAGTGCCGCGTGTCCGATAGCCCACTCGCCCGTCACGGTGCCCGAATCGCGCGCGACGCCGATAGCCGAAGGGGGGTAGGGGGGTCAGGATGGGGTGGACCGTGACTCCGGGCAGATGGCGTGCCGCCTCGCGGCGAATGAGGGCCTCCTTCTCGGCGTGCTGCCGCGCGTCGGTGAGGTGTTGCCACGGGCAGCCGCCGCAGACCCCGTCTCTCGCGTGCCGACAGGGCGGGTCGCGGCGGTCGGCCGCGGGCTCGAGTATCGACGTGACGTGCGCTCGGACGTAGCTCCCGTGGTCGGAGAGGATTCGAACTTCGACCGTCTCGTCGGGTGCGGCGCCGAACACGAACGCGACACGGCCATCGGGGAGCCGCGCGATGGCGTCTGGGCCGTTCGACATGTGCGTCGTGGTTACGACGACGCGCGCGTCGCTCGAGTCGTCGCTCGCAGTGGTGCGGGTGGAAGGTTCATCTCGGTTCAACGGGGGGCCTCGGTAGGTCGGTGCCGGGGGACGAGCGGGATTTCGGGGTCGGCGAGGCGATGTTTCACGTGAAACATCCCGGCGGCGTGCGGCGATATGTCGTGTTGTTACAGGCAGTTAGGTCGTTCACGGGCAGCGGAGGACCGCCGTCCTTGGCTGACGTGGCCCCACTCAAGAACGGGCCCCTTACACCTCTCACCGGCCGCCGCTGAGAGATCGTGCTGCAATATCAGAGGACTATGGGCTGCGAGCCCACAGTGGTTTCACGTGAAACATCCGTGGCTGGCGCCCTCCGCATCCTATGGTATCAAGCGCGCCATGAGCGAGCACGCAATCGACCCTTCGTCCACCCTGCCCGAGTTCACCGAGCGCGCTGAGCTTCGCGCCCGAATCGCCATCTATCTCGGCGCCGGCGGCGACGTTCGGATCCTGCGAAAGACCATCGCTCAGTTTGGGAGCGGGCTCGCCGCGCTCTTGTCTCCGACGCTGCCGGCGCGACTACGCTCGGAAGCGTCGAGCACGGGTATGGCTCGACGGGTCGACGCCGTCCTGGCACGGACCGAGGCGCTCGGTGGGCGGTGGGTCGCCTCGGGCTTCCCAGGTTTCCCGTCGGCGTTGGCTCAGTCTGATGTCGTCCTCCTCTGCGTCGCCGGCGAGCTCCCGGTGGGGCCGATGGTCACGTTGGTCGGCTCGCGCGACGCTGAGGAGTACGGGCTCTGGTGCGCACGAGCGCTCTCGGGTGCCATCGCCGGCGCGGGTGGGGTGGTCGTCTCCGGCGGCGCCAAGGGGATCGACTCTGCCTCGCACGACGGCGCCGTCGACGGGGGCGGACGTACCGTGGTGGTGCTGGGGCAGGGCCTCGGCAGCGCGCTCGCGTCGGGTCAGGGAGACGCCTATCGCCGCTGGTGCGACCACGGCGCCGTAATCAGCGAGTACCTGCCCGACGCGCATGGGAGCAAGCAGTCCTTTCCGGAGCGGAATCGGATCGTCGCCGCGCTCGGAGTTTGCACGGTGGTGGTTCAGGCGGCCATCAAGAGCGGCACGCTCATCACGGCGCGCTTGGCGCGTGAGCTGGGAAGGCCGGTGTTCGTCATACCGGGTGAGGTCGGTCAAGCCCCCTGCGCGGGCTCGAACGCGCTCATCGAGTCCGGTGAGGGGAGGGCGCTCACGGCGCCGTCGGCCCTCGCCGCCGTCACGGGGATGCCGTCGCTCTCGGGTGTGTCGTTCCCAAGCCGACGTGGTCGTGCTTCCACGGGGTTTCTCGCTGCGGAGGCTGATCCCGTCGCCGCGATGCATCCGGCAGTTCGTTTCCTCCGCGAGGCGGGGCCACAGACGTCGACGTCACTGGTCGCCCAGTTCGGCGCGGAGTGGCTGGGGGTGGCACTTGAACTTGAGCTCGAGGGCGTCATCCGACGAGACGCGGAAGGGCGGTACTTCGCCTGAGCGGAGCCGAGGCGAATGTTTCACGTGAAACGTTGACGCAAGATCGCCTCACGTTCATCGAATAGCCCGTTCAGCCTCGGGCAGCACGCGTCCGCCGTGCCCCCTGCCGGGGCAGACGTTGACGCCGCCTTTGGGCCCCACTAGGCTCAGGACGGCGACTCATGCCTTGAATGCCGTTGGCGACCTGCCAGCCACCGTGGGCACGTCGCCGTGTCAGTTCTTCGATCCCCGCGGTCGCCGCCATGGAGTAGTCTCGTGAGCAAGGGAAACCCGTCCTCAAATCTCCCCGCCACTCTCGGCCGCGACGCTGCTGGCGAGAACCTCCCAGCTCGGCAGAACGACGCAACCGGATACGACGGCATCGGCGACATGCTCGTCCGGGAGCGCATCATCTCCCTGGCCCAGCTCGAGGACGCGGCCGAGGAAGTGCAGCGAACGGGAGAGTCCATCGGCTCCGCGCTCTCGCGTCTCGGCATGGTGGACGAGTCCAAGCTGGTGGACTTCCTGTCGCGTCATTACGGCGTGCCGTCGATCGACCTCGAGCACCTCGAGATCAACCCGGACGTCATCAAGCTCATCCCGAAGGAGGTGTGCGAGCGCCACTCGCTCATCCCGATCGACGTTCAGGGCAGCTCGATCATCGTCGCCATGGCGGACCCGTCGAACATCTACGCGATGGACGACATCAAGTTCCTGACCGGCTACAGCGTGGAAGCGCTGGTCTCGACTGACGTCGCCATCAAGGCCGCCATCGATCGCTACAACAAGAGGGCGGAAGGCGCCGAGTACGGCGCCATGTACGACGACGTCATGAGCGGCATCGACGACGTCGAGTTTGGTGACGGCGACGAGATCAACAGCAAGGCGATCGACGTCGGCGACCTCGAGAAGCAGGCCGAGCTCGCGCCGGTCGTGCGCCTCGTGAACCTCATCCTGGTCGACGCCATCAAGCGCATGGCGTCCGACATCCACATCGAACAGTACGAGAAGGAGTTCCGCGTCCGCTACCGAGTCGACGGTGTGCTCTACGAGATCATGAAGCCGCCCATGAAGCTCCGAAACGCGATGGTCTCGCGTCTCAAGATCATGGCGTCGCTCGACATCGCCGAACGCCGGCTGCCGCAAGACGGCCGTATCAAGCTCGTCCTCGGCAAGCAAAAAGAGGTCGACTTCCGCGTGTCGGTCCTTCCTTGCCTCTTCGGCGAGAAGGTCGTCATGCGACTCCTCGACAAGTCGAACTTGAAGCTCGACATGACGAAGCTGGGCTTCGATCCGGAGCCGCTCCGACTCTTCAAGGAGGCCGTGCACTCGCCGTGGGGCATGGTGCTCGTCACCGGTCCGACGGGCTCCGGCAAGACGACGACCCTCTACTCGGGTCTCTGGGAGCTCAACAAGACCACCGAGAACATCTCGACTGCCGAGGACCCCGTCGAGTTCAACCTCGCCGGCATCAACCAGTGCCAGATGAACGACGCGGTGGGGCTCAACTTCTCCGCGGCGCTCCGCTCCTTCCTGCGACAGGACCCCGACATCATCATGGTCGGCGAGATCCGTGACTTCGAGACGGCCGAAATCGCGATCAAGGCGGCGCTCACGGGCCACCTCGTGCTCTCGACGCTCCACACGAACGACGCGCCGGCCACCGTCAGTCGTCTCCTCAACATGGGTATCGAGCCCTTCCTCGTGACGTCGTCGCTGAACCTGATCCTCGCCCAGCGCCTCGTGCGCGCCATCTGCGCCGACTGCAAGGCCGAGGACCCGGACGCGACGGACGAGATCCTCCGCTCCATTCAGCTCACGGAAGAGCAGCTCACCACGGCTCAGCGCCGAAAGGGCAAAGGCTGCGAGAAGTGCGGCGACACCGGCTTCAAGGGCCGGCGCGCTATCTACGAGGTCATGCCGATGTACGACGAACTCAAGGAGGCGGTCCTTCAGGGCTACTCCGCCATGGAGCTCAAGCGCGAGGCCATCCGCCTCGGCATGGTCAGTCTCCGCATGGCCGCCAACAAGAAGCTCGTCGAAGGTACGACGACCGTCAGCGAAGTCCTCCGCGTGACGCGAAACGACTGAAACGCCACATGGCCGGGGCGCCTGAGGCCCCGGCCCGCCCACTCGCTGAACCGAGGTCGCCGATGGATACCCCGACGCCGGAAGTCATCGACATTCACCGGCTCCTTCAGACCATGGTCGAGAAGGGCGCATCCGACCTCCATCTCACCGTCGGTTCTCCTCCCTGCCTCCGCATCAACGGTAGCCTCTACCCGCTGAAGACTCGCCCGCTCGAAGGCTCCGAAATCGAGGCGCTCATCTACGGCCTCATGAACGATCGGCAGAAGAAGACCTTCGAAGAGACCAACGAAGTCGACATGAGCTTCCGCTGGAAGGGGGGAGCGCGATTCCGGTCGAACTTCTTCCGCCAGCAGGGCATGGCTGCCGCCGCACTTCGGCAGATTCCCACCGAAGTGCGGGCGCTCGCGGACCTGGGTCTCCCGACCTCCGCGAACGACCTGATCGACCGAGCCGGCGGGCTCATTCTCGTGACCGGTCCCACCGGCTCCGGGAAGTCGACCACCCTCGCCAGCTTCATCGACGGCTATAACTCGAAGAACCGCGGACACATCATCACCATCGAGGACCCGATCGAGTTCGTTCACCAGCATAAGAAGTGCATCGTCAACCAACGTGAGATTGGATCGGATACCGAGTCCTTCACCTCTGCGCTCAAGTATGTCCTCAGGCAAGATCCGGACGCCGTGCTCATCGGCGAGGTGCGCGATCGGCGCACGATGGAGGCCCTCCTCTCGATTGCAGAGACCGGTCACCTCGCGTTCGCGACCATGCACACGAACAACGCCATCCAGACGATCCACCGGATCTTGGACTTCTTCCCTGCGGAGCAGCAGGATATGGTCAGGACGCAGGTGTCATTCGTGCTCGAAGGTGTCATCAGTCAGCAGCTCATCCCCCGCGCCGACGGCCGCGGTCGCGCGCTCGCGTGCGAGGTGCTGCTCCCGACCCCGGCCATTCGAAACCTGATCCGCGAGAACAAGACCCACCAGATCTACTCGCAGATGCAGGTGGGCCAGACGCGCCACGGCATGCAGACGATGAACCAGTGTCTCGCCAAGTTCGTCGGAGCGAAGGCGATCACCCGTGAAGACGCCATCCTCGCGTCCTACGACCCCGAAGAGCTGAATACGCTGCTCAATAACGCTGCAGCCAGTGGCGCGGTCGCGCCGCCGGTGCGGAGGTAGTCCATGGCGATGTACGCGTGGGAGGGCACGACCAAAGACGGTGCCAGCAAGAAGGGGGTCATGGAGGCCGGCGACGAAGCCGAAGTCCAAGACCGCCTCAAGCAGCTCAACATCGCCCCTGGCAAGGTCGCCAAGAAGCGTGGCGAGTTCAAGCTCAAGCTCCCGGGCTTCGGCGGCGGTGTCGACACCAAGACCTTGGTCATCTTCACTCGTCAGCTCGCGACGATGATCGACGCCGGCCTGCCCCTCGTGCAGTGCATGGACA
Organism: Myxococcales bacterium; assembly: GCA_018780435.1. Taxonomy (GTDB): domain Bacteria; phylum Myxococcota_A; class UBA9042; genus SXOO01. The sequence goes on from JADMJS010000588.1 coordinate 21,617, forward strand.
TCCTTCAGGGCTCCGAGCCGAACAAGAACTTCAAGGAGGTGCTGATCTCCGTGAAGAACACGATCGAGGGCGGCACGACCTTCGCCGATTCGCTGAAGAAGCACCCAAAGGTCTTCGACGAGCTCTTCGTGAACCTCGTCGCCGCCGGAGAGATGGGCGGTATCCTCGACACGATCCTGAACCGCCTCGCCGCTTACGTCGAAAAGTCGATGAAGCTCATCGCCAAGGTGAAGGGCGCGATGAAGTACCCGGTGACGGTGCTCATCGTGGCACTGATCATCACCTACGGCCTGCTCACGAAGGTCATCCCGACCTTCGGCGACATGTTCAAGTCGATGGGTAAGTCGGAGCTACCGGCGATCACCGAGTTCATGATGGGCGTGTCAGCCAACGCCACGAAGTACATGCCCTACATCCTCTCGGGAGGTGCCGGGCTCGTCTTCCTATTCAAGCAGATCACGGCGCGGCCCAAAGGGCGCCTCGCGTGGGACACCTTCGTTCTCAAGAGTCCCATCTTCGGCACGCTCGTGAAGAAGACCGCGGTGGCCAAGTTCACCCGCACCCTCGGTACGCTCGTGTCCTCCGGTGTCCCCATCCTCGACTCCCTCGAGATCGTGGCTCGCACCGCCGGTAACAAGGTCGTCGAGAACGCCGTGCTCTATGTCCGCGACAAGATTGCGGAAGGTAAGTCCATCGCCGGCCCGATGCTCGAGACCGGCGTCTTCCCGAAGATGGTCGTGCAGATGATCGGCGTCGGCGAGTCCACGGGTGCGATGGACGTCATGCTCGGCAAGATCGCCGACTTCTACGACGACGAAGTCGACCAGGCGGTCGACGGCATCATGGCGCTCATCGAACCGCTCATCATGGTCATCCTCGGCGGCCTCATCGGTAGCGTCATGATCGCGATGTACATGCCGATCTTCCAGATGGGCGACGCCGTTAGCGGCTAGTCGAGGCGGCCAGTTGCCTTATCGCCGCGCGCCCTGGACCAAAGCCGTCAGCCCGGCGCCGAGCACAACCTCCGGACTTCTCCGGCCTGGGTCCCATGAGCTCTTCTCGCAGCTGAAGTGGCTGACCCTCTTCCGGGTCTCGCTCGTGACGGTGCTACTCGTCGCGACCTTCGGCTTCGGCGTCAGCGAGACCGTCCCTACCGACGATCGCGCCTATCAACACGTCTACACCATCTGCCTGACGACTTACGTCGTAAGCCTCATCTACATGGCGCTCTTGCGCTGGTTGCCGACTGGGTTGCCGCGTCTCGCGCTTGCGTACGTCCAATTCGCCGGGGACGTCCTCACCGCGGCCGCGCTGGTGCTGCTCACCGGGGGCACGGCCAGCGCGTTTACGTTCTTCTTCGGGATTGTCATCATCGGCGCCGCTGGCGTGCTCTTCCGGCCGGGAGCCTTCGTCTTTGCGACGATGAGCGCTGCGATCATCGTCTGCATCGGTCTCTGGGAGCTCGAGATCCTTCCCGAGTGGGAGGGTCTTCGGGAGTACCGTCACGCCTTCAGTCCGGAGATCGACGTCCTCTTACGTCCGGACTCTCGCGAGCGCGCATCCCGGGTCGTTTACGGCGTCTCCGTCAACACGATTGCCTTCTTCGGCGTCGGGTTTCTCGCCTCGTCGCTCTCGGAGAACGTGCGCCGCACGGCGATGGCCGCGTCACAGCAAGCACGCACGCTGCTCGACCTACAGGCGCTCCACGAACACATCGTAAGCTCCGTCCCCACCGGCATCCTCGCGTGCGACCTGCTCGGCCGAATCACCCTGGCCAATCCAACCGCGCTTCGGATCCTCGGGGCGAATGCCACCGCCGCCGAACGCGGCGACCTCGCGCTCTTCGACGGCAAGGTCATTCAGGACGTCTTTCCGTGGCTGCGGTATCCGATCGAACGCCTCTCTGAGGGGCAAGACGTGATGCGCGACGAGTCCGTCCTCGTCTCGGGTCGACAGCGGACCTACCTGGGGTGGACCCTCTCTCCGCTTCGCGACTCGAACCGCGAGCGGATCGGATATACCTTTCTATATCAGGACATTACTCGGGTCAGAGAGCTTGAGCACACGATGCGACGCAGCGAGAAGATGGCGGCGCTCGGAGAGCTCTCGGCGGCCATCGCGCACGAGGTGCGAAATCCCCTCGCCGCCATCTCCGGGTCGGTCCAAATGCTGGAGGCGAGCCAGTCCGCCTCAGAAAAGGATCGTCGGCTCATGCGCATCGTGCTCCGCGAGACCGAGCACCTGAACCGCTGGATCACCGACTTCCTCAGCTACGCCCGTCCCGTCGCGGTCGAGCTTCGGCCTATCGACCTCGTCGCTCTGGTCTCGGACGTTGTCGAGAGCGCCCGCGTCGATCCCAGCCTAGCCGGGGCCCGTATCGCCTTCGAGCGAGTCGACCCGGTCTACATTCGAGCCGACGGTACGCGCGTACGACAAGTGCTCTGGAACCTGGTCATCAACGCGCAGCAAGCGATCGCCCGAAAGGGGGACGGCCAGGTGACGGTCTCGGTCCACACGAACATCGCGACGACAAGGCCCGAGGTGACACTCCGGGTCGAAGACGAGGGTGACGGCATCGCGCCTGAACACCTCGATCGAATCTTCCAGCCCTTCTTCACGACGCGGGAGCGCGGCACGGGGCTCGGCCTCGCCGTCGTACACCGCATCGTCGAAGAGAACGACGGGCGCATCTCCGTGGACAGCGAGGTTGGGCGGGGGACGGCCTTCTCCATCGTATTTCCGCTCGCGATGGAACCAGCCGCGTGAACGCTCGGCGCGCCGCGATCCTCGTCACGGCGCTTCTAGCCTCATGTACGCACGTGATTGTCCCCGAGAGGCCTCTGCCGCCGCGACGCAGCGCGCACGACGACCGGCGTGCGCCCGACCGCCGACCTATCGAGGATCAGCACGCCGCCCTGCGCCTCGGCACGCCGTCTCCGGCCGCCGGCGCGGCGCTGTGTCGTCGTCTCCAACGCCTCGTGGAGACGCACCGCTGGAACATGAACGCGTGCCCGGACGGGCTTGAGTGGCGGCAGGTCGGCGTCTCGGCACTCGGCGAACCGCTGCTCATCGCGGAGCTCGGCACCGTCGATGCGCCACTCTCCGTGCTCGTGCTCTCGATGGTCCACCCCGACGAGATGACGCCCCTCCACGCCACGCTCATGCTCCTGAACCGTCTGGCGTCCGCACCGCCGACCGGCGTTCGGGTCGTGGTGGCGCCGCTCGTAAACCCGGATGGGCTCTGGCGAAAGGAGCCATCGCGCTCGAATGCCCGCGGCGTCGACCTCAATCGCAACTTCCCGGCGACGGACTGGGCGCCGACCCGCCATTTACCCTGGAAGGGAAAGCTCATCGCCGACTTGCGCCGCTTCCCCGGCGACCGACCGGCGACCGAGCCGGAGACGCTCTTTCAGATGGCCCTCGTCACGATGTTGCGACCACACCGGATCGTCACCCTACACGCCCCGTGGGGGCTCCTCGACTACGATGGGCCCGAGGTGGGGCTCGAGAGAGCGGCGCTCGCACGCGAGGCGATGCGGTCCTTCATGCGGATCCGGAAGCGCCCCCGAGCACATGGTCGCGTCTCCGGCTCGCTCGGGAGCTGGGCCGGGAGAGACCACGGGATCCCCTGTTATACCGTGGAGTTACCGTCATCGCATCCCTACGATGGACCGCGCTTCACGCCGGCGTTTTGGGCGGCGTTCGAGGTGCTCGTGACGCCCTGAGCCGCTAGCCCGGAAACCAGAGCGCGTCGCGTTCGAGGAGCGCCTGTGCGGCGGTGAGGACGCCGCCGTAGACCTGTTCGGGCGCCGCGCCGTGCCCGCGTGCAATGCCGTCGGCGATGGCCCGCAAGGTGCGTGAGCCGTCACAGGACGCGAGGACTTGGGCCGTCGCGGGGTCGACTTGCATCCGGGTGCGCAGGCCTCGACGAATGCGGAGCTCTAGGTGTGACGTGAGCCACCCGTTGCCGCGCGTGGCGCCCGTCGTGTGAAGCTCCACGTCCGGTGACGCCCGGAACGCCGTGTCGAGGAGGCTGTCGCCGGTCGCGTTCTGCATGGCGTCGCGATAGGCAAAGCCGCGTAGGATCGCGGCGCCGCCGCCGGAGTCGACGTCGTCGGCTTCCGAGGAGCGAAACCAGTTCCGTCCGGAGCGCCTGCGCAGGGAGACGACGCCTGCGCCGATCCCGGTCACGTTCTGGGCATCGAACCAGGACAACCACTCTTCGACGCGGGCAGCGTAACTCTGTGGCGTGTGGACCTCGAGCTCCCGGATGAACTTCTCAGCGTGGCTGGCGGGGCTTTGATAACGCGTCCGCATGACCCAGACGTCACAGCCCGCGTTGTCGAACCACTCCGACAGTCGATCGCCGAACTCGACGCCCTCGTACTCGAGCCACTGAAGCGTGAACTGGCCGAAGCCGCCATCGGCGATGGCGGACGGGAGCTCGCGTGCGACGCGCCTCACGAAGCTCTCGCCAGCCATCCCACCGTCGCGGTAGGCGAGTCCGCCCTCCGGAGTGATGACGTGCGGCGCGTTCATCGTGACGAGATCGAAGGTCTGACCCGCGACGGGCGCCAGCATGTCGCCGGCCGCTGCTGTCACGTTGTCGCACGCGTTCAGCAGCGCGTTGAAGCGTGTGTAGCAGATCGAACGCTCGAGGAGATCGGTCGCGACGACGTGGCCGCAGTGAGCCGCACGTACGAGAGCGGTGGCGCCGCAGCCGGTGCCGAGGTCGAGCGCGCGTCCGAAGGGCCGATGGGGAACGGCGTCGAGCAGGCCCGCGGTGGTGGTGGCGACGCCCATCACATAGTCGCTCGGGCGGGCGATGCCCTCTTCGACGCGGTCGTAGGCCACGAGGACGCCGCGCTGCGGCGCGAGGCAGATCGGAGAATAAAGGCGGCCGTCGGGGGCGCGGGCGAGGAGGCCACCGTCCACCCACTCAGCGATCGACATAGGCGCGATCGCGCGCCGCACCGCGTCCTCGGAGGCCGTCACCCCAAAGGCGTAGAGCCGAAGAAAGACGTCGAGCGCGACGTCTTCCGAGAGGGCGTGAACGAAGCGCGGCGTGGTCATCGCTTCGACGGGGACGAGCTCGACCTTGGGGGCGAGGTAGTCTCGAATAGTCGCCTCGGAGTACTCGACGGCGGCGAAGACGTCCGCGACCCGCGACACGAAAGCCGGATTGAGGTCGAGCGGGGCGTGGCGTGGCCTGTTCATGAGGACTAGCCCTCGATGTCGGCGGTGCCGAGGTGGGCCAGCGCTTTCTTGAGCTTGTCCTTCACGCGCACTTCGAGCTGTCGCGCGCGCTCACGGCTGATGCCGAACTTCTCCCCGATGTCCGAGAGCGACTCGGGCTCGTCCGCGAGCAGACGGTGCTCGAGGATGTAACGCCCGCGGTCATCGAGCTCGTCGAGGGTCGCCTTGATGGCCGCTTGGACCGTGAGGCGGATGTCTTCGGTTGCGAGCTCGTCTTCAGCGCTAGGCGCTTTGGACGGCAGCCGCATCACGTGAGTAGTGGCGCTGTCGTCGCCCACCGCGGCGTCGAGGGAGAAGTCGCGACGGGCGAGCATCAAATCTTCGCGTGCGTCGTTCATGGCCGGGCGATCGCCCGCCTCCGCCGCGATGAGGTAGTGGCTCTCTTCGGAGTTGGCGTCCCCGCCCAGCTCAAGCGCCGTCCCTGGCTCGGCGTTGCCGTCCTCCGCAGCCTGTACGGCGCGCCGTTTGCCGAAGAGCGCCTTGCGCCGGGCCGATACGGGCACCATGGACCAGTTCTTGATGACGTAGTTTTGGATGTACGCCTTGATCCACCAGACCGCGTACGAGATCAGCCGATAGCCGCGGTCTGGGTCGAACTTCGAGACCGCGTGCATCAGCCCAATGTTGCCTTCCTGGATGAGGTCGGTGACGCGGATGTTGTAGTTCTTGTATTCAAACGCGATCTTGACCACGAAGCGGAGGTTCGAAGCCACCAGCTTTTTGGCAGCGTCGATGTCGCCTTCGTCCTTCAAGCGGCGCGCGAGCTCGCGCTCTTCGTCGCGGGTCAGCAAGGGCACGCGCCCGACTTCCAGCATGTACTGGTCGAGCGAGTGATGGACGACAGGTAGGTTGCTCGACATGGGCCCCCGTGCGCCCCGCCAGCCCCTCAGGGAGCGCCGTGCGCCGCGAAAAAGAGCGGGCCGGCAGGCAGGGCGGCTGAGTCAGGATCGACGTTCTGGACCGCCTCGTGCGAAAGCGCGCTTGACAGCCAGGCCGCGGGGGGTTTAGCAGTACGGCCCTTTTAAGGCAACACCGGCGTTTCCCGGTGTCGCCGACTTCAGAAGAGGTTTCTCGTGGTGAACGCGCTCTTTCTCGACCAACGACTCCATGAGCGAGGTCTTCGCGACAAGCACATCACGAAGGATGAGCTCGAAGGCAACTCGGCAGCCCTGCCCGACCGGTCCGACAACCTCGTGGAGTTCGACGCCGCCGGCAATCCGACCAACCTGCCGCGCCGCAAGCTCAAGTCTCTGCCGGTGAAGCCGGGCGAGCCCGAGTCCGAGCACAGCGACGGCAGCGCGTCGGGCGACATGCTCTCCGAGGCGTGGGACGAAGGTCCGGACGTCTGATGAGCGATCAGGCCCAGACGGCGTCGAACTTCGACGCGCTGATCGGCGGCTTCGCGGCGTCGGGCATGATGGCGCTCGGGGCCATCCCCGACCCGGACACGCAGCAGACGCACGTGAATCTGCCGGTGGCCAAGCACTCCATCGACATGCTCTCGATGCTCCGCGAAAAGACGCGCGGCAACCTGAGCGAGTCCGAGTCCCGTGGCCTCGACAGCATCATCGCGCGTCTCGAGCTGCGTTTCGTCGAGCTCGCTCGGCGCTGAGCAGTAGTGCGCTGACGCGGCTACCGAATCCGGGCCGCGTCGTAGACCGCCAGAAAGCGCCGCGTCGCGTCCGCGACCGAATCCCCCCACGCCACCACACCGTCTTCGTGTCCGGCCATCGCGAGCACGTTCGGGAGCCGCCAGGGTTTCTGACGGCTCTCGGCGACCAACGTGCGCGCCGCCGCCGCCATCTCGGGAGTGCCGTACGCCACCGCCTTGGGCACCTGCGGCGCGCCATGAGCGAGCAGCCATAGCCACGTCTGCCGCTCGTGGCCATGAACCACCGCCCTCACCGCCAAGTCGGCGTCGTAGATCGACGCGTGCGTGAGCGACTCACTCGACGGGTCGACCGGCCCTTCGGCCCAAACCCGGTTCTGGTCATGGTCGTAGCGCACGACGGTGACGTAGTCGTCGGCGCTGGTCTCGCGCTTCTCGCCGGTCTGGGTGCCGCTGACTAGGAACGCGCGCCGGCCCGTGGGCGCCGCCCAGGGGCCGACCCGCGCGCTCACGTTGCCGTAACACGCGTCATAGCGGCGACGGTCACAGCCGATCGCTTCGCGCACAAAGAGCTCGCTCCGGAAGCGAATGAGATCGTCTACGGCGGGGTCACGAGATCCCGCCAATTCGCGGCGTTCGAAGCTGTATTTCGTTACGCCGTCTTTGGGCTCTTGGGTCACGTTCGGGCCTCCGGCGGCGGAGCTTAGCTCTGCACCCTGGCGCCTGTCACGGGGGGCGTCGGTTGCCTCCTTGGCCGGTCCAACAGATCTGTTGCCAACAGATCTGTTGACAACAATCTACGACCCGTGTGCGTGAGGTGCGCTGCACTCGAGGCTCACGGTCCCCACGGACCGGAGCGTGACGCCCGTCTCAAGCGGCGGCGTCTCCGTGGCCCACAGCTCCGCGTCGACGTCCGCGATCTCGTAGCAGCTGTGGCCCTCGTGCTCGGGCGGCGCCGGGACCGTCCGCACGTGCCGCCAGGTCTTTCGGAAGACTCGGCGCTCACCGTCGGCCACATAGGCGTCCATGCGCGCCTCCCCGTCGTGATAGGCCATGGCAAGGTCGCTCAAGATCGCCCAATCGATCGCCTCGGGCCGGAGCCGGGTCAGCGTCGCGTCGACCTCGGAACGCCAAGGGGATTCGGCGCCGCCGGGGCGTTCGCCTGAGGCAGCCAGCGTCAGCTTGTCCCCGAGAGCGAGCAGGTCCGTCGGGCACGCCGGGCAGTCGAAGCGGTGGCCCCCACTCGACCCGGCGCCGAGCACGATGCCGATGGACGTGCGGCCGGCGTCGGCGGTCGCCATCAGCTCGATGCGCTCGGCCTCGCCCGGATGGAGGATAGTGAACACGGCCGGCGCCGCCCGCTCAAGCCAGGCTACGACCGCGCCCTCCGGGAACCCGGCGCGTTCGGTCAAGGCGCCACCATCGCCGCCGAAGCCCCAGTTCAATTCGGTGAGGTCGGCGGCCCTCCCGGACCCAGTCCACACCGCGGTGTCACCCGACGTGAAGCGACCGATGAGCGAATGCAGCTCCGCTTCGGCCTCGGCGATGGCGCTGTCCTCGAATGCCGTCAGCGTGGGTGCGGTGGACACGTCCGCGGCGGTCGACTCCGTCGATTCGCACCCGAGCCCGATGAGCCATGCCACAGCAAGGGCGGTGCTGCGTGCGGCGACGTTGTCCCCAGACCCGTGTGGCAGCTCCCGTCCTGACATGTAACCCTCCAGCTCAGGGCTCGGTCGAATCTCTCACGTTGTTACGACCGAGCCCTTGGCCCCGTCGGCGTCAGGTTACTGGATGGTGCTCCTCCGCCGCCACGAAATGCGGGGTTGCGGGCAGCGCTCGGGTGGGGGCCGCCCGTGCGGGGACCGTCAGCGGAAAGCGGCGGGAGCCGGTGCGACCGCCTTCTTCAATGAGAGGATCGCCGTGATGACCTCGCTGGAGACCCGGGAGTATGCCGATGTGGATCCGAGCAAGGTCTCTGCTTCCGCGTAGCGTGCGGCGTTGATGGCGGCGGCGACCTTACCCGCCTCCCTGTGGAACTCCGCGTGCTTCGTCTTGCATGCCCCGAACGCCGCATGGCTTCGGACCGACGAGCTCTCGGGGCCATGGATCCATTTGCCGAGCGAACAACAGTCGTCACGGCTGATGTTTGCCGCGTCGAGCTTCTCTTGCCGAAGTAGAGCGCCCCGCAACTTGGTCTTCCATTCCGAGTGCGCAGCCATCACCTTGTCGTAGTCCATGCGGTCACTCCTTACGCCATCATCGTTGTCCCTGTGCGACTGGCTGGGCCACCGGCCCCCTATCGCGTCGCGGCAAGAGTTTCGTGACCAGGGAACGCACGCTTAAGCCGGGTGGACCGGAGTCAGGCCAGCGACGCGACACGGCGGTTGGGCGGCCCTTGAGGGAACTTCCGAACACCTGCGTTGACACCCGGTGGCCCCGCCCTATGTTTGGCTCCGTCCGGCCGGACCGACCTCAAACAGGGGAGATCACCAATGAAATTCGACAAGTACACTGCAAGCGCCCAAGAGGCCGTCCAGGCTGCCAACCGTCTCGCCACCGAGCGCGGTCACCAGTATCTCGAACCCGCACACCTCCTCGTCACGCTCCTTGAGAGCGAAGACAGCACGGTCACCAGCATCCTGAACAAGTCGGATGCCGACGCCGCCAAGGTGCTTCAGCGCGCCAAGACAGTCGTCTCGAGTTTTCCGAGCGTGTCGGGGACCGGCAAGGACGTCTATGCGTCCGCGTCGTTCCAGCAGCTCTACGGGTCCGCCGAGAAGGTGGCCAAGGCCTTTGGTGACGACTTCATCACGACCGAGCACTTGCTCCTGGCCTTCTTCGACGTGAAGGACGACCCGGCGCGTAGGGTCCTCGAGGAGATGAAGCTCGACAAGGCCAAGGTCCAGCGCGTCATCCAGGACCTTCGCGGTGGACGCAAGGCCGACTCGGCCTCGGCCGAGCAGCAGTACCGCGCGCTTGAGAAGTACACCCGCGATCTCACGACGCTGGCTCGGCAGGGCAAGCTCGACCCGGTCATCGGGCGCGACGAGGAGATCCGGCGCGTGATTCAGGTCCTGAACCGCCGCCAGAAGAACAACCCCGTGCTCATCGGCGAGCCGGGCGTCGGCAAGACGGCCGTCGTCGAAGGCCTCGCCCAGCGCATCGTCGCCGGGGACGTGCCCGACAACCTCCGCCGGAAGCGCGTTGCGACGCTCGACCTCGGGGCGATGATCGCCGGCGCCAAGTTCCGCGGCGAGTTCGAGGAGCGCCTGAAGGGCGTGCTGAAGGAGGTGCAGTCGTCGGACGGGGACATCATCCTCTTCATCGACGAGCTCCACACCCTCGTCGGGGCGGGTGCGGCCGAAGGGGCGATGGACGCGTCGAACATGCTGAAGCCGGCGCTGGCGCGTGGCGAGCTGCACTGCGTCGGTGCGACGACGCTGAACGAATATCGGAAGTACATCGAGAAGGACGCGGCTCTCGAGCGGCGCTTCCAGCCCGTCATGGTCGAGGAGCCGACGGTCAAGGACACCATCACCATCCTGCGCG
>JADMJS010000715.1:0-26975 GCA_018780435.1 Myxococcales bacterium
GTCGTGAACGCCTTCGTCGGCGCGATGATCGGGATGGAGCGCACCATCCTGCCGGCCATCGCGGAACAGGAGTTCCGGCTCGCCGCGAAGGTGGCGGTCCTCTCGTTCATCGTCGTGTTTGGCGTGACCAAGGCGCTGACGAACTATCTCGCCGGGCGCCTCTCCGACCGCTACGGCCGCAAGATCGTTCTCGTTGGAGGCTGGGTGGTCGCGGCCCCGGTCCCCTTCCTCCTGATGTGGGCCCCATCCTGGACGTGGGTGCTGGTCGCGAACGCGCTCCTGGGCGTCAGCCAAGGGCTCACTTGGTCGACGACGGTCATCATGAAGATCGACCTCGCCGGGCCGCAGAAGCGCGGGCTCGCTATGGGCCTGAACGAATTCGCAGGCTACTTCGCAGTCGCGGCCAGCGCGCTCGCGACCGGATACCTGGCCGAGCGCTACGGACTTCGCCCCGAGCCCTTCTATCTCGGCGTCGGCTTCGTCATCATTGGGTTCCTGCTCTCCGCGTTCGTCGTCAAGGAGACGCTGCACCACGTTGCGGCGGAGTCTGCCCTCAGCGCCGCACCCGCCGCCGTCCTATCGCAGCGCGAGGTCTTCTGGCGCACGAGCCTCCTCGACCGAGACCTCTCGAGCGTCAGCCAAGCCGGCCTCGTGAACAATCTGAACGACGGCATGGCCTGGGGCCTCTTCCCGCTCTTCTTCACCGCCGCGCATATGGATCTCAGCCAAATCGGCACCTTAGCCGCCATCTACCCTGCGACCTGGGGCGTGATGCAGCTCTTCACCGGCGCGTGGTCCGACCGCGTCGGCCGCAAGTGGCTCATCGCCTCGGGGATGTGGGTCCAAGCGGTCGGCATCGGCGTCGTCGTCCTCGCTGGCGGCTTCTGGGGCTTCGCGACGGGCGCCGCGCTGCTCGGCATCGGGACGGCGATGGTCTACCCGACACTCCTCGCCGCTATTGGCGATGTCGCTCACCCCACGTGGCGCGCGTCGGCGGTCGGCGTCTACCGGCTCTGGCGCGACCTCGGCTACGCGTTTGGCGCGGTCCTCGCTGGCGTCACCGCAGACGCTTTCGGCCTGCCGGCCGCGATGTGGCTCGTCGCGGCGCTCACCTTCGGGTCGGGCCTGATTGTCGCGGTCCGGATGCGCGAGACGTTGCGCCGCGACGTGGCGGTGCCCACGGTACCGAGCGCCGCCGCACCGCCCTGCGTCGAGCCCGCCAGCCTGTCGAGCATCCCAGGCCTGCTCGTCGTCGACGTCCGCTCGCCCGAGGAGTACCTGATCGAACATGTGGAAGGCGCCATCAACATGCCGGTGGACGTGCTCGACGAACGGTGGACCGAGCTGCCGCGCGACGCGCAGATCGTCACCGCCTGCGGCAAGGGCGGCGGGCGTTCAGACCGGGCCGCCGAGCGTCTTCGGGCGCTAGGCTTCGCGTCGGCCCGTCCCTTGTGCGGAGGCACCGCTGCGTGGGTAGACTGGACCGCACGGAGGACCTGATTGAACCCCATCTACCTCGACTACAACGCCACGACCCCGGTCCTACCCGACGTGGTCGACGCGATGCTCCCGTTCTTGCGAGACCACTACGGCAACCCATCGAGCAGCCACGCCCTCGGTCTGCGCACCCGCGCCGCTATCGCGACCGCCCGGGAGCAGGTCGCGGCGCTCATCGACTGCGAACCCAGTGAGATCGTCTTCACGTCAGGCGGCACGGAAGCGAACAACCTCGCGATCTTCGGCGCGACTGAAGCCATCCCCGGGCGCCGCCGCCTCGTCACCTCCACGATTGAACACCCCGCCACGTCGCGGCCGTGCGCGTGGCTCGGGAGCCGCGGGCACGACCTGCAGATCCTCGGCGTGGACCAGGGCGGACGCGTCCGGACGACCGACGCTCAGGCCGTCATCGACGAGTCCACCGCACTTGTCGCCGTCATGCACTCGAACAACGAGACCGGCGTCCTGCAGCCGATCGCCGAACTGTCCGTCCTCGCTCATGCCGCCGGCGCCCTGGTCTTCACCGACGCAGCCCAATCGATCGGCAAAGTGCCCGTCTCGGTTCGGGATCTTGGCGTCGACCTGCTCTCGATCGCCGGCCACAAGCTCTACGCCCCCAAAGGCGTCGGCGCGCTCTACGTCCGCCGCGGAACGCCCCTCGCCCCCTTTGCCCTCGGCGCCGGCCACGAGCGCGGCCTACGCCCCGGCACCGAAAACGTGGCCTACCTCGTGGGCCTCGGCGTCGCCTGCGAGCTCGTGGGCCGCGATTTGACGCGCCACGCCGAGCGGCTACGGCGGCTCCGTGACCAGCTCTGGACCCGCCTCCACACCGCCATCCCCGGCCTCGCCCTGAATGGTCACGCCGAGCTCCGCCTGCCCAACACATTGAACGTCCGTTTCCCCGGCGTCTCCGGCAATGCGGTCCTCGCGGGCGCGCCCGAGCTTGCGGCCTCCACGGGCTCCGCGTGCCACGAAGGCCACGAGAGCGCCTCGGCCGTCATCCTCGCGATGGGCATCGACCCCCAGGCCGCCGCAGGCTCCATCCGGCTCACCCTCGGCCGGCCCACGACCGACGCGGACGTCGAGCGAGCGGCGGACTCGCTCATCACGTCGTGGCGGGCCCTCTCATCCCCCACTGTGCCGGTACGCCAGGAATGTGAAGCGGCTTGGTGAGATCGCCCGGGACCTAGCGGACGACGGAACGGCGACCAACTTGAGCGCCGAAGAACGCGCCCGGATCGAGGCGGCGGTCGAGAGGGAGGCGGGCCCCTGACCTGGATCGGTGCCAGCCCATCATGGGTTGGCACTCGGGTGAAGCGCGGCGGCAACGTCTCGTCAGCGCGCCACCACCTCGAATCGCATACTCGTGGCCAAGGACCGACCCGCGCCGGTCACCAGCACCTTCACCGCGTAGCGACCCGGCGCGGTCGGCGCCGCGAGGACCGCGGAGGCGCTACCGGCTTCGGTGCGGGCACGGACCGCCTGCACCACTTTGTCCATTGCTTTCCGGTAGTTGTCGGCCATCGCCGCTTCGAGCTCCGCGTCGCTGAGACTCTGAAGTTCGGACCACGGGCGGCGCTGGCCTCTCAAGGTCGAGCGCTGCGTCTCCACGGTAAAGACGGCGTCACCAGGCGGCAGGTCCGGCGCCGTCACGCGGGCTTCGAGCGTTTGTCCGGGTGCGACTCTCTCGGCAGGGGCACCTCCGGCCGTGACGGCGAGCTCGGCCGCTTCGGCGTAGCGGAGGCGCGTCGCCGGGTCGCCGAAGAGGTGGTAGAGCCCGAGGTGCTCCAGCAGGAGCTGGGAGACCTCGAAGCCGTACGCAACCTCGAGAATGGTGGCGCGAAAGGTCGGTGCCAGCTTCTGGACTTCGAGGAGGCCGTCGCCGAGCGTCTTCGGGCGGCCGATGAAGAAGACCTTGGCGAAAGCCTGGGCCAGTAGCCCATTGGCGTACGGGTGGACGACGCGGCTCGCCGCGAAGGCCGCGATGGCGCCACGAGGATTGTTCACCATGGCCTCGGCCAGCGACTCTTCTGGCTGGTCGAAGGCGCCGGTGAGGCACGTGAGCGAGATGAAGAAGGGGTGTCCCGCGGCGATATCGAGCGCCTTCATGTCCTCCACTGTGCCGATCGGGTAGTCGGCGCCGCGGAACTCGATGCGGTCGAAGTTCGACTCCTTTCCGTGTCCGACATAGCCGGCGATGAGCGCGCCTTCGTTCATCTGGTCTTTGATCTGTGCCCCGAGCTTCCACGGCGCGACCGCGTAGGGGTGCTCCGGGAAGCCGAACGTGAAGTCGAGGTCGTAGTCGTAGGGCAACACCTCGTCGAGGACCTGCTGGGCCGTCATCTCGATGATGGCGTCAGCGACCGCGCCATAACGCGCCGGCCCGGTGAAGACCGCCAGCTTTCGCCGCCAGGCGCCCTCAGCGGGGCCCGCTTCGTAACGGATCAGCTTGCTCACGAACGCCTCGACCTCCGCTACCGAATGCGCGGCGAGGCGGCCTACCGCGATCGGCGTCCCCACGACGCCATCTTTCGTCCGGCGCAGGCCGGCGGCCGCGATCGGTCGGTCGGTGGGGTAGGTCTCGAACGTCGAGTAGCCGCCGCGCCAGTAGTCGAGTTTGGGCGCCATCGACGAGGCGACGGGCACCGTCAAGGCGCCCTCGAGGTCGGCGCTTCCCCGCACATCGCCCACCAGGAACACGTATCGGAGCTTCCCGTTGCCTCGCGCGGTCAGCTCAGCGACGAGCCGGGTGATGGCGTCGCCGCCCGGACGGTGTTGGGACCACGTGGCGTAGATGGACTCCACGCTGACCATCGCGACCGAGTGTCCGAGCCGAGCCCGGTGTGCGGCGAGCGGAGCGAGCGCGGGCAACGCGGCGTCGCTCGCCACGATCAGATAGTCCGCGGTGACGAGTCGCGCCCACTCGATCGCCGCCCGCGGCGCCGACTCGGGCGATAGCGCGAACGTCGGGACGGGCTTCGGGGTCGCCGGAAAGCGATCGCCGTCCCACAGCTCATCCGTCATCGGGCAGCCCGGATCACGGACGACCTGCCCCGTTCGCCGGAAACCCACGCCGAAGCTCGTGATCTCGGCGTTCGGCTTGAAGATCGCCACGAACTCCCGGGCGTCGACCGGCGCCGAATGGTCGACCGGACGGGCGAGCGTCAGCCGGCAGTGTACGCTCTCCCGGTCGAACTCGACGTCGATCTCGCTCACCGGTACGGGACCGAGTTCAGGCGGGTAGAGATCGGAGAGCCGGACCACGATGGCGCCCTCAGGCGCGTAGCCCCAACCGGTCTCCGGCCGCGTCCACCGCGCCACTGGGATGGTGCCGTCGTCCTGCGACAGCGTCCAAAGCGGCTCGCTCCCCATGGCGATGACCAGAAATGCCAGAAGCGTCGTCATGATGTCGTCACTCCCGGCGCGCCGATCACTCGCACCGGCCCTCCCTGCAGGTGAGTCCGTCGGCGCACGTCGTGCACGTGAGCTCCTCGCTAGGAGCTTCGGAGTCGAACTCGGGGTCCCAACAGGGCTCGCCAGCCTGGACCGGGGTTATCGAGGAACACGGCGCATCAGCACACACATGGTCTACACAATTACGGCTATTGCCGAGGGTGGCACCGCGGTATGTGCAGTAGTAGCAGCTGTCGTCGCAGCAATCGCCCGGCGACACCTCCTGAGTCCCGTCACAACCGTTCGCGCACGAGAAGCCATCCGACCCTTCAGCGCTGTTATCCGCGTCGTCGCCACCCGTGCTCTGCGTGTCATCACTCGACGAGCTCGACTTGCAGCCCAACGTGGCCACCGCGGCGAGTATCACCATGGTGCTTCGAACAGGCGGCAGAATCATTGAAACGCTCCATCACGGGACTTTCTATAGCGTCCGTGCCTCAATCCTCCACCCTGCGGGTTCGGCGTGTCAACGGCCCTCCATTGACCCCAATGGCTGCCCAAGCCCTCACTCCGGCATCGGCACCACGACCGGCGTGCGGGCGTTCTCGAGCGTCCCCGTGAGCGCCGCAACGTCCGTGTCCGAGTAACAGCGAAGGTCGCCGGCCGCTTCGATGACGCACGCGTAGCTGCCAAAGGCCACGTCTTTCGCGCCGTCGAGGACGTCACCGCTCTCGCCAGCCCCAAGGGCCTTGAAGGTGCTGAAACACGCGGCGCCTGCGTCTCCGAGGCGACAGCCGCCCCAGGGCGAGACCACGAGCGCCGTCGCTGAGAGATCACCGCCGGCGACGGCCGAGTGGGTGTCCGTGAGGCCTTGGCCCCAGCAGGACACGCCGGTCGAGTGCGCCGTGCACGTCTGGTCGCCATCCGCCGCGATTCGGACCACGTCCGTCACCGGGAGCTTCTGCGGGGCGAGTTTGGCATACATTCGGCGATAGGCGTTTGGGCCGCCGTCGCCGAGCATCTCTGGATCGGGAGCGACTGCTTGGCCGAGCTGACCGTACTTCCCAAAGCCCCAGCAGTAGCTCTCGCGGCTGTCCGTCGCGATACACGTGTGGCTCTCGCCCGCAGCGAGGTCGACGGCGAGCCCGGGGAGCGTGAGCCACGTCGGGCTCTCCTGCGCCGTCGTGGTCCCGAGACCGAGCTGCCCCACTTCATTGGCGCCCCAGCACGCGACGGCGCCGTCCTCTCGCAGCGCGCACGCGTGTCGCCCCCCGATGACGACGCGCGAGATCTCCTTGAGTCCCGGGACCTTGACCGCAGC
Source organism: Myxococcales bacterium (assembly GCA_018780435.1). Taxonomy (GTDB): domain Bacteria; phylum Myxococcota_A; class UBA9042; genus SXOO01. Next base: position 6,212 of record JADMJS010000715.1, read on the forward strand.
GGCCCCCGTCGACCCGAGCTGCCCCGCGTCGTTATTCCCCCAGCACCACACCTCACCGCCGGCCACGAGGCACGCCGACTCGGCGCCGAGCGCGAGGTCGTTCGCCGGCGCGTTGGCCCCCTGGAGGTCGACCCGTGTCGGCAGCTCCGAGTCCGCCGCACCCGGCCCGAGGCGGCCACCGTCGTTACGCCCCCAGCACCAGACCTCGCCACCGGCAGCGCCCGAGACGGCGGCGCAGGTCGCCTCCCGGTAAGCAGCCACGTGCGACGCGCCCGTGAGGAGCACCGGCGCCTCGATCACCGGGCTCGGCGGCGGGACGGCTGGCCCAAGCTGTCCGAGCGCACCGGTCCCCCAGCACGCGACCTGTCCGCCGAGATCGCGTCCGCACCGGTGGTCAAGACCGATAGCGAGCTCGGTCAGCCGAGTGTCACCGTCGAAGCCCGACCGCAGCTCGTTGGGAGCGAGGTTCGGCTCCCCGCTGCCCCATCGGAGTACGGGCCAGAAGTTCCAGCACGTCACCTTGCCGGCGACGTCCGTGACGCAAGCTTCCCGGTGCGACGCGGCGATGCTCACAGCACCGGGGACGCTCTGCTCCAGAACCGGGACCGGCGTCGAATCGGGGCTCTGGTGGGTCCCAGCGAACCAGACCTCGCCGCCGTGTCCGAGCACCCAAGTGCCGTGCCCCGCGAGCGCAATGTCGCGCGCTGGACCGACCCCGGCGAAGAGCGCGGGGAGGCCGCCGGTCACAGCATCGCCCGGCTCGGCGTGGCCGAGCTCGCCGAAGGGGTTGAAGCCCCAGCAATGCACGGTCTCATCGGCGAGGAGCGCGCAGGTGTGGCCGTCACCGGCGGCGATCTTCACGGCGCCGCTGACGTCCTGCACGCGCACTGGCGTGGCGCTCTCGGACAGCCCTTGTGCGCCCGTGGACCCGAGCTGCCCCCACGCCGCCATGCCCCAGCAGTCCACATGACCGTCCGCGAGGAGCGCGCAGGTGTGCGAGCCGCCGACGGTGACCTGCACTGCCGCTGTCACGCCCGGCACGGCCGTAGCCGTCGGATGAAACACGTCGTCTTTCGGCTGGCCGAGCTGCCCGTGGTGGTTGAAGCCCCAGCAGACGACCTCGCCTCCCGCTCGCACGGCGCAGACGTGGTCGGAGTCGACGTCGAGGTTCACCGCGTCCGAGATCCCGACCGTCCGCTTCGGGTTCGCTCCGATCGGCGCAGGCGTGGACAGCACGACCGACGAGAACTGGCCCCAACACGAGATGGGCGACGGCGAGTCGGAGCGCTCGAGAGCGCACGACAGCCACGCGTCGGCGCCGACCGTCTGCCGAGACGGGGGCGCGGGCTCCGTGGGCTCATCCGTCGAACCCGACGCGCTGTCATCGAGGGACGTCTCGCCTCCGGAGACGTCGGGCGCGTCGGGCGAGCTGGGTAGCGCACCCGCCGTCGGTTCGGTGCTGCAGGCGAAGGCAAAGGCGATGGGGAACAGGGCGACGTTCAGGCGCATGGGTGCTCCGAGCGGGCATCGTTGCCCGACGTCCACACCCTAAACATCGGCGCCAAAAGCGCTTCTTAAGCCGGCCTTAAAGGGGCTCTGCTCAAGACTCGGAGGCAGCCTCGCCAGGTTGGACCCGGCTCCTCTGAGGCCGTCTCTCGCGCTCATCTCCGACCGAACACATGACGCGCTAGCGGCCGCCCTTCTTCTCCACCACCCGAAAGGTGATCCGCACCTTGGTCGAGCCGAGCGACTGGCGCGCGTGCATGGCGAGGATCTTTCCATGTTCGGCTTCATGCGCCGCACGATGCGCAGCGATCAGTGAGTTCAGCTCTGCGTCCGTGGTGAACGTAAAGTCGCGCTTCAGGAGGGTCGGTTCCGTGGACTTCGCCATACCCGCCAGCTTAGCTCGTTCTGCGCCCCGGATCGCGCCTCCTTCTGCTACGGTCGCGGCGTGCTCCGACGCCCGCAAGCCCCCCGCCCATGACCCTCTTGGAAGCCGTCGCCATCACGCTCGCCGGCCTTGGTGCTGGGACCGTGAACGCCGTCGTGGGCAGCGGCACCCTCATCACATTCCCGGTTCTGCTCGCGTTCGGCTACGACCCCCTAGTCGCTAATATGTCCAACAACCTCGGGCTCGTACCGGGCTCGGTCTCGGGCTCGCTCGGATACCGGCAGGAGCTCGTGGGCGAATCCCGACGCCTCCTGCGCCTCGGCGTGGCCGCGCTCCTCGGTGGCGCGTTGGGCGCGTGCCTCCTGCTGTGGCTCCCGCCCAGCGCGTTTCGAGCGATCGTACCGGCGTTCGTGGCCCTGGCGATAGGGCTGGTTGCCGTCCAGCCCTGGCTCTCGAGCTGGCTCGCGCGCCGTCGGCCGGTGGTCACGGGGCCGGTGGCGGGCCGGAGCGAACCGGCCCATCCGGAGCCCACCTCGGACGCGGCGTTCGTCTTTCCTGCGCTCGTCCTCGCGGGCGCGTACGGCGGCTATTTCGGCGCCGGCCAGGGCATCCTCTACATCGCCATCCTCGCGATAGCGCTCCCAATTTCACTACAGCGCGCCAATGCGCTGAAGAACGTCCTCGGGGCGCTGGTCAACCTCGTCGCCGGCCTCGTCTTCATCGTGAGTGGCGCGCCGATCGATTGGCGAATCGTGGCGTTGGTCGCTCTCGGCGCCACTATCGGGGGCCAGCTCGGCGCGCACGTCGGGCGCCGCCTCTCGCCGATGACACTGCGCGCCATCATCATCGTCGTCGGTTGTGTCGCGTTCTGGCGGCTCATCGGCTAGGAGAGCGGCACCCCGAGCGCCTTCTCAATGACCTGCCGATGAAACGTACTCGGCCGAAACCCGACAATCCGCTCGGCGATGTGTCCACCCTTGACGTAGAGCACGGTCGGAGTGCCTTGAACGCGGTACTGCGAGATGGTCTTCGGGCTCTCGTGGGCGTTCATCTCGCACACCTTCACGCGACCCTCGTAGTCGGTGGCGAGGGCCATGATGACCGGTTCGAGCTGGCGACACGGCGGGCAGTTCGGGCCCCAAAAGTCTACGAGCACGGGCACGTCGCTCTCAAGAACCTCCTTCCGGAAGTTCTCGTCGGTGAGGTGTACCGGCTGCGCCTGTTTCTTCGGAGTCAGTAAGTCTTTCAGCCAGCCCATCTCGATACCTCGGCCCTCGAAAAGTCCATGCGGCGAGGGCGACCATCAGAGCCACGCGGCGCGAAAAGGGTTCGCGCGGGCGTCCTCACTTCAGCGCGTCGTCTGGTCGAGCCGCAGCGTGAGGCAGAACGCGGCCCCGCCGGACCGGTTGAATGACGCCAGGTCGACCACGTGGACGTCGTAGCCGCGCTCGCGGAGCTGGCCGCGCAGCGCGTCGGTCGCATAACAGAGCACGACATCGTCGCGCCCCGCCGCGTCTCGGAAGCTGACGGAGTTGACGCCGAGGTGATCGGCGTCGTCGTCGGACGCCACGAGGACGCGGTCGGCTCCGACGCGCTCCCGGATGACGTCGAGGTCCCGCGCCGAGAACGCCTTCTCGTGGATGAGCACCTCACCCTGACTCAGGGCACAGAAGCAGGTGTCGAGGTGGTAGAAGTGCGGGTTCCGGAGCTCGAGCGGAATCGCGGTGACGCCGAAAGTCTCCGCCAAGACGCGGTCGATGCCGGCGCTCGATCGCATGCCGAAGCCGCTCCAGAGGACGCCGCGGTGTGCGTCCCAGATCGCGTCACCCGCACCCTCGAAGTGCATGCCGCCCGGCGGCGTCACGATCCGGTCGACGTAACCCTCCGACTTCAGGCGGTCGAAGAAGGCGCGGCCATGCGGCTGCTCTGGCTGGCGCTCGGGGTGCCGGTAACTCGCGAGAAAGACGGTGCGATCGAGCACGAGACCGCAGTTCGCCGTGAACACGAGGTCGGGCAGCCCGGAGACGGGCGGCAGCACGAGAACCTCGGCCCCGAGCCCCTCGTAGCAGGCGCGGAGGGCCTTCCAACCGTCGCGAGCGTGCTGCGACAGGAGCTCCGCCGATGCGGACCATTGCGCCGGATCCATCCACGGGTTGATGGCGTAGCTGACGTCGAAGTAGTCCGGCGGGCTCATCACCAGGGTCAGGCCCTGGGCACGTCTCACGGGGGTCGATTCGGTCACGGCGTGCTGCCTCCTGGCCGTCGGGCGCGCCCACGGCCGGTCGAGGGCCAGATCGTGGCCGATCGAGGGGAGTCGGCGCAAGTTCGTTCCCACTCGGGCGGGGCGGCTGAAGGCCCGGGGCCAAGCCGTGGGCGCGAGGTGGTCGCACACCTTGCACACGCCGGGGTTGAACTCAACGCGCGACGCAGGAGAGGCCGGCGGGGGTATTACTGGTTCAATTCATCACACGGGTCGACCGAAGGGTTCTGTTCTTCGGCAACCTTACCGAGCGCGACGAGTGACGCTTCGAACCCGATACCGAAGGAGATCGCGTCGCACGTCCGAGCCGCGTCGCGCGAGCCGTCCACGAGTGAGTCGGCGGATTGTTCAATCTGCGAGATGATGCTCTCCAGCGTTGGGCTCGTGGGATCGCAGAACGACGGATCGGCGGCGCCGATCACCTTACGGACGCTGGCCGTGAATTCATCGATGGGGAGCACGCCCGCGATGACGCCGCTGGTGGCCGACGTGCGTGCCGTATCGAGCTGGGCGGTGAACGTAACGCCCGATATCGTCAAGTCGACCTTGAATCCGGCCATGAACAGTGTGATCGTGAACTCACCCGGGAAGCGACTGACCAGCACGTCGTCCGTGAGGTAGCCCTCGGCGCTGCTGATTCGGGGCTCAGTCACTTGACCGTCCACCACCGACGACGGGAGGGCATCGAAGACGTCCGTACCGGTCCATGTCGGCAACGTCTCACCGGCGGCCTGGCCGACCATGAGTCGAGTGGTCAGCGGGCCGTAGTTCGGTGCGGTCCCGAGGGCCGCGAAGTCGATGAGGAGGTTACGCTCGCCCGAGTTCTGCTGCTCGTTGAACTTCGAGCTGAAGTCCGACTGCAGTCCGAGGAGGATCGGCAGTATGTTCTTGCCGAAGCCATTGTCCCGTCCGCTTTCGCCGTCCGTGTGGACGTTCTTGGGGGTCGCGTTGTTCCTGGGTTTGCAAGGGAGGGCGTCGGTCGGCGTCGAAGCCACGCCGTCGAGGTCATACCCGAATTTCGTCCACCCCGATTGGGGGTTCGGCGTGCCATCCGGGTTCGTGTCACCGAAGTAGATTTTTCGGATCGCGAACGTCACAGGGGGGCCGTCGGGCGGCGCCTCGGCGCCCGGCGGGGGCGGCGCTGCAAGGTCGTCGGGAGTACCATCGGTCGCATCGGCACCGTCCGCGGCATCGGCACCGTCCGCGGCACCGTCCGCAGCGTCTGCGCCGTCGATGGTGTCGCCATTTTTCGGGTCTTCACTGGCCTCCGACGTACCGCAAGCCGAAAGAAACAACGCGGCGAGCGCCGAAAGACGACGATGGGCTGAGTGGGATTGCATCGAGGTACCTGCGTGAAGAAGGGAGTTCATCGGTGCCGATGTGGCGTCCGAACCTAGCGGGGAACGCGCAGGTGGGCAATTGGGCGGGCCACGACTCCCCGACGGCGGGGGACTCTAGGCCGAGAGAGACACTCACTAAATTCGTGGTAGAACCGCGACCATGCAGCTCTTTCCGAACTCGGCGTCGGCGATCTCGCTGTTCGATCGGCGTGGCGTCTCGTGACGTCCGTGCCCGAGATCGTCGTCGTCCCGCTCATGCGTCTGTCGACGTTGACGGGAGACGGGCCGCCGCGCTTCGATGCCGCCCACGCCGACCTTGAAGGTGGACCCCGCGGTCCCACCATCGAGCAGCTCTTGGACGGCCTCGCGACCGGGAGTGAGCCCCTCCCACAGCTCCACGGCGGTATGCGCGTCGACGAGTTCGAGGTGCGCCACCTCATCGCGCGCGGTGGCCTCGGGCTCGTCTATGCGGCGCGCGACGTCCGGCTCGGTCGGCTCGTCGCGCTCAAGGTCATCCGCCCCGACCGAATGCGCCCCGACCGGCTTCGCCGCTTCGTCGACGAAGCTCGCATCACCGCGTCGTTCAACCACCCCAACATCGTCGTCGTCTATGGCCTCGGCGCGGTCGGCGGCAACCTGTACATCGCCCTCGAGCACCTCGACGGCGAGCCCCTCGACGCCCGAATCGCCCGCGGTAGGCTTGGCGAACGCGAAGCGCTGCGCATCGGCCGCGACATCGCCCGCGCGCTCGACGAAGCGCATCGCCACGGCGTCATCCACCGCGACGTCAAACCCTCGAACGTCATCATTCCGACCGATGGCCGCACGCGCGTACTCGACTTCGGGCTCGCGGTGCGAGTCCTCGACACCGGGGATGGCGTCGTCGCGGGGACACCGGTCTATCTCGCCCCCGAGCTGTGGCGGGGCGGGGAGGCGTCGGCGGCCTCCGACGTCTTCTCGCTCGGTCTGGTGATCGCTGAGATGTTGGTAGGGGCACACCCCTATGACTTCTGCGGCATCGGGGATGTCCCGAGCCGCGCGCGTACCGTGGCGCCGAGTCTCGCCATCACGGGGACCCACGCCAGCACCGTCGAGCTCGTTCGGTCATGCCTCGCACGCGAGCCCGACGCGCGCCCGAGTCTCGCGGCCATCATCGCTGCGCTCGATGCGGCCATCGATGGGCCTGGCGCTGGGCCGCTCGGGCCGGACATCGACACCAGCCCCTTTCGCGCCCTCACCTCGTTCCGCGAGCACGACGCCGCACACTTCGTCGGCCGCGAGGGCGAGATTGGGGCTTTCCTCGAGACCTGCCGAACCCGCCCGGTCGTCGCGATCGTCGGGCCAGCGGGCGCGGGCAAGAGCTCGTTCGTCCTTGCCGGGCTCGTCCCGCGACTCGCCGAACGCGGTGAGACCAGCGTCATCGTCGTTCGCCCGGGCGCGTCGCCCTTCGAAGCGCTGGCGGCCGCGCTTCTGAACCCCGCCGCGTCCGACGCCACTCCCGCGGCACGGCCAACCCGAAAGCTCGCGACCCGGGCCGGCGTGGAGAACCTCGCGACGAGGCTGTCCGGCGCCGTCTGGGAGCTCAACCTCGCGTTGCACGACCTCGCGATGGAGACCGGTGGCCGCGTCGTCCTCGTCGTCGATCAGCTCGAGGAGGTCTTGACGCAAGGCGTGCCGAAGGAGGTCATCGCCGCGTTCGTCGAGAGCCTTGCGGCGGCCGCCGTGGAGCGTGACGGACCAGTCCTCGTCATCCTGGCCGCGCGCGACGACTTTATCGGCCGTGTCGGCATGAGCGCCGGCATGTCCCGTGTCCTTGAGCACGTCCTGGTCCTATCGCCGCCCCGGCCCGACCAGCTGCGCGCCATCTTGACCGTCCCGCTGGCGCGGAAGGGCTACGCCTGGGACGACCCCACCGTCGTCGATGACATGATGGCCGCCGTTCAGGGCTCGTCGGCCGCGCTCCCGCTCGTCCAGTTCGTGTGTCAGGCCCTCTGGGAGCGCCGTGATCCCACGAGGCGCGTCCTCCTCCGCAGCGCCTATGACGCGCTTGGAGGCGTCGGCGGCGCGCTCTCGAACTACGCTGACGAGGTCCTCGGCGGGCTCGGGGCGGCCCAGCTCGAAGCCTGCAAGCAGGTTTGTCTGAGGCTCGTGAGTACGGACGACACCCGACTCTCGGTCCCGGAGGCACGCCTCACCAGTGGGCTCCCGCCCGAAGCCGACGCCGTCGTCCGGTCGCTCGTCGCCGCGCGACTCCTCACCGTGAGGCGCGATCCAGGGGACGGCGGCGCCCTCGTGGAGCTGTCCCACGACTCCCTCGTCGATACCTGGGGCACGTTGCGGCGCTGGCGCCGGGAGCACGACCACGATCTCACCCAACTCGCGGACATCGAGGACGCCGCCGCGCTGTGGGAACGCCGAGGAAGGCGCCCGGAGGACACCTGGTCCGGCGACGCGCTCCGCGACGCGCTCCGGGGTCTCGCTCGTTCGCCCATTCAGCCGACGCCGCTCGCGCGCGAGTTTCTGGCGGTCGGTGACCAACGTGCGCGGCGAACGCGGCGCCTTCGCAACACCTTCTTGGTGACGACGGCCTTGGTCCTCCTCGGGCTGGCGGTCGGCGGCGTCGCGCTCGCCGCCCGATTCCGGGCCCAGGCCGAACGCATCGACCTCGCGCGCGCCGACATTGGCCGTTTCGTCCTCCAGCTCGAACCCTTCGACTGGGACCCGGTCGCTCTAGCGCCGCGCCCGATCGGGCCAGGGAGTCTTCCCTTGCGAGTACGGGTACATACCGTCATTCGCCGGGGCCCGACGACCCCCGAGGACGTGCCCGGACGTGAAGTCGACCCATCGCTCATTACCATCGAAGCCGTGGATGGGACGCCGGGGGCGCTCCGGATCGCGACGCGCGCCGGCCCCGCCTTCCTGGCGATCGAGGGGCGCGGTGGGGACTGCGGTCCGTCGTGGATTCAAGCGACGTCACTGCCCGGCTATGCGGATCGCGACACCCGCGTCTTCACGGTGCCGGTCCCGACGTGTCAGGCCAGCCGCGCGGGCGCCATCCGAGTGGACGCCGGCCCCGCGATCCTCGCCGGTCCCGGCGAACCTGCACCGCGCCTCGCTACCATGGTTCAACCCGAGCGGACCGACGTCCTCGGGGCCTACCTCATTGACCGCACCGAAGTGCCGAACGCGTTGGCCGCCCGGTGGTTCGCGGCGTCGGCACTGACCGGCGTCACGCCCACCGAGTACCCCGCCTTTGCACCCTTCGAGCAGGCTGGCGACGGCGACCGCCCCGTGTCGAACCTCGACGCGCATCAGGCCAGCGCGCTCTGCCGCTACCTTGGCCGGCGGCTGCCGACCACCGAGGAGTGGGAGAAGGCCGCGCGCGGAGGCGTGACGGTCGACGGAGCCCCGAATCCACATCCGTCGCGAAACTTCCCGTGGGGGACCGAGCGGGACTCGGCGCGCGCCAACCTCCGCGGCGAGGCCGATGGTTTTCGCGGCGTCGCCCCCGTCGGGGCGTTCCCGGGCGGCGCCAGCCCCTACGGCGTGCTCGACCTCGTGGGCAACGTGGAAGAGTGGACGTCCACACCGAAAGACGCCGCCCGACTCGCCGGTCTGCGCGTGATCCGCGGAGGCGACTGGGACTCCGATCCGGGCGAGGATTACCACCTCCTGGCCTACGAGAATCAGCGACTACCCCGCTTCTTCTCATTTGGGTTGGGCGTCAGGTGTGTTCAGGACGTGCCGTAACAGCCGGATGGGAGCAAGGGGTTGATAGTCTAATCAATGCGAAGTAGTGTCGCTCTCAGACCATAGCTGTTCCCAAGACGACCCTTCAAGGAGGATCCACCATGGCCTGCCGAGCTTGTCGCGATCTGGCACCATTCTACTACTACAAGTACGTTCGCATCTATTCCGTCAGTGGGACGCGCGGGTACTTTCGCATCCAGGGTGCTGGTACCACCCTCTACAGCGCCGACTGGACGAACCTCAACGACCTCTGCCCGGCCGTCTCGATGCCGCTGGTCGCCAACACCACGGGAGACGTCGCCCTGGGCGAGAACTGGCTCATCGCCAACAGAGTCCCGTATGCCGGGGACGACAAACACCCGATCACACTCGCAGCGGCCTTCCCCTACAAGCGAAAGACGGTCACCGTGGACAAAGAGTGGATCCAAGTCGAGCTCCCTGCCGCGGGGGGCATGACCTGCTGGATCCCCGAAAACGCGCTCTGGCAACGCGGCGAGATATCTTCGCGTTTCGGCCGTGTCTACGAGGGGTTGCGGGCCGACCCTGCCACTGCGACAGCAGTCCGAGCGTCCATCCGTACCGGCGCCCGCCCCGACACGGTGAGCGCGCCGGCCCTCACCGACGCGCAGTGGGAAGCGCTCAACGAAGGCACGATCATCATCCTGGGCCAGTTCTACGAGCTGGACGTCAAGCTGACCGGCGGCGCGGGTACCAAGCGTGTGTACATCGATCCAACCGACCGGCAGAAGGCGTCCAATCGGGCGGCGCTCGACCTCGACGAGCCGGATACCCAATTCCTCTACATCCACGACCGGTTCATTCAGAACGAAGGTCTGACCTGACGTTCGTGCCCGTCAACCGGGCGCGCCGTCGTTCGGGCCGTCCGGTCGGCGGTCGGTGGGGTTCCCAGCCGGCAGAGTCGTGAAGCATAGGGCGCCGAGAGGGCCGCCAGAGAGGACAAGACGAGCCAAGCCTAACGCCGCTCCGCGCTCACCGCGAAAGCCGAGGAACACCGGAGAGCGACGACGCTGACTCAAAGGCACCACTGCGTCCAGCGAGGTCGTCTTCAGCACCGTGAAGCGCAACGCCTACGTCCTGTGTGGAGACCGCGTCTGCGTCATTGCCAGCAAAGCCCATGCGATCGCAGGGGAATTCGAGCTCGCGGCGGCGTGGGGAACGAACGACGTCGCGATCCCGGCGTGGTGACTTCACGCCACTCACGTTCCCCTCGATAGCGCCACGCTCGTTTTCGATCGACCCTCATGAGAACGTCCCTACCGCGGAGGTTCTCATGCTCGTGACCATGGTCCTGTTGGCCCTTCTCCCCATCGGGAGTGCGCCGCCGCCCAAGCCCGTGCTGCCGACACTCACGTTGATCTCTCGACCTGCGGACTTCATTCGTCAGGTCGGCGCGATCCACGGATCTAAGTCGCCGGCGGCGAAGCTGGCGCAGTTGGTCTCAAGACCCCGCCGAGGCAAGCCCAAGTACGCGATCATCAAAGCGAAGTGGGGCACCTATGCCTTTGCTTGGTCGATGGAGGCGCGCTTCCTCGCGATCTGGGAGCCGAACGGGAACCTGTCCTGCGAGGCCGACGGTGGTCCCTGTCCAACCGATGAGGAGCTCGGCCCCCTCCCGAGGGGCTTCTACTACGACTGGAATCAGTGCATGGGGACGCCGGCCGGCATCGGGGAGCACGGCCGCTACTTCGCGGAGCAACCCGGCGAGGATGCGTTCTCGCTGATACGGACCTACCCGGGTGGTGACGGGGCGCCGGCGCGTGAGGACGAGATCTGGTTCTCGGCGGATTGAGTGAACCTAGCCAACATCGATGACGTCTGCACCGCGGGAATCGCGGACGTCGGACAAAGGTATGCACCTTCATGACAGGCTCCGAGTACGACACAACCCGCGTTTCCTGTGGGTCGTCTCGAGCCGGCTCTTCGGACCGGTCACTCCCACTCACGCAGGGCCGCGACGAACCCCGCAACGCTCCGATCACTTTTTTCCGCAGGGTGCGCTCGTGTCAGGTCATGATGCAGGCGGCATCGAAGCTGCCGGGGGGGTCGAGTGTCGATGATGAGTACGGTCAGGCTGGCGGGTATCGCCGTCTTGATGAGCTGTGGAGCATCGTTCAGCGATGACGTGGTCGCCCACGACGACGTGTCCAGCCCGCAGCCCGATGCGCGCAGCGATGCGGACGCGATCTTGCTCTACGAAGACGTCTCGGAGGCCATGGACGCTGCCGTAGTCGCTCCGAACCGGCCCGCCATCCCAGCAAGCGACGAGCGTTGGTGCGCCGACTACGACGAGGACGGGTTCGCGGATCCTCTCGACTGCGTCTGGATTCTGCCGCGAGAGACGGCCCCGGATGGCCACATACGCGCTCACCTGCCCTGGGACTGTCATGACTCCGACTCGACGACGTACCCGGGCGCGGCCGAACTCGACTCGACGACCGCGTGTATGGCCGACCAGGACGGCGATGGTCGTGGCCACGACTCCCCGGACCAATCGGATGTGGTGCCCGGCATCGATTGCGACGACTATGACGACGCCGTCTTTTTGGGTAGCGCGGAGCACGAGCCGTCGCTCTGTGCCAGAGACGGCGATGGAGACGGCTTTGGGGACGCCAAGCCCGCCTCTGTCTCGTGGTGGCTTCAAGCGGGGACCGATTGCGACGACTCCAACGCCGGCGCGTATCCGGGTGCGGCTGAGAAGGAGGCCAAGGAACCGGGCGCGTGCAGATCAGACGCCGATGGCGACGGATATGGGGACGTGAGGGCCGAGATCCCGGGGAACGGATGGGCGAATCCCCCGAAGACCGGGCACAAGACAGGCGTCGATTGCGATGATTCCGATCCGTTTGCGTACCCGGGCTCTGCCGAGAAGGACTTGGCGCCGTTGGCATGCTCCCGAGACGCCGACCTCGATGGCTACGGCGAAATCTCGCCGGCACACCCGAATGTGTTCGCAGGGAACGACTGCGACGATGGCGACCCGGACGTGACGACCTGCCCAACATGGTGCATCGACGAGAATGGCGATGGGCTCGGTGAGGGCGAGTGCATGAAGGTGCCCCTGGGGGATGCTCCCCCTGAAGGCTGGGTCGAAGTTGCGGACCATTGCTTCGATGAGGACTCGATGGTGACGGCTTGCCCGCTGTGGTGTGAAGATGCCGACGGCGACGGGCTTGGAGGCTACACCTGCACGGAGGTGCTGCCGGGCATGGCCCCGCCGCCGGGCACCGTACCGAACCAAGACGACTGCGATGACTACTCATGGTCCTGCATTTGCGTGGAGCTCGGGTCCAACTACGGCGGATACCCGAGTGACTACATCGTCTGCACTTCCGACTACGACGGCGATGGATACCCGGGGAGGCCCAAGGGCTACGACGCTTTCGGCACACAAGGCTTCGACTGCAACGACTACTCTGATTGCACCCATCAAGGCGCAGCGGAGAAGGAGGACAGCTGGATCTGCATGCAGGACTGTGACGGTGATGGCTATGGCGACTGGCAAGGCTATTCGGCGGCGCTCGGTGGCGCGACGTGGCAGGCTGGCGGCACTGACTGCGACGACGCCTCCGCGACGACATTTCGAGGCGCCGCGGAGAACGAGCCAGACAATCCTGGTGAGTGCCGCCGCGACGATGACCAGGACGGCTTCGGAGACGCGACCGTGGATCCTCTCGCCGACGGCTACGTCCAGCCCGGCACCGATTGCGATGATGACGACCCCACCGTGTACCCGACCGTGAACGCCGCGGGCGTGTGGACCTGTGGGCCCTGAAAAGCGCCAAGACCCGGCACTCCCACAGGGGAGGCCGGCTCCATCGCGCTCGGGGCCGACGAAGCTCAGAAGCTGGAGGTAGTGGACTTCTCGGCGAGCTCGTCGCTCCACTCGAAGCCCGTCCAGCCGAAGATCCAACCGACCGCCAGAAGGCGTCCAATCGGACCGCGCTCGACCTCGACGAGACGGACACCCAATTCCTCTACATCCACGACCGGTTCATTCAGTACGAAGGTCTGACCTGACGTTCGTGCCCGTCAACCGGGCGCGCCGTCGTTCGGGCCGTCCGGTCGACGGTCGGTGGGGTTCCCAGCCGGCGGAGTCGTGAAGGTCGGTGGCAACACGGCTATCACGCGTTTGGTCTCGGCAGCCGTGAGCTCGATGGCGACATGGCTGCCCGAGTCGTCGATCACGCCCACGTAGTCGCGATCTTCGTCCCGGTAGTAGCGAACCTCGGCCGGGAGAAGTGCCCCGGTCGGTGCCGCGTGCGCCTCAAGACGTCTCACCGGCGCGATGAGTCGGCGCGAGAAGTCGAAGACCGGACGGTCGAACAGCGACGAGTCAAAGGGCCCGAAGAGTTGGGTCAACAACTCGGCGAGCGGTTTGCCGACGGCGAGGGTCTCACCCCCGGCGGTACCGACCGGACAGAGCGGCGTCAGCTCAGGGTCGGGCGGGCGCGCCGGCTTGGGAGCGTCACCTTCGAAGCGCAGCGTCAGCCCCGGGCCTGCTCCCGGGTTCGGGGCCAGGGACGATGCTAGGACGGCGCAGAGCGAGCCGGTGGTCGGCCGCCCGAAGTAGCTGGCGACGGCTTGGATCAGCTCCGCGCCCTCGCCGATGAGCGGGAGCGGCTCCCCCGGGATGTCGCGGGCGAGAGAGCAGCCGATGAGGTGAATCGTGGCATCGGCGGCGAGCCGCGACCGAAGCTGGCTTCGGCCCGTCCACGAGAGCCTCGTAGTGACCGTCTCAGCCGCCGCGTCGCGCGTGATAGTGAGTTCGATCCGCTTTTTACCAGCGACGACCAGCACTCCCGGATAGGCGTGCCCGACGATGGTCACCGACTGTGCCTTCTCGGGCTCCTCCGCAAGGAACTTCCCGATCTGGCTGAGTGTTTGACTACCGTCGACCTCCACCACCGTGACGCCTTGTTCGTTGCGACGAGCCGGTCGTTCGCCGATGGACTCGGTCGGTGTCCCACCCGCGATGGCGTTCCAGCATTCGAGAAGGGCCGGATCGGATCCCGGCGCCGAGATGAAGACATAGTGACTCATGGCGCGACGATAACAACCTTGAGGGCGGGTGTCACCGTGTAGCCGCGCCCGCCCGCGACGGCCGACGTGCCCGGCACTTCGGAGACGGCCTACGACATCATCACCGGCGACTTCAACGGCGACGGCCTCGACGACCACTTTGTCCCGACGTCAGGATGGAGTGGCGTCTGGTCGCGCGTGCGCCCGAACCGGACACGACTGCCCATCTTGCGCGGCGAGCCTACGCCCTGACCGCCTCGAGCGGCACGCGAACGGCGTCCCTTGCCTCTGGAGGTTCGGTCTCATCTCACGGCCCAAAGCAGTAGAGGTTCCCCACGCCCCCCCACCCCCATCGCAGACGTCCCCGAACCCGTCGCCATCGAGGTCGGCTTGGTCCGGGTTGAGCGCCGTCTGGCACGAGTCGAGCTGGTCGGGGTTCGATACGAGCGGGCAGTTGTCCTTGCTGTCGAGCCAGCCGTCGTCGTCCGAGTCTCAGGCCTCGCAGTGGTCGTCGGCGTCACAAGGTCCTGCTGGCGAAGTCGTCGTCGAGTCGAGCTGAGCCGCTTTCGGGCGGCCCGGGCGCCATCGACGTTGTTTACGTCGCTTTCGGAGGCAACAAGCGGGTGGTTGACATCCGTTTTCAAAGTGCGGATGGTGACGCGTATTACGGAGGTGAGCATGAATCGATCGATGGCCGTTGCCCTAGGGCTCGCATGCGTCTTCTCCGCTGCTGCCGGCGCGACGCCCTGCCAGACGGCCGCGAATTGTGGGGGGGTCTGCGTAGAAGTCGACTGCGTCGACGGTCAATGCTCCTTCGCCTGGTCCCAGGCGATCTATCCGGACACGGTGTCTCCTGAGCAGGCAATACATAGCTGCAGAGCCAACCTTCAGCCTTTCTACATTTTGCCCCCGCAACCCGGAACAGAGGACCCTCCAGGGGCAAAGCCTCGCTCGTCGAGGCGCGTCGCCGTTGGACGTCACGCGGCGGGCGCGCGTCGCCGGCCTCTATGTCGACCAGTATTCCACGCTCCTTCCGAGGACGTGCTGGAGCAATGAACACGGTGGTCCGGATGGCCACCTTCCCGGCGGCGGCGCCTATTGGACCCAGGGCTGGCGGGAGATCATCGACGACGCCCGCGCCGGGATGCGGGCAGGCAATCCCGACGGCGGGCTCTACAGTGAAGGGTTCTCGGATGCCTTCGTGGGCCACTCGGATGGCTTTCTCATCGGCCACGAGTCCTTCGACGAAGGTATCCCATCGGCCATCGCCGTCTACCACGACACGGCCATCTTCATCGCGCGGCACGTCGAGCTTTTGGACATCAAGTTTCCCGGGCCCCTGGCTGACCTCACTACGGCTCAGAAGGCGCCTGGTTTGGCGGCCGGCTTGCAGCGCACGGTGGGTCTCCAGGCCGAGGCCTTCGTCGAGGGCCGCTTGCCGGGTGGGCTCGTCAATAACTACGCCGGCCACCTCGAGTCTCACGCCTACGCCTACGTGCGTCAGCTAGGGGCTTGGCGCCGGAGCTTTGCGGATTCCCTGGTCTACGGGGAGATGCTTGAGCCCCCCATGCTCTACCAGGTCGGCGATGCGGTCTCCGAGGAATGCGCGGTGACCAACAGTGACAATGGTATTCCGGCTATCGTAGCCACCGAGGCCGGGGTCTCAGTGGCTGGGCAACAAGGACCGTGGACGGCGCTCGACTCCTTCACGATGAGCGCAACTGCGAAGGAAGGCGGGAGCGCAGCGTCGTGGCAGGAGCCGACCGCCACGGCGTCGCTCTGGAAGACGCGGGCGGGCGGCTTGCAGGTGGTCATCGCGTCGGCAGTCACGACCCATCGGCGAACCGTCCTCGTGGCAATTCCCCAGGTTCTGGGCCAGGTGAGCGGCACGGCGTCCGTTCTGCGCCATTCCCAATCGGGCGCGGTCGTGGAGTCAGACCAGATACCGTTTTTCCTCAACCTTCTGCTATTCGAAGTCAGCCTTCCGGCTTGCGGCGTGGCGGTTCTGAGCCTGGAGCCGAACCCGTGAGGGCGAATGGTCTCACTGGCCACGCTGCCATGCTTGTCCTCCTATTGTCGTGTGCGTCCGTTGATCCAGAAGCGGTTGCGGTCGATGTCTCGGCAGACCTGGATGAGATTCCCGTCGATGAGATCGTACCGTCGATGGACTCTGACCTCGGCATTGCTGGTGACGTCGACGCCGGCACCGAAGAGATCGTCGAGATCCCTCGCTTTCAGTGCGGATTGGGGGAAGGCGTGTCTCCTTCCGAGCCGCTCTTCGAAGCATTGCCCCCGTACATTTCCGCCAGCGGCGTCGGAATCGTGAGCGACATGACGGGAGACAACGTACCTGAGGTACTTGGCTCCGACACGTTGTACGCAAACGGTACTACGGTTCCATCGGTTGGCCCGAGTCTCAGCTTCTTTTCGACACTGAATGCCTACGGCGATTTCGACGGAGACGGTCTCTGGGACATGATCGGCTCGGTCGAACACGGCAAGATCGGCTTCTGGCGCCAGTCGTACCTTGGGCACTTCGAGAAGCCCGAGCTCGTGCTGAAGGTGGAAACGACTGAGGAACTCGGTTTCACCGCCGCGAACCTCGAAGGGGACGCGCGACCTGAAGTGGTCGTTTCAGACGGCCGTAGAATACGATCATACCGTCTAAATACTGAAAAGGTTACACTGGCGCAGTTGGGAGAGGGATTTGTCGACGGAAAAACAAACATCAAGCCGGATGCATTCGATTTGAATCAGGATGGATTCGACGAGGTGCTATATGGCGGGGTACAGAGCTTCAACGAGAATGGGACCGTGTCCGAGTGGCCTGGCTATCCAACCATGCCGAAGCAGTCGAACGTCGCCTTTCACGCTCCCTTCGACGTGGACCTCGATGGTTTTGACGAAATCGTCGGCTTCACCTCAAGCGACGACGTGCTCATCATCCGTCGCGGCCCCATTCCCGAGTTCGAGGTGACGATGAGCTGGTTTCCGGGCAAGGAAGTCTGGCCCCTGGGCGACCTGACCGGCGACGACCTCGACGAAATGGTAGTGATCTCAGGGTCATACGTCGGACTCCATAGCCGAACGGGTCTCTCGGACTTCGTGGAATTGGCGGCGGCGGCGCGCGGCCAGTCCGGGGGCAAGCCGATCGTCGTCGACATCGACCTCGACGGTGACCTCGACGTCTACACCTCCGGACCCGTGCTCTTCGAAAATCACGGGCCGCTGGGTTTCGAAGGGCACGATGTGGCCTGGGTCGTGATGGAACAGGCCCTCTATGAGGGCGTTTCTCAGCTCTCCACCGATCCCGCGGAGGTCGACGACGCCACCTGCACCTGCCTGCCGCCGAAGACGCGGGGGGCGGCGGCTGACTTCGACGGCGACGGCATGGTGGACCTCGTCCGAGCCAGCGCCCTCGAGGTCGTCGTGGCGCGTGGCCTCGGTGACGGACGATTCGCGAACCGGAAGACGGCGAAGATGAACAGGCACAACCCCGATCTGCGCCGCTGGGTTGGGTTGGAGCTCGCCACACCGGATCTCAACGGCGACGGGCGCCCGGACATCGTGGTTTGGTCTCGAAACACGGAGTGGCATTGCGCAAACAATACCCAGTGGGCCGCATTCACGGTCAAGGATGACTTCACGCTCGAAGCCCTGTCCTTGCCGATCGACAAGCCGCACGGCGTGGACTTCGCCGACATCGACGGCAACGGGCTCACGGACATCGTGTCCTTTCACCCTTGGGACATCGACTCCGCCTACAGCAAGAGCGGAATTGGGACCTGTCAACCGAAGGAGCAATTCGACAGCGAGGAACTCGAGAAGATGGTGCCGTTCTGTTGTGCCACGAGGAACTCGGCCGCCGAGGTGAGGATCACGCTGCAGACGGCCCCCGGGGTTTTCGAGTCGCGGGTGCACGAGAGACTGCGAGCCGAAGCCCATGGCCATGGCTGCACCTTCGACGAGGACTTCTCCGTGGTGGACGGGACCCTGGTCGACGTCACGGGCGACGGCAAGCTCGACCTCGTGGCGAGTCACACGCGGGTAAGAAAGGATGCGGTCGATGTGGTCTTCTTTGCCGAGATTGGCATGCCCTGCTACACCTGTGAGTGGGTCTGGCAGGCGCCGTCATGGCGCATCGACGGCGCCTTCCTGGTCGTCCATCCCGGGGATGGTGCGGGCCATTTCGGCCCCGGTCGTACCATCGGCGGCACGGCGCACGACGCCGTGCGCTCGCTGGGCCACGCCGACCTCGACGGTGATGGCGACGACGACCTCCTCGTCACGACCGACCTCTGGCGCGGTGTCCTCGTTAACCCCAGCGTCTCCCTGGCGTCTCCTTCCCTCGATGGCCCGGTCTGCAATCCGAACGACCTCGAGGACCTCGACTCCAGCCCCTTCCGGCGCAACCGGCTCAACTGGTGGGCCACGGACTCGATGCGGCCCGCCAACCTCAACGGTGACCGGTGCGCCGACTTCGCCCCCGCACTCTACTTTCAGGCCTACAACGTCGGCTCGATTCAGTCCATCCTCGGCGACGGCGTCGGCCCCGGCACCTGGCACTACCTCGCCGCTCCCGGCACATCGGAAACCTCTTACGACGACATCATCACCGGCGACTTCAACGGCGACGGCCTCGACGACCTCTTCGTCCCGAACTCGGTGTGGGAAGGCCCCTCGTCAAGAGTTCTCTTGAACCGCACTCGGCTACCGGTCCTGCGCGGCGAGCCCACGCCCTGACCGCCTCGACTGGCACGTGAACGGTGCCCGTTGCCATTGGCGGATGGCGGCCGTGCCCTTGATGGAGGTGGTGAGCGCCGTGTAGGTCCACTTCACGACGCCGGTCCGGTCGATGACGCGGATGACGCCGTCGTCGGAGTCGAGCGACGTGTCGTCGTCGCCGTCGGTGGCGGGTGAGCTGTTGAGGGCACGATCCCCGGCGGCGCCTCGCTCGAAGCGCACTTGGCTCCGAAAAGTGACCTGACGACCGTACCGATCTCGTAGCGCATGAGGTCCTCCAAGGCCGCCACTGCCCGATTGCCCGCTCTATTCACCTTCCGGCCTGACGCAGCGGCCAGAACTCGATACTCTGGGGACGCCCATGGTTGGGTCGCTTGGACCGATAGGGGTCGTGGTGAGTTCGCGTGTCCTCAGAGAGCCTGAACCAGTTGGATGAGCGCCCGCCTCCCGTAAGAGCGGGCTCGCCGCGGCGCCGCTGCGCCCGTTGTGGCCGCCCCGAGTCGACGTGCTATTGCGAGCACGTGACCGCGCTTGAGTCGCGAACGCGTGTCGTGCTGCTTCAACACCCGAGGGAGCGCGAGGTCGCTATTGGCACCGCACGGATGGCGAGTTTGTGCCTCACGAACTCAGAGCTCCACGTGGGGATTCGTTGGACTGGCTCGGCGGCACTCGAGCGCGCCCTGTCCGATCCAGAACGTCCAGCCGCACTGCTCTACCCGGGGCCGAACTCGATCGATGTCATGCTCGAGCCGCCGACGACACCCGTGACCCTCGTCGTCATCGATGGCACGTGGTCTCAGACTCGGAAGCTCCTTCGCGAGAACCCTGAGTTGGCCGCGCTTCCCCGCTTTGCATTCACTCCGCCGGGGCCCAGCGAGTATCGCATCCGAGCGGAGCCGCACGAACACTTCGTGTCCACCATTGAAGCGCTCGCGCTCGTACTCGGCGCACTCGAGAAGAAGCCAGGCGGCTTCGACGCCTTGCTCGCCCCTTTCCGCGCGATGGTCGACAGGCAGATCCACTACTCGAGCTCCCGTCGTGCGGTACGCCTGAAGGCCCCCCGCGGCCCCAAGTCGCGAAAGGTCGATCCGATCGTGGAAAGGCGACCCGCCTGGATCCATCACCGCCGTGGCGATCTCGTCTGCCTCGTGGCGGAAGGCATCATTTGGCCGTACGCCGACCGGGATCCCGACACGCCCACCTTGCACCCCAATGAGCTCATCCACCTAGCCGCCCACCGTCTCGGCACACAGGAGACATTCGAGCGAGTCGTCGCTCCGGTCCACCCTCTGGCGCCGAAGACGACCGTCCACGCCGAGCTCTCCGCCGAGACGATCCATGCCGGGATCGACGTAGAGACATTCCGAACGGAATGGCGGCGCTGGGTCAGAGAAAGCGACGTGCTGTGTGTCTGGGGAGGCTTGTCGCTGGAGCTGCTGTCGGGGTCGGGGGCGTTCATGCCGGAGACGAGCCTCGACCTGCGAGACCTCGCCCACCTCGAATCCGGACACGTCGTCCGAACCGGGCAGGCCTTTGCCAAGCTCCTCGGGCTCGTCGTGAGCGATGCGGAGCCGCGCTGTGCGGGCCGAGCGGGACAACGGCTGGCAGCGCTCGTCCCGCTCGCGAAGCACTTCAGCGGGTCGGTAGGACCACCCACTGCGAGCCCAACGGCGGGGGCCACGACACGGCTGCGCTCCGGATTGACCGATCATCGCTGACCTGACGCGCGGCGACGTTCGT
>JADMJS010000715.1:27075-31981 GCA_018780435.1 Myxococcales bacterium
CGGCTGCGCTCCGGATTGACCGATCATCGCTGACCTGACGCGCGGCGACGTTCGTCGCGCCGCCGAAGAGGGCTCCATGCGCAACACCTCGTATCACCCAGTCCCGCTCGCCATCATAGCCGCGTACAGTCTCTCCTGTGGGGAGAGCGAGCCATTCGCCGCACCGTCACCGGATTCGGCATCGACGGGATCCGGCGACGTGGCCGAGCTGAATCAGGAGCCCACGGATTCGGATACGGAAGGAGGGCCGTCCTCCCTAGAGCTCGATGTCCGCGATGACGACGCGGCCGACTCGCCGGACGCGATGACGACCGACCTGGGGTCCGAGTCGGTGGACGCCTCGAGCGCCGTCGACGTCAGGGCAGCCGAGGGCGACGCCTCGGGCGCCGACGCCGGGCCCGCATGCGTGCCTTATGCACCGGGTTGCGGTGATCTCCCAACCTACGACCTCGCGACATCGAAGACGCAGCACCCCATCGTGCTCGTCCACGGCATGGGCGGCTTCGACTCGCTCGGGCCAGTGCCGTACTTCGTCGGCGTCGCCGATGACCTCGCCGGCTTGGGCTACGCCGTCTTTACGACCGTCGCCGATCCGTTCAATGGCTCCGACGTGCGCGCAGCCCAGATCGCCCCGCAGCTCGACCACATCCTCGCATGTACCTGCGCGGAGAAGGTCGACCTCATTGGCCACTCCCAAGGCGGCATCGACGCTCGGGTGCTGGTCTCAGAGCTGGGTTACGGTGATCGCATCGCCGCCGTCGCGACCGTCGCCACTCCCCATGGCGGCAGCACCGTCGCTGCGCAACTTCTCGACCTCGCACCGGAATCGGTCGACCCGCTCATCGACCTACTCGGCGGCTTTCTGGCTGGCCTCTACGCCGATCCCCTCGAAGAGACGAAGGTCCGCGACTCCCTCCTCTGGTGTTCGCCCGAGTTCTTGGCCGACCGATTCGCCAAAGCCCCCATCGCCCCAGACGTCGCGTGGTTCAGCTACGGCGGGCGCGCCGGTCTCACGGCCACCGGCTCACCCGACTGCGACGGGGCCGCGCTCCCGAACCCGGAAGCCAAGACCCCCATCTCGGCCTCGATGCTCGCGGGCTGGACTGCTCTCGGCGGCCTCGACGGCGTCGCCAACGACGGGCTCGTCACGGTCGAGAGCGCCAAGTATGGCGAGTTCCGAGGCTGCGTCCCGGCCGACCACATGCAGGAGATCGGGCTCTCGCTCGGCAGCGCGTTGAAGCTCTACGACCACCTCACGCTCTATCGCGAGATCGCGCAGCTCTTCGTCGATCGGGGGTATTGAGCCCGGCCGTTCAGGCATCCATCGTTGGCTTGAGGCGATTTCGCGCGCCGGAAGTCGACGATCACAGGGCTCAGTCGTAAGTACGTGGGAGGGTTCACCGCGCCGCGCTCGGCCCCTTCCAAGTCCGAAGACATATTCCTTGTGCTTCGAGGACTTGGAACGAGCCGGGAGGGGATGCGGCGCGAGGCAAACCGAACCCCTTACTTTCGACCGAGCCCTAGGTGGCCTGGCCGATCGTGGGACGTCTCTGACTGGAGGACCGTATGCACGCCCGTTTTCCGTCGACCTGGCCCATCCATTCCCTCTCGGGCTGGGTTGCGCTCGCGCTGGTCACAGGGTGCTCGACCGCCCAGAACGCCGTCGTGGACGTACTGATGCCGGGCGACGCCGTCTCCGATACCGCCGCTGATTCGGACGAGATCGAACCGGACGCCGCCTCCCCGCTCGATCTCGAGGGGCCCGACGCGGCCGACGACGTGCTGTCTCCCGATGTCGAGGGGGTAGCGCCCGATGCCCCGATGCCGGATTCTGCGACGCCCGATTCCGAGACGCCCGATTCCGAGACGCCCGGCGATGTAACGTCGCCTCCCGACGTGAGCTACTGCAGCGCCGCACCCGCGACCCCAATCGCGCCGAACGGCCCGCTGCCCGGGCCCGTGCAGGTGCGCCGCGGCATCGACCGGTGGGAGCGCGCGGCCTACGAAGCGCTCCGAGACGCGGTCCTCGCGGACCCAGGCGTGCACTTCCTCTGCATCTGGGACGTGGAGACCGACCGCTATGTGGTGGAATCGGGGCCCGTCGATGCGCGCAAACGCCTCGAATTCAGACGGGTTCTGAACGGAGGCGGCGGCGTCGACTACGTGGTGCTCGTCGGTGCGGTGGAGGACATCTTCCCGAGCACCGAGGCGCAGAACTACGGCAGTTGGGCCTCGCTCCTGGCGGCGTTCACGAACCCCGGCCAGGTGGACTTCACGTCGCTCAATTACGCGACCGGCGACCCGCGCGTCGGCTTCCTGCCGCCGGAAGCGCAGTCGTATCCACTCCCGCTCGAGCGTCTCGCCGCGCTGTTCGACGGCCCCGATGCGCCCGACGTGCTCGGTGGGCTCCACCCCTGGGCGCTCCCGGCCGTGGCCACCCACGGCGCCATGAGTGTGCTCCAATCGCGGTCCACGCTCATGCTCTCGGGGAAGGGCGTTCGCCAGGGGCTCGTGCTCGACGATCTGGCCATCCTTCCCGACGTGGTCCCCACCGTGCTCGCGGCGCTCGGCGCCCCCACCACGGGCGGCGTCGGCCGCGACGGCACCTACGCGGATGGCCTCTTCCTCACCCGCCAGGACGGCCGCGTGCTGTGGGAAGCGCTCACCGAGGCGCCGTGCGACCGAGCCAAACACGCGATCGTGGTTCTCTTCGACGGGCTGTCCGCGACCGAACTCAACCACGAGGTGCTCGACGCCGACGCGGCGGTGGAATTGCCCACCTTCAAGGCACTCGCCGCGAACGGCGTGGTCTACCGCTACGGCGCCGTCACGAACTTCCCGTCCGTCTCGGCGCCTGGCCACATGACGGCGGGCAGCGGCCTGTGGTCTGGCCACCACGGCATCCTGGCTAACGCCTACTTCATGCGCGACACCCAGACCACGCTCAATCCGTTCTCACTGTTGTCAGACCCGGCCGCCATCCTCGCCGATCCCGAGCAGGCCTACGCGATGTACGAGAGCGCCGTGGCCGAGGGGTTCGAGACGCTCGCGCAGGCGGCGCACCGTGCGTTCGGGGCCTTCGATCCCGCCAAAGGCACCGGCGCGTTCGTGGCCGTACTGAACGAGATCGCCGTCGGCGGCGCCGACTACGACACGCTCGACTACGCCACCGGCAAGACGCCCTGGCTGCTGATCACGGCGAGCCTGCAATCGTATCAGCTCGCCGACAATCTCGCGGTGGCCGAGGTAAAGCAGCTCCTCGGCGACACCGAGGCGCCGGTGCCCACCGTCCTTCAGCTCTCGCTCGTGTCCACGGACGCGGCGGGCGAGGCGAACGGCCCGTACTCGGATCTGCTCCGCACCACGCTGAAGAACGCCGACAGCCAGCTCGCGTCGATCCTGGCGTCGTACGAGGCCCGAGGCGCTCTCGAAGACACGGTCGTGGTGCTCGTCTCCGACCACGGGATGGAGCTGCAGGACCCCACGCGAGCCTCGAAGATGGACGTGGCGCTCGCGCAGAGCGGAGTGAAGTTTCTCCAGCCGTTCCCGGGGCTTGTGTACCTGCGAACGGTTCGCCTGGACGCGATGACTGACCCGGTTACGAGCACGGTCACCGTCCGCGTCGTCAATGACGACGACGACAAGCCCGTGGCGGGCGCTACGGTGGCGTGCGACGCGTGCCTCACCTCCGCGGTGACGGGCGACGACGGCACGGTGCAGGTCGGTTACGCCCAGGATGCGACCACGCTCATGATTACGGCCACCCACCCGAACTTCAACGACCAGGCGCTTACGGTCGCGCCATGAGCGCACGTTCTACGTCGGGTCAGGGCAACCAGGAGCGCGCTTCATGATTTGTCCCAAGGGCCAAGGCGTGAGGCTTGCTTTCCCAGCGAACTCATTGAGGCCGAGTTGTTCGGCAACGTCCGCAACTACCCGAATCCTGGCGTGCCTGAGCGCGAGGGACTCCGATGTTGCCGGTGACGGTCTTGGGCGGCTCCTAGGCGCACCGGTGTTGGCCTCCACGCGTTAGAGCTCGCGCAGCACCTCCAAGGTCTCGGGCACCGAGGTATGCAGGACACCGATCCCACGCCCCCGAGCGCGCCACTCGTCGATGTTCGACTCCCGGTCGTCGACGAGCACGTCCCCCGGCCGCGCATGCCGCCACTTGTCGTGGGAGAAGGGACCGATTCGAAACTCGACGTGGGCGCCGAGGTGTCGGCGCACCCATAGGCGCTTGTCATGTTCGGCCGTCGCCATCGTCGTCCGGCGCGGGATCGCGGTCAGAATGTAGGGGTTCGGGCAGCGTGCGAGGACGGCGTCCCATAGCATGAGCGCGTCGGGCATGAGCGCGAGGTCGCGATAGAAGTGAGGGACCCTTGCGAGCCGAGCCCACCCCTCCGCTTTGGCCTCTCGTGTCGTGAAGTCGGCGAAGGTGTGGCCGAGCCGCTCTTGAACACGCGCGTCGAAGTCCGCAAGGACGCCATCGAGGTCCACGGCGATGCGATGCTCGGTTGGATCGTAACGCAGTGGATCGCGGGAGGTCATGACTCGCCAGCTTGGCATGGCTTGTTTCGACCTGCACTTCGCAACTCGAAACCACCCGAGTGAGATTCGAAGGAGCGCGATTCGACCCGTTTCCATTCTCCTGGCCGCTGTGACTGTGATGGCGGTGGCTGCCCCCGACACTTCTTCGACATTTGGAACTTTTGGAAGGCCGGCGGAGCGGTACTGGCTGTCGTGATCTCCGAGGGGGCTCAAGGCAGTGCGTGTGCGATCTCGTCTGAGGAATGACGGACTGTGTCGACGGCGCACCCGGTGGTAGCTGCAAACGCCGACCCCGCGGCGGACGCTCAGGGCTCGGTCGAAAATAAGTGGGAGGGTTGACCGCGCCGCGCCCCGCCCG
>JADMJS010000449.1 GCA_018780435.1 Myxococcales bacterium
GCCTCGTCGACGACACGATGTTCCTCCGCATGTTGACCGACGCCGCGCTCAGCGCTGGCCGTCGAGTGACCGTGCTCGGTGTTCACGGCACGGGCCCGGACCATCCCATCCCCGTCGCGTGCCCCGAATCGCGTTATCTGACCGCCGTCCTCGCGCGGGTCGACTAGCCCTCATTACGAGCCGGTTTGCAGAGTCCGTCGCGGGGCTTTAGGCTTCCGGTCAGGTCCAACGTGTCGTTCTGATTGCGGGCGTTGGTGAATCCGGTCCGAGCGTCATCCCGCCGTGTGATGTCGGCCAGCGCGGAGTGAAGAGATGAACTGGCAGAATCGAATCCCTGAGGACGTCTTGAACCGCTGGGAGCGCATCGAGCTGGCGGCGCGTTCGTCCACCGACATCGACGGGCTGCCGAGCGACGTCGGCTTCGACGACCTCACCATCGCCGTCTTTCGAGTGGCGCAGGCGAAGGGCCTCGTCCGGCTCAACGGTGAAGGCGCCCCCGACCAGAACATCAACGTGACGCCACGCGGTTCGAACGTGCTCCCGCTGCTCTTGAGCCTCGGCCAGGGCAATGTGGAAGGGTGGCCGCGGATCGTACGAGCTGTGGCCGAAGCGGAGGCCGATCCGGATCCCGACGCCACCTTCAAAGAGCTCGACGCGAAAAAAGAGACGATGAAGCCGGCCTACGTGACGACGCGCCTCCCGCCCGACGTCGCATCGTGGCTGGCGAAGCAGGTACGGCGCTTCCAGCGCGAATACCACGCGGATCGCGCGACGCGGAGCTTGTTCGCGCCGGACGGCCGCGCAGTCGGGGTCGCCTGGTGGAAGAACGGCGGCCGCCCGCCCTCCGGCTTCAACTACATGAGCCCCGCGCGTTGGGGCCCCGACGCCGAGAACCCCGACGGCGTCTACGTGCCGCTCGGCATCTTCGCCGAGGTGCTCATGACCGTCGGCGTGGACATCGGCGCTTTCATGATCGCGCAAGCGGCGGTGGGTGACGATGACGGCGCCATGATCGCCCCGCGCCCGCTCGAGCTCGAGGCCTATCAGATCCTCGAACGATTTCAGACCGGAGGAGCCACTATCGCGGACGCACTGCGGGTCTGCGATCGCTTCTCGACGCGTGACGCGCCGATGGTCAACTGACCGTGGCGCGGGCGATCGCGGCCGGATGGCCTGACCGCCGGCGTCTGCACTACGGAGTCGCGTCGCTCCTCTGTCTGCTGACGTTGCCCCTCCCCGGTTGTGACGACGCCGCGCCCTCCTCGGGCTCGGTCCTCGAAGCGCCGACGCCAGGGCCGGAGCAGCCCGGGACCTTCCTCGACTCACCGTCCGGTGAACCACCGAAGCCTCTGATCCCAAGCTACGTCTCCATCGAGATCCTGACGGCGCCCGACAAAGGCGCAGTGCTCGCGGCTGCAACCAAGGCGTTTGGCCCGAGCGCCGAGGGCGTCTCAGGCGCTGGACCTCAAGATCCCGTGGTGATCGTCGGTGCCCTCGACCCGTCGCGATTCACCCGCGACTCCGTCGTGGCCTTGAGGGCGTCTGGCGCCCGCGGCAACCTGCTCTTCTGGTATCCCCTCGCCGTCGCACGCGACCGACTCACGAGCGGTGGCACGGCCGGCCTATGGCGGGGCGTGCTCGCCGTGCGCGACGCCGTCCCGGGCGCGGGCGAGCTCGGGGGTACGCCTCGCGTCCACGGGTTCGCGGTATCCGCCGTCGATCGGCCGCTCGTGGGCGACTGGCCCAAGCCGTCCCTGACCGGCACGCACGCCGGCTTCCGAGGCCCTGACGGGCAGGCCGTGGTCTTCCTGAAGAGCAGCGTCGACGTCTCGTCGCCCGCGTTCGAGGCCGATCTGGAACGCCTGAATTCCGTTCGAAATCAAGGGGGTGCGGTGTGGGTGGTGCTCGCGCTACCGCTCAGTGAGCCTCACGTCCCGACGCGTTTCACGCCGTAATTAGCCGTAATTAGACGTGGTCTTCGGGCCGCGGCGAGTCGTTGCCCGAGCCGAGGCCGCCGGGCGCCCGGTGGTCTTCGATGAGCTCGAAGCCTGCGTCGGTCATCTGGTGCAGCGTCGCTGGGAGTGCCTCGCTGGCGACGAAATTCGAGGTGACCACAATCTCGGCGACCGACTTCTTCACGAGGGTGAGCCCGTGCTGGAAGGGTGGGCAGAAGTAGGCGTTGCAGATGTTGGCACGCCGGTGACGCGGCAACGTGCAGCCGAGCTCGCCCTGAAAGAGACACGCGTTCTGCGTGTGCACAGCGGGGATCGCGGCCATGTAGTCGGCGACCAGCTCCTCGGCGACGAGATCGGGCTCGTCGTTCAGGACACGCTTGAAGGTCGCGGCCTCAAGGAAGGCCCATGTCACCCCGCCCGAGAGGCAACAGGCGCCTCGACACGTGGCGCAACCGGCCGCGAGCCACGGCGGGTTGACGTCGGCGTGGGGCTTCGCGTGTTCGAGCGCTTCGGGGTTCTGAACCGCCTCCGCGACCATGGACGTGATTCGCGTCCGCATGATCTCGACCTTCTCTGGGGGAGGCGGGACCAGGGGGCGGTTCTGGAAAGGCAACGCGAGCCCAATGACGGCTTCCGGAGGTAAGCCCTGCGCTTCGGCGACCCGGACGCCGTTCAGTCGCGCCAGCTCGTGGCGCGCCGTGACGTCTGCTTCTTGTTTCAGCCGGACGGCTTCGGACTTCCGTTCCGCAACGCAGAGACCGCTCCCGCAGCTCTCGTCAGCACGACGCGAGTGAGGTGAGACGGCTTTTCCGCAGACGATGCACGCGCCGCGTGTGAGGAAGTTTCGGGTACGGAGATCGCGCCGACAGTTCTGGTCCCAGCACGCTTTGCCCTGCTGCGCCTCGGCGTGGTTCAGCTCCTTGCCACAGATGACACAGTGCGGTCGGTAGGTCATGGCCGATTAGCGCGCGGGGGCGATCTTGAGCCCGGGACGAGACGGGTCTGGCCGGGTCGCCGCACGCGTAAAGCGCTGGATCGCCTCCGGGCTGATCTCGAACCAGGTCTCCTTGTACTTGATTCGGATCTCGCCGATGTCGCGCTTCTCGACGTTTCCTCGTTGGCAGATCATGGGGATGAGCCACTTCGGGTCGGCGCCGTTTTGTCGGCCGACGTTCACACGGAACCACCCCTCGGGGATCGGCTCGTCGCCACCAACGACGGGGCGCGCCGGGATGCGCTCCTGTCGCGCTGCCTTCTCCTGGTAAGGGCTCTTCTCGGTGGGCATCGCCGGGTCCCGAGGGATAGCGCCTTTCTTCTTCTTGGCGCCCTCCTCCGGGCGAAGGCGCGCGGCGAGGAGCTCGCTCTCAGGCATGTCCTCGGGCGCCGGCCGTCGTGAGCGCAACGAACGAACGAAGGCGGCCACGACCTCTTCGGCGCTGCGCTCCATGAGGACGGCCTTGGCGACTTCGAGGTCTTCGGGCTCGAGGTCGGTCGCAGGCCCCACGGCCTCGATAACCTCGGTGCTGAGCCGGCCCTGATCGCGGGCGCGGATGTCTTCGGCCTTCGGGAGCGGCACCCAGGTCGGCACGACCTTGGCGAGCTTGACCGTGCGTTCGATGCGACGCCACTTCTGGGGCGGCACCAGCAGCACGGCGGTGCCCTTGCGCCCAGCACGACCGGTGCGGCCACTGCGGTGCAGAAGGACGGCGGGATCGGTTGGAACGTCGACGTGGACGACCAGATCGAGCGCCGGGAGGTCGAGGCCACGCGCGGCGACGTCGGTGGCGACGAGGATGCGGGCGCGACCATCGCGAAGGGCCGTGAGCGCGCGGCCACGCTCGGCCTGCGTGAGCTCGCCGGACAGCGCTGCGGCCGCGAAGCCACGCTCGACCAAGGCCGCGTGCAACCGGTTCACGCCATCACGGGTGGCGCAGAAGACCAGGGCGCCCGAGGGCTCGCGGAGTCGAATCAGGTTCACGACGGCGTGCTCGCGCTCACGCTCGGCGACGGCCAACATCTCATAGACAATGTCGGCGTGTGGAGAGCCGGCGTCGGCAGTCGCGATTCGGAGGGCGTCCTTCTGGTATCGAGACGCGAGCTGCTCGATCTCCTTCGGCATCGTGGCCGAGAAGAGGAAGGTGCGGCGCCCCTTCGGCGTGCGGTCGAGGATGAACTCGAGCTCCTCGCGGAAGCCCATGTCGAGCATCTCGTCGCCTTCGTCGAGCACGGCGACGCGAGCGCTGTCGAGCTTCAACGCTCCTCGGTTCAGGTGGTCGCAGAGGCGACCGGGCGTGCCGACGACGACGTCCGCCCCGGCGCGGAGGAGCCGCGCTTCTCGGACGGGATCCATGCCACCGACGCAGCTGATCACGCGGAAGCCGGTCTCCTTGTAGAGCCAGGTAAGCTCACTCGCGACCTGGAGGGCGAGCTCGCGGGTCGGCGCCACGACGAGCGCGCGCACGCCGCCGTCGCCTGGCCCGAGGATATCGGACGACATGGCCAGCCCGAACGCGACGGTCTTGCCGGAGCCCGTTCGGGCAGACACGAGCAGATCGCGGCCCGCCGTGGTCTCGGCGAGCACAGCGGATTGAACGGGAGTCGGTTCGGCGTACCCGCGTTGAGCGAGTGCGGCCTGGAGCGGGGCGGGGAGCAAGGGAAAGGGCATGGTGGCGCCCTAGAACCACGTCTCTCGCTCAAAGTCGATTGGAATCGTTCGACTACGTGCCAACGTGCGACGCAGGTGGCTACCCCGAGCGCCACCTCGAACGACCTCTGATTGGGTCCACCCTTGACTAGTCACCGATCGACTTGAATAACGAAATGATGAACACGCCCCACCGCCAGTTCAAGGACTTCATCTACGAGCAGCTCTCGCGCATCGGGAAGGCAATCTCGGCGCCGAAGCGACTCGAGCTTCTGGATCTGCTGTGCCAGGCGCCTCGAACGGTCGACATGCTCGCCGCCCAAGCGGGGATCTCGGTCGCAAACGCGTCACAGCACCTTCAGGTCCTGAGAGCCGCTCGCCTCGTGGACGCCACCAAGAAGGGGCTCTTCGTCGAGTACCGACTTGCTGACGACGAGGTCTGTCGCTTCTTCCTGGCGACGCGGGGAATCGCGGAGTCGCGGCTATCCGAGATCGAGCAGGTCACCAACGCCTACTTCGAAGCGCGGGGCGCGCTCGAACCGCTGGAGACGGAGGAGCTGCTGAGGCGTGTCCATAGCGGCGAAGTGACTGTCGTGGACGTGCGCCCGGTGGAGGAGTTCGACGCGGGCCATCTCCCCGGGGCCATCTCGATTCCGGTCGGCGAGCTCGAAGACCGGCTCGACGAGCTGCCGCTCGGCAAGGACATCGTCGCGTACTGCCGCGGGCCGTACTGCGTCATGGCCGTCGAGGCGGTCGAGCTGCTCCGAGGCCGAGGCTTCGAGGCGAAACGGCTGGAGATGGGTGTGGGAGAGTGGCGGGCGAGAGGCTGGCGGGTCTGAGCGAGGCGGACGCCCGGCCTCCAAAGGGGCCGGACGCGTCACGACCTACCAGAAGCTGCGGACGCCGAGGTAGCCGAGGGGGACGATGAGGCGGTCGCTTCGCTGAGCGTCCTCGAGGTGGTCGTTCAGGTCGATCTTGCCCTGGAGACGCAGGCCCAGGTCGAGCGCCACGTGCTCGTTGAAGAGCGGGATCATGATCCCGAGCTGGCCCGTGACGTTGAAGAACTTCGTGGTGTCGACCTTGCTGTCATCGGGAACCGAGAAGTCCATACCGAGGAGCAGTCCGACGTACGGACGGATCGGGCTCCCCAGCGCGATGATGTACTGAAGGCCAACGCCAAAACCGACGGTCGTGTCGGACTTCTCGTAAAGGTCACCGAAGGGCAGCCCGAGCTCGAACTCGAGGTTGAGCTCAAAGTTGTCCATGAAGAAGTAGCCGAAGGTCGGCGAGAGGTAGAAGTGCCCCCCGGACTGACTGTCCACCGCCTTCTTGTCGTGCGGGAACGTGTTCTCGAAGTCGAGGGCGATGCGCCCACCGAGCTCTCGGTAGCCGCGTTGCGTGTGGAGGTTCAGCGCCGAGGCCGCGGTCGCAAACGCCGTCAGCGCGAAGATGGCGGATGCCGCCGAGAGTAGAAGTCGCTTTGACATCTGAGGTTCCTTCCCTTGCCTGGGCCAATTCTGCGATGGCCACGTTCGCGCGGACTGTGGCTCCACCGACAGGAGGCGTCCAGAAATCCGCAAGCGCGGTGTAACGCGTCGCAGTCCTCCGTATTCCCGCGGCGCGCCGCGAAAAGGTGTTGCGGCGACCTGGGGGCTCTGTTACAAGCACGCTCGCTTTCGGGACGCCCTTCGGGGTCGTCTTCGAAGCACTCCTCTGGGGATGTAGCTCAGCTGGGAGAGCGCAGGCATCGCAAGCCTGAGGTCGTGGGTTCGATCCCCATCATCTCCACCAG
>JADMJS010000358.1 GCA_018780435.1 Myxococcales bacterium
CAGTTCGGATGCGGTAACCGGAGCGTCCCTTTCGCTCGTCGATGGTGACGGCGAAGTTGCCGTCGCGTCGTTCCCAGACCTTTCCCACGCACTACCCTCCAGCGCCGTCGCGATACGCTCGAGCGCGCTTGCTATCCGATGTCCTGTAG
The DNA here is from genome assembly GCA_018780435.1 of Myxococcales bacterium. Taxonomy (GTDB): domain Bacteria; phylum Myxococcota_A; class UBA9042; genus SXOO01. The sequence continues at coordinate 150 of JADMJS010000358.1, forward strand.
ACGCGTCACTCATCCGAACCCCCATCATCGTCGGGATAGACGGGCTCGGACGTGCCCTCGAAGGCATCGACATACGCCCCGAGCGGCCGCCCGCGGCGCGAGTCCCGAAGGAAGCTGGTGAGCCCAGACTCGATCTGACGGACGCGCTCTCGCGTCATGCCGAGCACGCCCGCGATGCGCTCCAGCGTCTGCGGGCCCTGGTCGGCCATGTCGAGCGCGCAGGAGTCCTCGAGACGCCATGGCTCGTCGTGCCCGTTCTGGGCGTGCAGCGTGCCGGCGCTGTTGACGTCGAGGAGTAGATGGTAGCGGCAACCCGCCCACGGGCACGGCCGAGGGCCCTGCTGGCAGTCGCCTCGCGTCTTCGGTCGGAGCGCGACGAGCTGGGCGCGCTCTTCGTCCGTCAGGGCGCGATCACCGGCGCTTCCGACAAGCCGAACACGCCGGTGACCACGAACTCGCCCGACTTCGTCGACTTGCGCTTCCGTGCTGCACCCTCGAACGTCACGATCTCCGTCGAAGCCTTCTCGAGACACGCCAGGTAGTACGGCGGCGGCGCCAGTTCCGACGGGCGTATCGGTCGTGCGATCGTCGAGTAGAGGTAGCAGGCGCCGCCCGCCTGACGAGTGGTCTTCGCGATCGGCTTCCCGCAGGACCTGGTCAACTGCTGGACTGTCCAGCCCAGCGTCAACGTGCAGTCGATGAAGCTCGACCCTTCCCACCGGAACACCTTCGCTGGAGTCTCCTCCACCATGCCCAGCGGCATGCACCCGAGCGTCAACGTCATCATTGCCAGTAACCACTTCATGCGCAGCATCCTCCCGTTGTTCGGTCTTTGGCGCATCGTCGACGACATCCGGCGCCGTGTCCAGCCACCCCGGGGTCATCGCGTCGATGATGGCTCGGGCCCGCCGCCGAAACGCTCGTACAGCCTCCCGCCGCTCGTCGAGCGACGCCATCCAGGCTTCGAGCCTCGCAGTCGGCCAGCGGCGCACCAGGTCGGTGAGCCATGGGTGGTTGCCACGCGGCGTGGCCGGGATACCGAGACGGCGACGCTGCGCCCCGATCCAATGCCGGTCCATGCCGGTGAGCTCCTCGAGCTTCGGATCCGGAACGACCCCAACTGGGTGTTTCTCCAGCTCGGCCTCGTCCACAGGGGCGTAGCGTCGTCGTTTCGGCAACGTCATGCGGCGGCCTTCGGATTCGGCTCGGCGACCGGCGGCGCGACGCCCTCGATCACCGTGAGGCCTTCCTTGTGCGCGGCGACTTCGAACGCCGCCGTCTGCACCGACTGCTCGAGCGCCTTGCGCAGCCGGATCGGCTCGACGCGCCAATTGACCTTGCCGCCGGACGCCTTGTAGCGCAGCCGGACGAGGACCTCGACGGTCGGGCCACCGACGAAGACCGGGATGGCGATCGCGAAGCCGTTCGGAACCCGGATGCGCTCGCCGAGCTCGTCCTTGTGCTCGGTCTTCCACTGCATCTGGGTCTCACCGCTGTCGAGCAGGACGACCTGGTGGATGGTCTCCTCCACCTTGACCGCGAGGCCACGGCTCAGGTCGAGCAGCTTGGACGGCGACGCCATGGTCACGCGGAGCTGCTCGGCCAGATCCCGCGTCACGTCGTTCGTGCCGATCGGGTCGACCACGTCGAGGACCCGGTCTTCGAGCCACGTCGCGAAGGTGGCTTGGTCCATCGGCTTGCCAGCCGAGCCGACCCAGGCGCGCCACTCGTCGGAGAGCGGGAACTCGTAGCGCGCGCGGTGCTCTCGCCAGCCCGTCAGAGGACGCTTGCGGTGCTCCGGAAGGTCCGCGCCGCAACCCACCAGAGCCTCGAAGAGTTGGTCATCGTCGAAGACGGCCTCGAGCGCCGGCGCCCCCGACAGCGTGTCGGCGTACACCACCGTCCGGTCCTCCTGGTAGTAGCGGTCGAGCGCCACCAGGAACGCGGCCAGGGTGTAGACCTTCAGGGTCGTGCGCGGACGCAAGGGCCCGTCCTGCCGCCGCGTGTCGTCGAGCTGGTCGACCAGCTCGACCGTGTTGGTTCCCACCCCACTCGGCGTGACCAGGACTTGGCCCGCCTTGGTGTCGAGTGTGTAGGCCGTGCGCCGCTGTCCGAAGATGCGCTCGAACTCGGCGATATCGATGAGAGGTTTGTCCATTGCTTGTCTCCTGGAGCCTTGGGGTTACTGGTCGAGGGCGCGGCGCGCCTTCAGGTCGTCGAGCGGGAGCTCCCGCTGGCGAGGGTTCTTGACCGACAACTTGCCGTCGTCGGTCACGTAGTAGGCCGAGCTGCCGGTCTTCGGCTTGGGCGTCTTCGAGTCGAGCGCGAAGCCGACCCGCACTTGGCCCTTGCTGTTCACTTCGAAGCCGAGCTTCAGAGTGATCGTGCCGGCCGCCGTGCCGTAGTTCTCGGCGTGGCGCTCGAGCTTGCCGACGACGTCGTTCAGCAGCTCGGAGCCGTCGCGGTTCAGGTCGCCGTCGGAAAGGCCTCCGACCAAACGCGAAAGATCGTCGAGGATGTAGGGGTCACTTGCCACTGTGCTTTCTCCTTTGGCCCATAGGCCGGGTGGTCACTGAACAAACGCACCAGATTGTGAGGGTTTACGGCATCTATAGGCTCTGGCCGCATGAGCAGCCCACACCGCGACATCAAGAGCCAGCTTCGCTACCACATGGCTGAGAAGTGCACCGACGGCGGCGACGTGCCGTGCCCCATGTGCGGTCATGACGTCATCGGGATCATACCCAAGGTCATGGCCCTGCCGGCCGTGCCGATCGATGCCGAGACGGTTACGAACCAGGTCGGCGTCAAGTGCCTGATGTCGTACTGTGAGAAGTGCGGCTATGTCCGGCACTTTCTCTACAGTGAGGTCCTGAAGTCCCTGAAGACAGACCCGTTCCGACCCACACCGGACGCCGAGGAAACGGCTTAGCATCAGCTCGACTTCCGTGACGGTTTCAGACCGTCCGACTCGATCTCGGAGCTGAAGATGCGCTTATCCAGCTCGGCATCGCGGTACTTGCGGTCGACTCGCATCCGAGCGAGATGCTCGATCTCCTCCTGTTCAGCACGCTGTCGACGGTCAATCCAACGGACGAGCTCGACGAAGCGCCGCACCCGGCGAAGTAGTCCGATCAGCACGGGATCCCCCCTCGCTTCATGGCGGCCTTGAGCTGCCTCCCGAGCGCGGTCTTGTCGCCGCCGAGGACGGTCGCGCCGGACATCCGGATGTCGTAGACCCGCGGCCACTGCCCGCGCGCCTTCACCAGCCGGTCGATCTCCTCCAGCTTGGCCAGCTCGCGCGGCGTCAGGCTGCACAGCGGGTCCAGGTATTCGTGCGTGTTCATGGGGTCTTTCCTGTCTTGACCCAGGCGTCGAGCTCGGCCACTCGGACGACGAAGACGCGCTGGTGTTGGAAGTCGCCGCCGAGGTGTTCGACGCCGGGTGGTAGACGGCCCGATTTGAGCCATGCGTAGACGGTCGTGCGGGAGACACCGGCGCGATGGGCGACCATGTCGGCCGTCCATCGCGTCGTGTCCTCTCCGTCAACTTCCGTAAGGTTTTGTTCGGTCATGCCAGGAGCTGTAAAGCATCGCCCCGCATGAAGCAATACTGACCAATTGCCCAGTTTGTCGTTTTGTGGCTCACGGGCTCATGCCACGTGGATCACCCGAGTCTGACCCCGCTCTCGAAGGCCTTCGGGCCGCGATCTCTCGATACCCTGGACTGACCGTCACTGCGATCGCCGACTGGGTCCGCGTGCCTCGTGGCACCGTCCAGCGGTGGCTCGCCGGCAAGGCGCCACACGTCCACTACATCGAGCAACTACACGACTTCATTGAGGGTCGCATCCAGCCGCGCGAGACGCCTGAAGGATGGGTCTTCGAGTCGCTCGCGATCTCCGAGCAGGAGGCCGCGCGCGAACGCGAGAAGGTGCGGCAGCTTCACGCCGCGCTCGGCGACCTCGCCGCCGGCAAGGCGACGTTGCACGTCAGCGACGGCGTCGTGGCGATTCTTCGCGACTCCCGGGAATTTTCTTCAGATGAGGACTTGACGGACTGTATTCACATCGAACAGGCTGGGGGCATGAACCAACACCCCAGCAGCGAAGAACCTCGTGAGCGTAAGTCGAGGACGCTCATGCTCCGGTGGAGCGACAAGGATCTCGAGGTGGCTCGAGTCCAGGCGCAACGACGCGGCATGAGCATGGCGGCCTACATTCGTATGGCCATCCATCAGTCTGCTGGAGAGAGCTAGCGGGAGAAACACGCCCCGAGCCAGTCCAAGATCTTTGGACGGATTCCAACTGGCTCGAGGCGCCACCACGGAGGGTCTTAGCATCCTAAGACACCCCTCCGTGTAGTCAACCCCGCGAAATTACATGTATCGCGTGGACTGGATAAACGTTCAGTGCTACGCCGCGGAGAGGTGTGTCTATGTCACAGCCGGAAAAGGCCGTGGTGCGCCCACGGCTCCCTCTGACGGACCGTCAGCGGGAGTTCCTTCATCATGTCGAGTCCCTCTGGACCGACGATGGTCCCCCGACCGTTCGCCAACTCTGCGAAGCGGCCGGCTTCATCTCCACCAACGCCGTCGCTGACCACCTGCGCCAGCTCGAAAAGAAGGGCTGGGCGAACCTTCGAAGCCCTCGGCACGGCGGCCAGCGAGCCGTTGGCCGCTCTGGGATCGTCCGCCTCCTGCACGCGACCACCTGGCCGTGGTGGGAGATCATGCTGCACGGCAAGTCGGCCTCGTACCGGATATCCATCCAGGCCCCGACCTTCTCGCTGGCCGCCGTCTGGGCCCGCGAGGACTGGCACCAGATCGGCGCCCCCGACACGCTCGACGGCGTCGAGATCAGTCTGTCGCCGCGCACCGAGCCCGAGTTCGAAGGCTGGGAGGAGTGCGCTCATGCTGAGTAACCCCTTCACCATGCGACCCTTCATCGTGCGCCTGCAGGAGCGCCTCGAGCACGGCCAGCGTAAGCACGGGTCGGCGGCGATGGTCTCGCCGTGGACGTGGACGGTCGAGCAGCTCGCCGACGAGTGCGCGGACCTCGCGACCTGGTCGTGGGTGCTGCACCACCGGTCGGTCCTCTACCCGAACGCGGCCGAGGTGCGCATCACCCTCGCGCGGTGGGTCCGCTCGTCGTGGGCGCTGACCCGGGCGTGCGTGCATCTCATCGCCGAGCTCGACGAGCTGCAGCCGGTGCAGCGCCCGGCGGCCGACGTCGGCGCAGCGCTCGCGAACCGTCGGTGGATCACGGACGCCCTCACGTCCGAAGACCGGCTCGACCCGGTCCGGGCACTCTCGACGCGCAAGCTGGTCGCGGCCTACGTCCGTCGGTGCGTCCAGCGCTCGGAGCTCGGCGCGCAGCTCTACGGCGACGACAGCTTCGGCCACACGGGCGGCTGGCTCGTCGACCAGCTCGCGGACGACCTCTGCGGCTTGGCCGGCTGGCTCCACGTCATGCGGGTCCAGACGCTCGGCGCGGACGGCGCCGCGTTCGGAGGCCACCTGCAGGCGTGCCGAGTCCTCTACGACCAGCTCCCGGCGCTCCGTGCGCTGTGCGCGGTCGGCGAGGCTGGCGTCGGCGCGGTGTCCTCGTTCGACGTGCCGGCGCCCGAGAGCGTCGGCCCGTGGGTCGAGCACGTCATCAGCACGACGCCGCTGGCAGTGGTTGCACGATCTGCAACAACTGGAGGTGTCCGATGAAGCCGGGCGATCGGATGTGGATCTGGCAGGGTGACACCGGGCTCGTCGAGGTCGACATCGTCCTCGTCCAGCAGACCTACGCCGCCATCGGTGCCGTGGTCGGCACGGGCCAGCGGCTCCCGCACAGCTACAAGCGCTTCCAGCCGACGCGGCGCCAGGCGCTCGAAGAGGCTCTCGAAGGCGCGCGCCGCCGCTCGCGCAAGCTCGAGGGCGATCTGCTCGCTCCGGACGTCGAGCGGGCTGGCAACGAACTCACCCAGAGACATCTGGCCGAGCTGCTGCTGACCGAGCTCGAAAGCGGGGTGGCGTCATGAGGAAGTACTCAGTCGCCTTCGGCAACGCCGAACACCGCCGCGAACTCCTCGGCAGCACGGCTGACACATACCGGCTCCGCGCAGCTCTCTGCGACCACTGCGACGGCGTCGGCTACGTCCACCAGGTCGACGGCGAGCACGTCGCCATCACCATGCTCGACGTGGTCCACAAGGCGAAGCTCCCCGGCATCGAACCGTGCTTCGACTGCATGCCGTGTCCCGAGTGCGGGCGCCACGGCTGCGGCCCGGGCGTACGCTGGGTCGAGGTGACGCCATGACGGCGCTCACCATCGGGGCCTACGTGCTCCTCGTCATCGTCGGCGTCCTCGCGGTCCTAGTGCTCGCCTCTGACCACCGGCGGAGCCTCGAGCGCGAGCGCATCCGTCAGCTCGAGGCCGACGCCAAGCTCCGTGAGGCCAAGTACATCCAGCTCTTGCGCGACAAGGTCCTCGTCGAGCGCGAACTCGCGGACGTCACCGGCCAGGTCGAGGCCCTCCGGCTCATGCTCGGCGACACGACGCGGCGCCTCTTCCGCCGGGCTGGGGGTGCGTCATGACGATGAGCGACATTCATCGCCTGTACTACGCCGCTGCTCTTGAGGCGCGCCTGGGCAATGGCGAGGCCCTCCTGTGGATGTTGGCGGCAGACGCCGTCGTCCTGCAGGTCCGAAGCGCCATGCTCAGAGAGATGCCGGGCATTGAGATTCAAGATGGGGCATCGGCGGATGCGTGCGACGCGGCAGCATCGGCGCTGGCTGGCATCGTGGAGATGGTATGTGAACTGAAGCGGGCTGGGGGTGCGTCATGAGCGACCCCATCTACGGCCTGACCATCCATCACCCCTGGGCACACCTGGTCGCGACCGGCGACAAAACGATCGAGGCCCGCACCTGGCCGACGAAGCACCGGGGCTGGCTCGCCATCCACGCGGCGACGGCGGGCAGCATCCAGTGGGCTCCGCTCGCGCGGCTGCAGGCCATCGGGCTCCTCGAGGACGCAGACGCCCGACTGCGCGAGACCGGCGGCCACGTGGTCGCCATCGCCCAGCTCGTCGACTGCCAGCCCTGGCGCCCCGAGTCGCACCTGCGCCACGCGGTCAGCCACACGCTCGACGTCGACCAGTGCGGCGCGGTCGCCTCGACTTTCCGTGACGCTCGCTGGGCCTGGCGCCTCGGCGACGTCGTCCCGATCGCGCCGATCCCCTGGCGCGGTCGTCAGAGCCTCTGGCTCATCACCAATCCAAACGATCTCCAACTGCTGCGCTCGGCCTACCGCGATGCGCGGCCTGAGCTGCGAGGTGCTGCATGACGCGCGAACACCTGATCCACAACATCCTCTCGGCCGTCTTCCCGTCGGGCAGCATCCCGCTGGCCTTCCTCGATCGGGTTCCACGCCTGCAGCTCCTCGCGGGCGCGCTCGCCGACGAAGTCGGGCCCGACGTGCCGCCGGGCGCGCCAGTTTCGCCTTCTGCGCCCACGATCGTGGTCGCGAAACACGAAACGCCTGCGGCCTCAGCGCCGCAGGCTGCGCAGGTTCGCTCCAAGCCGGGCGTCGTCGAGCCAGACAGCATCCCGGCGAACCCGAAGGGCCGTGGAGGGTTGGTATGAGCGACCAAATCAAGAACCCCTTCATCAAACCGGAATACGTCATCAAATGCGCTCTCGCCGGCTGGGAGTTCAAGGACCGCCGCGCCGCCGAGATGGCCGTCATCTACCTTCACAACGTGGACAGGATGGACATCAAGCCGCTCATCGTCCTTCGGGCGCCACTAGACATCGATAAGACGTGGCTCGATCACGTGGGCTGCTCGCCCTTCACGTTCGCGCCGCCGGCGAAGACCGACTCACGGTCCATGTGGCGGGCATTCGAGCGATGCATCACGCGGTCGGTGCCGGTCGCACTGTTCGAGGGATTGAGACGACGAGCGTTCTGGCGCTCGGCCCCCGACCTGCGGGCACTGCACCGGTCTGCGCTGTTCTGCCGCCCCTTCCACGGCGAGCTCAAGACGATCGAGAACCGAACAGCCTTCGTCATCACGACGAGCGACCCGGACTTCCCACGCCACCACCCTGACCTGCATCTCCTGAACGTGGACATCGTTGGACACGACGGGTCATCCACTCCGACTGTGCCCCCGAGCGATGTGCGCGAAGCGGCCCGGGCCTTCCTCAGCGAGACACCCGACCGCGACTGGCGGAAGTCGATCCTTCTGCCGGTGACCGGGTCGGAGGAGCTTCCATGAGCCCCGGATCGACGTGTACTTCTACGACAACCAACCTCCCAACCAAGGAACCTCGAGATCATGAGCAACCCACTGATTCAGGTCGACCATATGCGGCACCTTCTGTGCCCGAAGTGCGGCAGCAGCTGGAACCACATCGAGACAGCCTCGATCTCGCTGAACCGGCAGAGCGTCTCTGCCCACGGCGACCGACTGGTGATTCCGGCGGACTCCAACGACGGGACAGCCGCCCCACAATCGACCCGAGGCTCACGGGTGGAAGTCATCTTCATCTGCGAGGGGTGCCATTCGAGGTACGCGATGGGGTTCGCCTTCCACAAGGGGAACGTGATGGCGGAGGTGGCTGTACTGGGCGAAGTCGACGTCGACGCCGAGGTGCATCCCTACAGCGACTGCCTCTGGCGAGACTAGTAGAGCCGCCACGATCCAGCCATCACGCGTGCGGCCTCGTCAATGAGGTGCCTGCGTGAGCACCATCGACATCGTCTCCGAGATCAAGTCTCGGCTGCCGCTGCCGGAGTATCTCCGGCAGATCGGCCTACTTCCGTCCAAACGCACCGGTCAGAGCTGGATGCTCAAGTGCGTGTTCCATGCTGAGAAGACGGCGTCGCTGTCGGTGTCCGACCAGTTCTACAACTGTTTCGGGTGCCACGCCGCCGGCGACGTCTTCTCGTGGGTGATGCACCACGAAGGCCTGAGCTTCGCCGAGGCCAAGGCGTCCCTGGCGCTGCGGATCGGCATCGCGCTCCCAGAGGTGCCCTCGGCTCGCCGAGTGGCGCCCGAGAAGCGTGACCGGCTCTTCGCCTGCAACGCCACGGCGTCGGACTGGTTTCGCACCCAGCTCCACGAGACCCCGGCCGCGCTCGAGTACTTGCACGGCCGGTCCCTGACGCCCGAGACCATCGACGCCTGGTCGCTGGGGTACGCGCCTCACAACTTCCATGGGCTCGAGCAGTACCTCAAGCGTCGGGGCTTCGAGGTCGAGGCGCGCGAGCTCCAGCTCATCACGCCGGACTCGCGCGGCCGGGCGGACCGGGACTTCTTCGTCGACCGGATTATGTTCCCGGTCCGCACGCCTGACGGACGGATTGCCGGGTTCTCCGGTCGGCTCCTCAAGCCGAACGAGAAGGTCAAGCCGTACATCAACTCCAAGGACTCGCCGATCTTCAAGAAGTCGGATCTCCTGCTGGGTATCGACCGCGCTCGCAAAGCGGCCTGGCAGGAGAAACGGATCTATGTCGTCGAGGGCAACGTCGACGTCGTCGCGCTGCACCAGGCCGGGATCTGCAACGTGGTGGCGCCGTGTGGCACCGCGTTGACCGACTCCCAGGCCGCGCTCTTGTGCCGGACGGCGACCGAGGTGGTCATCGTCACCGACGGCGACGCGCCGGGACGTGCGGCCGCGCCTGGACAGGCCAAGACGGTGCTCTCGCAGGACACCTGTGAGCGCGCCCTCGTCGCGGAGATGCCGGACGGGATGGACCCGGCAGAGCTGTACGTGGCCGAGGGCGAGGCCGGCGTGCGGCGTGTGCTCGACAACGCCGGCGACGCGCTCGCCGCCATCGTGCGCCATGCGGCTACGGGCCAAGGCGACGATCCACAGGGCAAGCTGGCGACCGTGCGCCTGCTGCAGCCGTGGCTCGTCGCTCTGGCCGGGAGCCGCAAGGATCTCTTCATCGACGGGGCCGCCCGCATCCTCGACATCGAGCCCGAGCTCATGCGGGGCTGGATGGGCACGCTCGACGCGTCGCTCACACCCGACGGCCGGGTGCGTATCGAGGTGCACCGCGGCAAGCTCCACAAGACGGTGGAGCAGATCGACGCCGTGCTCGCGGCCTACGCCACCAACGTCTATCGCCGTGGCCGTCAGCCGGTCGAAGTGTTCCTGGACGAGGGGACCTACAGGTTCGCGACGATCTCGAGCGAGTTCTACTCGTCGCTGGTCTCGCGCTTCTGCCACTTCGAGCGCTTCGACGGCCTGGACGAGAACGACCAGCCTGAGTGGGTGACCATCGACCCACCGCGGCCGGCGGTCACCGCGCACCACACGGCGAACGCCAACAGCCTGCGACCGCTCATCGGCGTGGCGGACACCCCGATCGTGCGGCGCGACGGCGCCATCGTCTCGACGCCTGGCTATGACCCGGCGACGCGCTACCTGTACGCGCCGAGCTGCCCGATCCCGGACGTGCCGCTCTTGCCGACGCGCGCCCAGGCTGAGGCCGCGACGGCCGAGCTGCTCGACCTGGTCTCGACGTTCACCGTCCTCGAGGACGTGGACACGAGCGCCATCCTCGCGGCCATCATCACGCCGCTGGTGCGCTCGGCGTGCGACATCGTGCCGCTGTTCTGGTGCGACGGTCACACGAGCGAGAGCGGCAAGGGCGAGATCCCTCGTATCGCATCGGTGCTCAGGACGGGCGCCAACGCGGCCGAGACGACGTACTCCCTCGACGACGAACGCAACCGTCGCGACCTCCTGGCACGCGCCTACGGCGGCGACCCGGTGGTCATCTGGGACAACCTCCCGAACGGCGGCCAGGTCGGCTCGACGTGGCTCTGCACGTGGGTGACGGCGACGGACCTCAGCATGCGCACCATGTACGAGGACAACGACACCAAGTTCCCGCACAGCTCGACGTACTACCTGAGCGGCAACAACTGCCGCCTCAAGGAAGACCTCTCGACCCGGTGCGTCCGCGCGCGCCTGGACGGCCTGCCGAACCCAGCCAAGGGCGCACCCTCGGCCCGAGCGAGGGAGCGACGTGGGCACTACGTCAACTGCGTCCTGACGCTCATCAGGGCGTGGATGACCAGCGGCGACACGGTCGAGCTGAAGTTCCGAACGCGCTTCAGCGACTGGGACCGAATGGTCCGCTCGGCGCTCATCTGGATTGGCCTCGCCGACCCACTCGGCAACATCGAATCCATCAAGGATTCCGATGCGCCGCGCCGGGCTCGTGGGGACTTCATTCGGGCGTGGCATGCCGTCTACGGCAACAAGCACGTGCGCGTGTCCGAAGCGGTATCAAGGATGCTCACACCCACGATGGATACTGAGCGAGAGATGCGGTCAGCGTTCGAAGCCATCTTCGGCGCCAAGGCCCCGAACAACTCCAACGTCGGCACACTCATCGAGAGCATGGCCGGTCAGAACCATCGCGGCCTTCGATTCCTCAAGACCTCCAATGATGCAGGTCAACGGCTCGTGTTCGTTACCAAGGCGTAGCGGAAACCCTCCCCGACCCAATAAAAGCGGCGTCGTACATTGAAACGAGGCGTTCGGGGCGAATCGCCCCAGCTTACTGCAGACCCGACGGACCTTCTGCAGACCTGCCTGTACACCTTGGAGGGGGCGCAAGTCCCCGCATAAGCTGACCTTCTAGCCTCTACTGCACTCACTGCATACCTCTCTCCTTCCTTCTGGAAGGAGATAAGGACTACAGAGAAGAGGGAAGGTAGATAGGGTGTAGTGAGGTGGAGAGTATAGGAGAATATGGCCGGACCGGGTGAAGGTCTGCAGTGGGGGTTCAACTCTCCGAGATGACGGCGGAAAGTGACCCGATCAAGGTGCACAGTGGGTCTGCAGAGGTTGCAGTGACGGGCAACCGTCCGGAGTTCCCGGATGGTTGGGCTGTCAGAGGAGCTTCTTGAACGCCTCGAAGTCGAGCCCGAAGTTCCGGCACAACGACCGCAGGTACACGTCGGTCACCTCGGACTTGAGGCCGTTGTGCGCTGGCACCGGAAACGGACGGCAACCCTGGCGGCCGAAGCGATACGGGTGCTTGCCGCCGGTCTCGCTGAACTCGAGGCCCATGGCCTCACCAGCGCGCTTCACATCGGAGAGACGCGAGGGCAACGCGCTAGGCGAACGCGTAGGCCGCTTCGGCGACGGGTCTCATCTCCGCCCGGTGGGCCGGCTTGGCAGCCTCCCGTCGAGCAAACGAGAGCATCGCCACAGCGGCGACGGCGACGAGCTTGCCTTCGTGTTGGGCGAGCTCGGCCATGGAGCCTTCGATGGGCTTCCCGTCCCAGAGTACCTTCCGATAGCGTTCCAGGGCGTCCGGCTCCGGTTCACGGGTCGGCTCGCGGTCGCACTTCAAGTCGTCAGCGATCAGGGTGACGGCCATGTCGACGGCCAAGTCGAAGGCCTGCTCGAGCGTAGGCCCGGTGGTGACCGCATCAAGCTCCAGGATGGACGCGTTCCAGAAGCCGGGCAGGTCCTCTGCGCGCTCGAACAGAACGGACAGCTTGAAGTCTCGGACCTGCATGTTCTCCTCGTCGATGTGCCCAGGGGGCAACAAAACAACGTTGACAGCTTAGGGCGCGCGCCGGGGCTGGTCAATCGTTCACCCTTGAACAGTCACTCAGGTGCAGGGGCGTTCACGCCGCAGCCGCTCCCGCGCTTCGAAGCGGGCGCACTCGTCGACCGCCATCGGCGGCTTGGAGCGGACGACCATCTCTTGGTGGCGGCGCCGTCGGTAGAGGGTGCTTGCTCGGAGGTCGCGGAAGACCGGCGCGGCCATCCTGACGACGTACCCGAAGAACCGCCGCGGGCTGCCGTACTCGCTGAGCGGCTCCCCTTCGACAGCATGGAACGCCCCCGAGGTCCCGCGGCGACGCACCAGGACGACCATGACGTCACCCACGAAGTCGTCGACGTCGAGGCCCAGCATCTTCAGTCGAGCCCCGTACGCGCTACGGCACGCGGCTCTCACCGTGGCTATGTGGTCTTCGAGTCGAAACATCAGGTGCCTCTTGCATTTAGGGTGGTCCAGGTGTTCAGTAGTCTAGCTCGAAAGGCCAATCAATGCGAGGTAGTAGATGCTGAAGGCAATCCAAGGAACAGTGGTCGTTTCAAGAGGGGATCTGGAGCGTGACGCGCGGGGTACGCAGCGCGCACCTGGGTCGCTCATCCTGCTCGGGCGAGAGGTCGACCCGCCGTGGGCGCACGTCGTGGCGAGCGGCGACGACGAGCTCAAGGTCGGCGAGGTGGTCGTGGTGCAGCCCGATCTCGGGCGAACGTTCGACTACCGAGGGATGCGCGTGCAGAAGGCGGCAACGTCACGCGAAGCATGCGAGGACCGGGCGACCATGCGGCCTCTTCGGGAGGTTCTTGCGCGCAAGGTCGACGACACCGACTGGCCGTATCGAGCGCCGTCCGGACGCGTCGTTCTGCGGCTGGTGCCAGCGCCGGACGCATCCGAGCTGCTCGACCTACCGCCCGAGGTCGACGGCTTCGACCGTGGCGAAGACCACGAGGGCCGGGTCTACCTCGTGAAGAAGCGCGACGGGTTCATCTGGCACGACGGCGACGGCGACTGGCTGAGCGCTCGCGAGGAGGTCGTCCAGGCAGAGCAGGCCGCGGCCTGAGTTGAGGTCGCTCCAGTATAGTGAGCGATGCCGCGCTTCCTCTCCGCATGGGTCCACCGCTCACCGACGACGCGTGTTGCGCGGGCGCGTCGTCGGTGGCACGCTCGCCGAGCGCGCCGGCCAGGGCCCCGACCCGGTCGAGACACCCCCCCATGCCCCGGACCCGGGGACCCCCAGCCAAAGGCAATCCCCGAAAAATTGCGGAAATTCTGCGTTCTGGAGGCCCATTCCGGCGCTCCAGAGCGAACGCTGAGCCCGACGGAGCCGTCGGGCCATGGCTGACCTTCGCCCGGACCACCGCGCGGCCAGGGTAGCTCAGGTTCGTGAGGCCGAGCAGTCGGCGACGGTCGGGCCGGCTGGGCTTGCGCGTCGGCCGCCGCCGGTGCAGGGCGTCCTCGCGATCGGCGACGAGTACCTCGAAGCTCGCGGCTCGAAGACGAAGGCCTCGAAGCGCCTTGGCGCTCTGGGGCTGCACGTGCAGTCGCAGCTCACGTCGGCGGTGCAGATCGCGACGGGCGAAATCGTCGACATCGCCGTCGCTCAGCGAGAGTTCGACCGGCTGGTCGTTCGCGTCGCCAAGCGCCTCGAGCGCCCGCTGCCGAAGGACGAAGAGAAGGCCGCCGCCGAGACCGCGCTCCGAGAGCGGCTGGTCAAGGTCGTCGAGCTCTACCAGATCCGCATCACCGAGCGGCGCAAGTCGGCGCTTGCGATCAAGGCGCACAACGACTCGATTCTGAAGGCGACCAAGGTCGCCGCCGACCAAGGCATCGACCGCGAGATCAAGGCCGTTGTCATCGACGGTATCAGCAACATGGCTGAGCAGCTCCGAGGCAGCGACGAAGAGCTGCACTAGCCGTGAACGGCTCACTCCCGCCCTACGCCACCGTCCAGGGCCGACCTCGAGGGCCCCACACCGCACAGCGACGCTTCCACTCGCTCGAGTCGCGCATGAAGTTGTTTCGGGGCGGCCTCGGATCGGGCAAGACGCTGGGCGGCTCGCGGGAGTTCCTCTTCCGCATCCTGTCGAACCATCAGTATCTGGTCGACCGCGGCATTCGCCCCGGGGCGCTCTACCTCGCGGGCGCGCCGACCTACGACCTGGTCGAAGCCGGCGCCTGGAACCACATCACGTCGTGGCTCGACGAATGGGCCGCGGTCAACGGGTTCGCTCTCGACGCGAAGCGGCACATCACCAAGCCGCGCCGTATCCAGCTCATCACCGGCGACATTCTCAAGTTTGTCTCCCTCGACCGGTCGCAGATGTTCGCCGGCGCCAACGCGGCCGGGGTCTGGTACGACGAGTGCGAGCTGGCGCCTGACCCGATGGCCGGCTGGGTCGCGCTTTCGAACCGCCTCAGAGACAACCGCTTTCCGGATGACCGCCTCTTCGGGCTGGCGACTACCACGCCGCGGGGGCACCGTGGCGTGTCGGCGTACTTCGCCGACCAGGTCGCCAAGGCTGACCCCGACTTCGGCATGGTGACAGCTCGGTCGGCCGACAACCCCGGCATCTCGGCCAGCTACATCCGGCAGGTCTCTCAGACGATGGGCACCCGCGAGGCTCTACAGCAGCTCGAGGGCGAACTGGTGTCCGAAGAGGGCGCCGTCTACGGCCACGAGTTCTCGCTGTCGGACAGCATCCTCCACGGTCACACGTGGACCGGGCCTCGCAAGAACCGCGTCTACCGCGTGGCGATCGACTGGGGCAGCCACTACCACGCTCTGATCATCGAGCACTCCGACTACATCACCGGCACGGACACCCGGTGCCCGTTCGGCGGCACTGACCTGGTGGTGGCCGAGATCGTCATGGATGGCTGCCAGGACGCCGAGTTCCTCCAGGCCGTATGCCAGCGCTTGGACAAGATGGGCATCAACCGCGACGACGACACCTTCGAGTGCTACTGCGACTTCAATCCGGTCGACGCGGTCCGTGTTGCGCAGCAGGTACGCTTCTTCGGCGCGCGCGTCTTCGCTCGCCGCATTCCGAGCACGCAGGCCAAAGAGCAGGGGATCCGTACCGTGCGCTGGCGGCTTCAGGGCCACGACGGCGTTCGCCGGCTGCGGTTCTCCGCGTCGCTGCGGGCGACGACCAGCACGCGCGGGATCATTCGCTCGATGAGCAACTACTCGCGAAAGGAGCTGAAGGTCGACGGCATGAGCGTGACGCTCGGCGTCAATCAAGACTCGCCGTACTCGCACGGCCCCGATGCGCTCCGGGCGTACATGTGGCCGGTGTACGCGCACCTGCGCGCGTCCGAGCTCGACGCCGACGTGCCGAGCCGGAAGGCCGCGTGACCGCTCCAGTATAGTCCGGCATGACGATCTCCCTCCTCGGCCGCGCCGTTACGACCATGGTCCAGATGCTCGGCGGCATGCCGGACGCTGCAGCTCCGGCCGAGCTGGAAGCGTGGCGCATCGCATGGCGCGACCTCCAGTCGCTCTACGACAACGAACATCTCGAGGTCACGCACCGGTGGGCTCAGCAGAGCCACCCGCTGCGATCGGCCGAGTGGTACCGCGGCGGCGGCCAGGGCTACCGGTTCTTCGCGCTCACCTCGATGGTCTGCAACCGACTGGGTGCGACGTTCAACCGTCCGCCGGAGCTCTACCTGCACCGCGGCGACCATCAACCGCTCGACCCGCAGGAGCCGGAAGCGCGCCAGTGGCAGCTCGATCAGGATGACATGCAGCTCCCGATGGTGCTTCAGTCCATCGAGCGTCGGCTGCACGCCCTGAAGCAGCTCGCCGTCATGCCCGCCATGGTGCGCGGCCGAATGCGTTGGCGTGTCTACGGGCCTCACGAGCTGGAGGTCGTCTGCGACGAAGAGGACCCGGCCGACCTTCGGCACGCCCCGGCGGTCGCCATCGAGGTCAGACGCAGGACCACCTCGTCGTCGCAGAGCTACTTCAACGTCTGGACTTACGACGAGCAGCGGAACCTGTGGGGCTACCGCTTCGTGGACATCGACGGTCGCGGCGCAAGGACGGACTTCTTCGCCGACGGCCGGAACATGTACGCGCGCCATCCCGTCGTCATGTGGCGCTCCAAGCTCCCGAACGAAGGCGAGACGTTCGCCGCGCCGGACGAGGTGCTGCTGCACAACCAGCTCGGCTGCAACATCGCGCTGACGGACCTGAACTTCGGCCTCAAGTACCAAGTCCACCCGCAGCTCATCGAGTTCGGGAAGACCATCGAGCACACCGGGGACGTGTACGGCCCCAACACGGTGAAGCGCTACAACGACAAGAACTCGGAAGGCCTTGAGTACAAGACGCCGGCCCTGAACCTCGCGGAGTACCGCGAGACCATCGAGTGGTGGACGCGCATGTACACCGTGAGCGAGGGCCTACCACCTGACACGTTCTCGGCCAACTCGTCTACGCGCAACTTGGGCGCGAAACAACACGAGTCGCTCGAGCTGCAGGTACGCCGCGAGGCCCAGCGGCCGCTGCTCGAAGGCGCGCTACGGGAGACCTTCGAGGTTCACAAGGTCGTGTCCAACTACTGGGCCGACCAGGGCGTCGGCGGCCGGACTCGCTACGGCGACGACATCCAGCTCGGCGTCAGGCTGAAGCCCATCCCGCAGGTGACCGACCGCGCCACCTCGGTGCAAGCCGACGCCGCCGAGACCGCCGAGGGACTGAACTCCGTCGTCGAGCGTGAGATGGAAGCCTCGGGCTCGAGCCGCCAGCAAGCTGAAGCCACGATCCGACTCCGCCGGGAGTCCGCCGCATGATCGGGCTGAAGATCAAGCTGGCCCGGCAGTTCGCGGGCCAGCCGCCCGCCAAGGCCGAAGCCGCCCGCAAGCTCGCCGAGCTCGGCGCCGCGCTTCTGCAGCGACGCATCGAGAAGACTGGCCGCGACGCCGAGGGGAGACCGCTGCCGGAGCCCAAGTCCCGCTTCCTCATGCTGCCGGTCTGGAGCCCCCTCGTGGGACGCCTGCCCACGGAAGGCCGCTCTCGCGTGAAGCGCAAGGGATCCAACAACAGCCAGGCGCTCTGGTACCTCTGGGCTCGCCCCTACGTCGAGCTCAAGACGGCGCTCGGCCGCAAGCCGTGGCGGGGCTCCTCGTTCTCGGGCGAGATGTGGAACAAGCTTGCGGCCACCATCAAGCCCGGCAACTCGCTCAGCGGCGTCGAGATCCGGATTCGGTTCGCCGGGTCGGTCAAGGTGCTCACCAACAAGGGGCCTGGGCGTTTTCAGAACCGCGACAAGGCGTACTGGACGCAGTTCGCAAAGCGCGATGGCAACACCGGTGGCGGCGGACGCATCACGGAGCGCGCGGAGGAAGCCAGCCGGAGCGCGCCGACCCGCCGCGACTTCGCCCTCATGCGGTGGTCAGACACCGAGCTGAGCGAGCTCGCTGCGCTCTGGCTCTCACAGGTGCAGCTGTTCGCGCCCCGATAGGTGAGCTCGCTCCAGTATAGTGCGCATGAGCACCGAAACGACCCAGACTTCCTCCGACTCGGCCACCGGCACCGCCGGCGCCGCCGACTCGGGATCCTCCAACACCCAAGTCGACATTCCGGCGCTGGTCAAAGCCGCCGTCGCGGAAGCGATGGCTGCGACGCAGCAGTCGACGACGCAGACCGAGCAGAAGACGGACGCGGGCGCCACGAACGCCAACGACGCCGAAACCGCTGACCAGGTCGCCGCTCGAATTGCTGCGCTCGAAGCCAGAGCCACGAAGGCGGCCGAGCAGGCCAAGCGCGCCGCCCTGGCGAGTGCGCTGCCGAACCTGCTCAACCCCGACCTGCTCAAGCTCGCGCCCGCGATCGAGCTCACCGACGACGGTGCGCTGACCGCCGACTCCGCTCGGAAGCTGGATACCTGGAAGCAGGCCCACCCCTACTACTTCCGCGCGGCCTCGAGCGGCACGACGGCGCCCCCGGGCAGCACTGCGAGCGGACGGGGCCAGATGTCGGCCGAGACTCAAGCCACCCTCCGTCGCGCGGGGATCACCCCCGGTGAGTGGGAGAAGAAGCCCGGCGCCCACATCGCCCGTGCGCTGGCAGGAGGTCTGTCGTGAGCCAGACCGAAAACCCCACGATCGCGTACCTCAAGAGCATCGGTCTCGACGAATCGGCGATGGCAGCGCCACCGAAGGTGACCGAGCTCAAGCCGCCGCAACGACAGACCTTCCGCTTCCGCGGCAAGATCGACCCGGAGCTGCAGTACTTCCGGGCGTCGCGCTCCAACCCTCAGGAGCTCGCGCAGCTCATCAAGAACGACGGATGGCGCATCACGGAGAACGCCGTCGAGCTCGACGGCGTGAAGACGGACGCCGACGTGATTCTCGCCCGGCGCCGGGACACGGCCGCCGAGATTGAGCGCCGCGACAAGGCTCAGCGCGAGTCGATTCGACGGCGCTCGACGCGCAGCACCCAGACGTTCGGCGGCGCCTTCAGCGAGCCGCAGGCCGTCGACGAGACCATGACGCCCGGTGGCAAGCGGGCCGTGCCAAAACCACGTAACGACAAGGACTTCTGACCATGGCCAACGCGAACACCCCGGTCGGCTTCCGGCCGCACTCGAGCAACCCCCGCCGCCGCACGTACACCGTCGGCGGCACCGCCGTCGCCGCTGGCGACCTGGTCGGCCTCAACAGCTCCGGCCTCGTCGAGCTGTTCGTGGTCGCCACGCACCTGGTGCCGCACGGCGTGGTTCGCCGTGGGGCTGCGGCCGGCGCGGAGGTCGAGGTCTACGACGACCTCTCCGCCACGCTCTTCGTAGCGCAGTTCGACGGGACGTTCGCAGCCGCTTCGTGCGGCAAGTTCTACGACTTCAAGGGGACTACCGGCATCCAGGAGGTCGACGGCTCCAACTCGCTCTACGGTCACGTCGAGGTGCTCGCGCACCACATCCAGCCGGGCAGCGAGGAGACCGGCGCCGACGCCAAGGTCGTCTGCCGCATCCGCAAGTTCGCGGTGAGCGAGCGGCCGATCCTCGAGCCGGACCACGCTGTCTACAGCGGCACGCTCGCCGGCCACATCAGCCTGAGCACCGCGGCGGATACGGACGTGCTCAAGGCCGTCCGGTTCATGAAGCTGGACCCCGGCGGCGCCGGGCGCAACGTGACGCTGCTCGCCACTCTGCACGCGAAGGGGCGGCACATTCGTATCGCCAACGCTGCGGACGCAGCCGAGAGCCTCACCGTCAAGAACTCGGCGGGCACCACCGTGGCGGTTCTCAACCAGAACGAGCAGGCGGACTTCATCTACTCGGGGTCCGCCTGGGTCTTCATCGGCTCGTCGACCGTCGTCGACATGAGCTCCTGATCGATCGCCGCCCCAACCTGACACTCAAACGCCCCAGCGGCACGGAGAACCAACATGTCCGATTACACGTCCGTCGAGGCGATCAGCGGGCTTCTCAACGAGAAGCGCGACGCCTTCATGACCGGCCTCACGATGTCGCTGGGCGATGAGCTCGCGTCCTTCGAGGTGACCGTCGAGCCGATCGCCAACCGCGTCATCACGCAGGCGCTCCCCCCTTCGCAGTACCAAGAGCACACGCGCGGCCAGGACGTGGTCACCGAGGAAGTCCGCAAGGGCTACGAGACCACGTTCCAGCTCTTCACGTTCGCCTACGGCGTGGCGCTCACGGCGCTCGCCCGCCGGACCATCAAGCCCGAGATGTTCGCTCGGTTCCTCCAGAACATGGGCATGATGAGCGGCCAAGCGCTCGCCCAGGTCGGCGTCGACGTCATCTACAACGACGCCTGGGCCGAGAACTGGTCGGACGGCGTGCCGCTGGTCAGCAACAGCCACCCGAGCAACGTCGGCCTGCAGGACAACCTGCTCGCCTCGACGCTCGACCACGCTGGCCTCGCCGCTGCCGAGCTCATGCTCCTCGACGAGCTCGGGCCCGACGGCCAGAAGCTGGGTACGCGTCCCGTCGAGCTCATGGTCCCGACGGCGCTCAAGCACATCGGCATGCAGGTGGTGTCCCCGGCCGTGCTCGTCCCGAGCGCGGGCGCCACCTCGTGGGCCGTGCCGAACCCCACGTCGGGCCTCGTCCCGGTCAAGGTGATGCACACCCTCACCAGCGCGACGCGCAGCTTCCTTCGCGGGGCCGGCTTCCGCCCGCAGATCATCATCGCCGATCCGTCGGAGCCGGTTGTCAAGAGCCAGCCGGGCACGAAGAACGACATCAAGATCATCGACGAGTGGACCATCCTGGCCGGCACGCACGATTGGCGTGGGGTCATCGGGATCGGCGCGTGACGAGCGGTGCTGCTGCAACTCGCCCTCGACGTGGGCGGCTCGATCGTCTTCGAGCCGCCGGAGATCGGCCGGCCTAGCGCCGCGACCGTATCCATTCACTCGCCGGCTGGGACGCAGCTCACTGCCCCGTCCGTCACCATCGACCCGGTCAACACGACTCTCAGCAGTGCCGCCAGCGCCGGCGCGACCACGCTCTCGGTCGCGTCGGCGTCGAACATCGCCGCCCGTCGCCGCTACCTGGTCATCGATTCCGACGGCGAGCGAGAATGGGTCCGCGTCCGGAGCATCTCCGGTACGACGGTGACGCTCTTCGACCCTATCGAGAACGCGCTGTCGAGCGGCAGCACCTTCCAGGGCTGCCGGCTCACTGCCACCGCGGCCGCCGCCGCCTGCCCGGTGCTCGACGAAGGCTATGAGGCTCGCTGGGTCTACACGATCGGCAGTGTCGAGTCGAAAGCCCAGACGCGCTTCGACGTCGTTCGCTCGCCATGGCCGACGGTCATCGGCAGCAGCGAAGGGCTCAAGACCTACGCTCGGCACCTGGTGTCGCCGGCTCGCGAAGGCGGGCAAGGGCTTGGCTGGCTCGACGACATCGAGAAGGCCACGCAGATGGTCCGGCGCGACATCATGGTGCGCGGCCTGGACCCGTCGCGCTTTCGGTCGTTCGAGGCCTTCGAAGACGTCGTGTACGAGAAGGTGATTCTCCGCCTCGCCGAGTCCGGTGACGTCGTGCCGCGCGACTGGACAGGAGACACCTGGCTTCAGGAGCGCCGGAACATCTACGACGCCGCTCTCTCGACCGCCATGCAGGTCACCAAGTCGTACGACGAGAACCAGGATGGCGTGACCAACAGCTCGGAGCGGGCCCGCCGCGTCGACGTCGTGCAGATCCTCCTATGAGCACGATCGCCAACGAATACGACGCGCTCGTCTCGGTCATCGAAGCCGCCGTGCCCTCGCGCGTCTATGACGGCGCGCCCAGGTTTCGGCTCGACCCGGCGGCCTTCGAAGAGTCCGAGGTCGCACTCCGGGCCTACACTCGCGCATTCATTCTGCTGCCACTTGGAGACCGCCAGTGGCAAGGCGAGATCGCGGAGCAGCCGGAGCTGCGGGGCATCACTCAGACGCTGCAGCTCGTCATGCTCTATCGGCGCGGGCAGCAGACGGCCGAGACCATGAAAGCGATCCTCGAAGACCAGGACACGCTCGCCGCGGCGATCGCGCTCCCGTCCACCTACAGCGAGAACGTGTCGCTCCGGCGGATCGGCTCGCCGAGCATCGCCATACCAAGCGGTGCCACCGACGGACTGACGATGCTCATGCCCATCACCATCACCTACGACGCGGAGTAGACCATGCCCCAACTCTTTCAAATCGGGTCCCTCGAGATCGGCGCCGAGACCACGTTCGGAACGATCGCGTCGAACTTCGATTACCTCCGCTGCCAGGTCGACCTCTCTGGCCTGACCCGCGACGTCATCGTCGACGAGCACCAGCGCCAGGGCGACTACGAGGTCGAGCGCCTGCTCGGCGCGGCCGGCGGGACGGTCGTCACGCGCCACTACATCCACGGGTTCAACGGATCGATCCCTTCGGCGGCGCCGTCGCTCACGACCGGCGAGGATGCCGGCGCGACGGCCTTCGACCTGCTCATGGCGGCGCTGGCGTCGGCGTTCGGCAACGTCTACGCCGGTGGCTTCATCGGCAGTGAGACGGTTGGCTACAGCGGCTCGCCTCCGACGCTCACGGCCGGCGACCTCACGAGCTTCCAGGCCGGGCAGGCGATCGCCTGGGCGACGGCCACCGCGCCGGCCTACGAGGTCGGCTGGCTCAAGGCCCTGACCGTCGCGCCCCCCGACACCGGCACGCTGCTGCAGGTCCCGCGCGTGAACCCGCAGGGCGCCACGCTCTGGGGCGGCTACAACCTCTTCGTCCGCGACGGCGAGCCGTACCACGACGGCGCGGTCAAGGCGTTCACCCTGCGCTTCAAGGGCTCGGCCGCCGCCGAGCTCGTCCGCATGTACGGCTGCCGGCCCGTCGGCCTGAAGTTCATGCTCGAGGGCGCCAAGCCGGGCACCTTCGAGATCACCTGGGGCGTCGCTCACTGGGAAGACGTGGGCAGCGGTGGCGCGCCGTCGGTGCAGTCGTGGGCGTTCCCGAAGGAGCTCGCCGCGCAGTCGTGGCGCTTCGCGATCGGCTCGTCGACCGTGTCGACCCCGGCGGTGCGCAGTGTCGAGCTCGACATCGGCCTGACCCGCCCGGCCCTCGGCGGCGGCAACTCGCTCTCGGGCGTCGAGAACTGGCACGCCGTGTCGCGCCGCCCGCGGCTCACCTGCCAGATCCTCCGGACGTACGCGCTCGAGGTCACCGACTTCCTGGCCCAGACGGCCAAGCCCGTGACGCTCAGCTACGGCACGCAGCCGGGCAAGCTCTGGGCCATGGCGATGCCGGCCGCGCGCCTGGTGGAGTACCCGAAGCGGTCCGACCGCGACGGGCTCGACGTCAGCGACCTCGTCTTCGAGGGGCACTACTACGCCGGGGACACCGGCTCGGACACGACCAAGCCGATCAACACCCCACTCAAGATGGCGTGGCTCTGAGATGATCCCCTTCACCATCTATAGCCGGCGCGAGCCGGTGTCCGTCGTCAGCCCCTTCGATCCGTCCGTCGACCTCGTCGCGTGCTCGGAGTCCGAACGGCTCGACTACTACGCGTGTCGCACCCTGGACCTCCCGGCGCTGGCGGTGCTCATCAGTACGCCGACCAGGTTCCGGGTGCGCGCGCTCTCGCCGCTCGAGCTGCGGCAGCTGCGGCCACTGCTGCCGCTGCCGCACCCGAGCACGCGGGAGCGCCTAGCCGCCGAAGCGGCCAACCCCGAGGTCAAGCTGCCTCACTCGCCCGAAGAGACCGTCGTGCTCGAGGAGACGCTCCGCCTCTTCGCGCGTGCCGGTCTTGAGGGCATCGAGGACGGGTCGCCTCCGGGCTGGGACCCGTCGCAGCGGATTCGGATCGGCGGGCTCCGGCTCTGGTCTGAGGACGTGATCGGCGGCCTGCCCGACGAGACCGTCATCTGGCTCGGGGCGGCCGTCTCGCGCCTCACTCACTCCACGACGCCGGAGCAAAAAAAAAGCTCTGGCTGATCGCCAACAGGTGCGTCTGGAATGATGGCGGCAAGGGCAAAGACGGAAAGCGGCGGTCTCTCATCGAGTGCCCGCGCGACTGCCAAGATGAGTCCCGCGACCCGTTCGGCTGCCATGGCCCCCTGCCGGACGGCAGTCGGCTGGACGAGCAGTTCCCCGAGCGCTTCCCGTTCCCGCTCGACCGGTGCCCTCATCACGTCCTCTCGGAGCCGGACCCATGGCTCACGGCCGTCCTCGAGGTCCTCCGCGACTACGAGGCCGGCGTCCTCGCGGGCTGGCCGGACGCGTACGCCGCGGGTGTCGTCGAAGCCGTCCGCTACGTGCAGCGCGAGTCGGCGTCGGCCGTCCGCCAAAGCCTGGAGGCCTGAGTGAGAGAACAAGCCGAAGCCCTGCTGCGCCTCATCGGCGAAGACGGCGTTAGCCGGATCGTCCAGGGCGTCAACCGCGAGCTCGACGGCATGGTCGGCCGTCAGCGGGACTCGGCGCGTGCGTCCGAGGAGCAGACCCGCTCGGTGCTCACCCTCGGCGAGCGCTGGTCGGTCATCGCGACCGGGCTCAATTCGGCGCTGGAGCTGGGCCAGAAGGCTTTCGCACTCGCGGTTCAGGCCGGCGAGGCGATCGCTGATGGCGCTCGCGGGCTCATCCTCGACGAGACCTTCGCAGCCAGCTTCCTGCAGGCAGCCGAGTCGCTTGACCAGCTCCGCGAGGCGTCGAAGGGGCGCATTGCCGACAACGTCCTCGAGCAGATCGCGATCGACGCGCAGCGCGCCGGGCTGAGCCTCGAGGCGACGGGCACGCTCCTCGCCGCAACGACGAAGGCGGCCGCGATCACCGGCAAGCCCGCGGCCGACGCCATGAAGGAACTGGCCAAGTCGATCGCCGAGGGCACCAACGAAGGCTTCAAGCAGCTCGGGGTCTTCTTCGACGCCAACGCGGTGCTGGAGACCTACGCCAAGACGCTCGGCAAGACGACGGGCGAGCTTACTCAGGCCGACAAGTCGGCGGCGTTGCTCGCGACGGGGGTTGAGCAGCTCAATACCAAGTTCGATGGTGTCGTCGGTGACGCGGCGCTTTCGAAGGTGCAGCGGCTCGGCGCGGGCTGGAACAACGTCAAAGACACTGTTCTTGAGTTCTTGGCAGCGGACGCGGGACGCGCTTTCGAGCACATCGAGAACGCCTGGAACGATACCTCGGGCCAGAGCGCCACTTTCGAACAGAGGCTCCGGTCGCAGGTCAAAACGCTCGACGACGTCATCGAACGCTCTCGGGCTCTTGGCCAGATCGCGTCTCTCGGCTTCGTCGATCTCGGGCAGGCCACCCGGGAAGCCCAGGCGTTGCAGGATCTTGCCCGCGAATACGGAGAGGTGGCCAAGGCCGCCGCCGTCGCCGCTGGGACGCGTGCCGGCATGGTCCGCGCCTACGGGGGCGAAGAGCGCCTCGCGCTGGTCGAGAGCATGCAGGCGCTTAAGGCCAACGCGGACGAAGCCCTTCGGCTTGCCGGCACGCGCGCGGAGCTCGCGGGCGCCTTCCTCGACAGCGCGTCGTCGACGCGCGAATGGACCGCATGGACGAGGGCCGCCGACGAAGCCCAGCTCGACCTCCTGTCCAGTACCGGCGCCATGACACAGGCGCTCTCGGTGCATCGAAACGAAATGGTCAGGACGCTCGCCCTGCAGGCCGAGATGGCGGAGCTCGCGGGCGACGCGGCCGGGGCGGCGGCAGCGAGGTCGCAAGCCGCGTCTTTGGCCACGGGCGACCGTGGCGTGCGCGACGTTGCTGGTGCCGGCGGCTCGTCGGGTGGCGGTGGCTCGAAGGGCCCTCGGCGCGACGATGCCTACTACGCGCGGCTCGCCAGCGACGCGAGCAAAGCCTACGAGAGCCAGCTCCGCGCCGGAGCCGAGGCCATCGAGCGCATTCAAGCCGACGCGGCGTTCGGTGCGCTAGAACGACAGAACGACCTCGACGAGCTCGCCCTCAACGCCCTCGTCACGCGCCACGAACGGGAGCTGCAGCTTGAGCAGGAGCATCAGGCGGCGCTCGTCGTAGCGCGCCAGGGCGGCTTCGACGCCGCGGCCGAGGCGTCGCGCAACCTGGTCGGCGCTCTCGGCGAGCTCGACGGTTTCGAGATGAGCAACCTCCCGAACACCATCAGCCAGTTCGGGCCGCTCCTCGAGAAGATCGAAGCCCTTCGCGACGGCACCGACAAGAGCCAGAACGCCATGACGAAGGGCGCCGCCGGTATCGTCAGCGCGTCCGGCAAGATGGTCGCGGGGCTGATCAAGAACGAGACGGCACGCGCCGCAATCATGGTGCTGGTCGAAGCCGCCGAGGCCACGCGCTCCTTCGCGTCATACGACTATGTCGGTGGAGCGCTCCACGTGGTCGCCGCAGCGCAGTACGCGGCCGTCGCGGGGATGAGCGCGGCGGGTGGTGGCGGCGGCCGGGGTGGCGGTTCCCGCGGCCGAGGCGCGCCCGAGCTGCCCGCGTCGATGCAGCCGAAGGCGGAGACCACGGCGCCGGCCCCGATCGCCTACAACGTCTACATGAGCGGTTCGACCGTCATCGGCGGCGACGAGACCGCGCTCGGCCGAAGCATTGCCCGCGCCATGCACGACCACGACCGACGCACCACGACGGGCGGTGCCGCGCGCGCCGGGGCGCCGAGGTAGCCAGTGGCTATCCACACCGTCGGTGCGGCCGGCACATACCCGTTCACCAAGGCCGGCATCGACTCGGCGATTGCGGCCTGTAGCCCCGGCGACACCGTGCGGCTCCTCGACAGCGGGACGATCTCGGTCTCGTCGTACATCTACGTCTATCCAGCGATCACGATCGAGGGCGACCCGGCGCTTTACAATGGCGTCGACAAGACGACCCTGCCGAAGCTGCAGGCGTCCGGCTCGACTCGGTGCTTTGGCATCGACGCGGCCGGTTGCTCGATCAAGAACCTCCAGATGGAGGACTTCCTGATCGACTCTGCCGGCTTCGGCGGCGGCGCCATCAACGGACTTGGCCGTGCGCTCGGCAGCCTGGAGAGCCTCCGGTTCATCAATTGCGCGAGCGCCATCCAGACCGGCTCCGGCGGCACGATCCGAGACATCCAGTGCGGCAACGTCGGTCGGCTGCTCTATGAGTGGACCGGCGTGGACCTCGCCGTCTGGGAGATCACGCAGCGCGCCGGCTACGATTACGTCATCGACTGCGGCGCTGACACGACGGGCGTCTATGCCCTCGGTGCCGTCTACCAGGACGGCAGTCGCACGAACCACAGCGTCGCCAACCTGGCGGGCTCCGGCCCGACGATGCGCAACATCAGCGCGCATCGAGCGGCTGGCGCGGGCGGGACCGCATTCAAGGGCACCTACAGCTACTGCACCCAGACGGGCTACAACACCCTCGGCAGCGGGACGGACGGCGGGAATAACCACACCCGCGACCCGCTGTTCACCGACGCGCCCAATGGCGACTTCACGTTCCAAGAGAGCAGCTCCGAGATCGACAGCGGCACCGCCATCAGCGGCGTCACTACAGACATGGTCGGACAGTCGCTGCCCGTCGGCGCAGGCTGGCCTCGGGGCTCTCGCGACCTGGCGCCGCCGCCCCCGGAGCTCGTCACGGTCACGGCCCTGTCGCCGACAACGATCGCGCTCTCCTGGGATTCGGCGATGACCGACGATGCGGACCTCATCGACGCGGCCAATTACAGCGTGGGCAATGCCGCCATCGCCCGGGTCACCCGGATCGACGCCGACACGGTACACCTCCACTTCGACGACCCGCTCGCTCCCGGCGCCCACGCGGTCTCGGCGGCGGGTATGACGAGCACAGCCGGCGGCGTCGCTGCGGCGGCAAGCTCGGTCACGGCTACCCGGCGAATTCGGACCTGGCTGCAGGGCTCGCACTATCAGGACACCGCGGCCACCATCCGGCTCACCGTAGACCCGTCGGGCACGCCGGCAACGTACGACTGGAGCATCACCGCCGGCACCGTCTGGAAGTCGCTCGACCTCATGGTCGTGTCGTGGCAGGCCGCGCTCGGCACGGCGGCGTGGGTCGAGCTCGTCCCGGACACCGCGACGCACCGGGCTCACGTTCGCGTGAACACGGCCGGTGGCGAGACCTACTCGATCGCCTGGTCGCATGCAGGCGACGGAACGGCGGTCCGCGACCGGCTCGGCGAGTCCGGCAACGTCAGCGGCCGAGCAACGGCGACCGTCTGGACCAGCCCCGTCCAAGCCGGGTGGTATGGCTGGCACGGCGCTACCCGCCTGCACCGGAAGTCGACGCGTCCGCTCGCGACCCGCCGCGAGATGCTGTCGGGCACGCACTCGGAGACCCAGCACGGCGCGATCCCGTCCGAGCTCGGCACTGTCCAAATCGACGTCTTGCTCCGCTGGGGCCCGCCACCGGACTCGTCGAATGGCTACGGCGGCCACGACGCCTTCGAGGCGTTCCTCACGCAGCTCTGGGACGCCACGGGCGGCAGCGAGCCGTGGTCCATCTACCATCTGCCGGATGACGAGAACTCGCCCGAGCGCTACGAGGTCGCGTTTGCCGACGCGGACCTGACGCTGCAGCCCAAACGGATCAGCGGGCGTCCGGACCGCCTCTTCGAGCTTGCCCTCGATCTCGTCGCGGACGTCGCCCCATGATGCGCCTTGACGCTGGGGTCCGCATCGACCCGACCAATGATCGCCTCACCGTGAACTACAACGCGTCCGGCGCCACCGTGGTGACGCTGACCCAGGCGCTCTATCGGTCGCTCGCCGAGCTGCTCGCGCACCTGCAGGTGAGGCTCCGCGCCGACATTCACTCGTCGATGACCTGCACCGAGTCGAGCGGCGTCGTGACGATCTCGTGGACCGGCGGCGTGTCGACCACGATCACGTGGACTCACCCGACCCTACGTGACTGGCTCGGCTACTCGGGCACCTCCGTCACAGCCACGACGTCGACCACTGCCAGCAACGTCGCTGACGGCGTCTTCGTCGGCACGTTGCCCTGGGAGGACCCGGCTCCGGCCGGATGGCGCCTCTCGCTCATGCGGGCCCGCCACCAGCACGGTGCGCCGCGCTCGTTTCGTCGCAGTTTGAGACGCCGCTTCGAGGTGACCGCGCGAGTCCGCGACTCGGAGACGTTGCAGTTTCGCGGCGTGCTCCGGCAGTTCCTCCGAGGCTATCCGGGGACGCTGTACCGAGACACCACGGTTTCCGCCGCCTGGGCCTGGGACGAGCCCTGGGGCGCTGTCACGGTGCAACTCGACCAGGACGAGTACTCCGATGAGTGGCAGGACGCGCGCCGCGACGTCCTCATCGTGCCGATGACCTTCCTCGAGGAGAGCCTGTGAACCTCGCCAGCTTCAAGGCCGCGGCCTCGAACCCCGACGTCGGCCTGCGCTTCTATGCGCAGATCCAAGGCCTTCCGTACGTGTTCCTGGATGGGCCCACCCCGAAGGGCCCGACCGGCTCGACCTGGGCAGCACCGACGTCGCAGTCCGAAGCGTACGAGCTCGTCGAGTACTGCCTCGACCCGACGTCGATGCCGATCAAGGATGCGGGCGCCGAGATCACGCGCAGCAAAGCCGACGTATCGTCCGCGACGCTCTCGCTGCTGCTGAGAGAGGCTCGCAACGACCAGCTCCTCTACATCTTCGCCCGCGACCTCGCGACGGGCCACACGTCGGGCCTAACCGCCGCCGTCGACTACGACTCGGCCGGCACCGGCATCGCCAACATCGACGTCCTCAGCACGACCGGATGGGCCGCCGGCTACCTGTACTTCGGCCGCGAGACCATGAAAATCGCCGTGTCGACCGGGACGCGACTCATCTCCAGCAAGCGCGATCTCTTCAACGACCTCGGCGATGGCGACTCCCGGGCGCTCGCCAACCCCAATCGACCCGGCGCGCCACGCATCGTCTCGGACTACCCGCGCGTCTGGCACGGACGTTATGTGCGCGTGTTCGCCTACGTCGTCGGACCGACCGGCACGGCCTACGACACCGCGTTCGGAGGTGACTACTGTATCGAGGTGTGGCGCGGCGTCGTCGACGGTAACCCCATCCCGGCCCGCGATCGCCTGAGCTGGGAGATTCGGACGACCAGCATTGAGAAGCTGCTCACGACGACGGTGGGACTCGAAACGACCCGCGGCGCCCTCAATGCCCGTCGGCTCCTGCATGACGCCGCCGGCGCGGCATTCCTGCCCGATGGCGTCGAACCGTCGGCGATGATGTACTTCGACGTGTTCACGGCCTACCTGCACTTTCGGGTGTCTCAGTGGGCCACACGCGCGTCGTACGAAGCCGAGGATCCGGCGACCCTCGTCTGGGACCACACCGACGGGGTGGCGCTCTCCGATGCGCTGCAGCCTCGGCTGCTCACCTTCGAACAGCTCGCAGCCAAGTTCGTTCAGGTCCGAAACCAAGTCCGCACCGACACCACCGACGGACTGAGCGTCGACCTGGTGTGGTTCAGCGATGCGCCGCAGTTGCAGTGGATCTCATCGGATGGCCTGTTCTATCGCGTCGAACTCGACTTCGCGGCCCTTGGATCCTTCGGGCCCGTCCTCGGCTTCCTCGGCACCGGGCTCGTCGAGATCAGCACCGTCGGGGGCGGCCTGAGCTATCACACGGCGACCGGCCCCCAATGGTCGGTCTACATCCCGAGTCACGCCAAAGTCATCCCGATCTTCCTCGACCCCGGCGAAGGCAACCTTGAAGAGCCGCCCTCCTCGGGCTACGCGCGCATCGGCGAAGGCGAGTCAGCCGAGATTGTCTCGTACGCCGCCGTGTCGGCCCTCACGGGTGTCATCGGCGACATCACCGGCGGCTACTACCTCGAAGGCTGCGAGCGCGGCCGGATGGGCACGCGTCCGCTCACGTTCGGCATCCCGCTCGGCGACGCCGAAGGCGGCGAGGCCGCCCGCGTCACCTTCGGCGTTGGCTGGGAGCGTCGCTCGTCGCTGGAGATCCTGCTGGAGCTGGCGACGTCGACCGGCGCCGGCCACCACGGCGACTGGGACGTGCTACCTGACCGCATCACGACGCCACTCATGCCGTCGCACTTCGACGTCGCCGGCCTCGTCGAGCTGTCGACGCGACTCTCCCCGCTTGAGAGGTCGGTGTCGTGGTTCCTCGGCAAGCCGGAGCGCCTCGGCGCGCTCGTCGCCGGCTGGCTGCAGCCGCACGGGCGATACCTGCACGCGACCACCATCGCCGACGGCACCTATCGCATCACCGCGGGCGAGGTGCTGCCGCCGCTCGAATCCGAGGTGGCCGCGACGCTCGACGCCTCCGAGGTCGACCTGCGCGACCCCGACCAGTGGCGACCTGGCTCGGCCGAGGTCATCAACGCGCTCAAGGTCTTCTACCGCTGGGACTTCACCAAGTCCGAGCAGGACGAGAAGT
>JADMJS010000221.1 GCA_018780435.1 Myxococcales bacterium
TGTCCGCCGCGGAGCCTGTCCGCCGCGGAGCCTGTCCGCCGCGGAGCCTGTCCGCTGCGGAGCCTGTCCGCCGCGGAGCCTGTCCGCCGCGGAGCCTGTCCTTTGGCTGTTCGTGGAGCGTGACGTGGCTAGCGACTTCGAGTTCGGACGATGGCAGGGTGGAGAGAGTCGGGGGTCCTTGGACCTTACAGAGCGTGCCGCATTCGAGTCGATGCGTCTGCTCACGATTCCGCCGGCGCTTCCCTGCTTGATGCTGGAGACATCGGTCGTTGCGGGCTCAGCGCCTGTTGGGCGGGTCATCACCCCAGCGCGGCGAACTCGACTGTCGACGCCGAGGCCTTTGCGAGCCAGGACGGCACGTTCGGTGAAGCCGGTTCGAGAACCGGCGCGAGGGCGGTCTGTCCGTGTGACGAACGACGCGGCAAACGACGGCGGACACGATGGACCCAAGGGCTAACCCGTTGGACAGCAAGAAGATCACATGCCCGCGTCGCGGGCGAATGGAGGCGAGATGCAAAACGTAGAATGGCAGCCTTTTGTGAACTTGATCCAAGCCGCGGCATCGGCTGCGGGGGATGTGACGCAGGACGATGACTTCTGGCTCGACACGCGCGCGGCGAAGGTGGTGATCCTGACGATCGAAATGCTCTACGCGTCTGCGGCTGGGTCGCCCGACCTCGTGATCGAGTACAGCGACGACCCCTCGATAGGCCTCTGGCACGTCGCCTGGCAGCGCTCTCGCTACGACCCGTCCAATGAGGAAGGGACCTACCTCGTGACCCTGCTCAGGCAGGTTCAGGTGGGCAAGCCCTTCCACCTGGGCAGCTCGCTTCGGT
Source organism: Myxococcales bacterium (assembly GCA_018780435.1). GTDB lineage: Bacteria > Myxococcota_A > UBA9042 > SXOO01. Next base: position 837 of record JADMJS010000221.1, read on the forward strand.
GGCGGGTAACCGGCTTCGCCACCAGCACGGATCCGACTGAGGTCGGTTTCCGCATCCTCGCGACGCTCCAGTAAGGCACTCGGGGAGGAACTACGATGGGATGCGATTGCAACGGCGAGAAGAAGGAGAGTTCGTCCATGAACACGCAGATGAGCAACGTCAGTCGAGCGAGCGCGGGTAGCCGCATGAGCACAGGGTCACGTGCACTGCCAAGCTTGGGTGCGCTCGGTGGGACCGCGATGGAGCAGGTGTGGCAGGACTGGCTCACGCTCCGGGCC
>JADMJS010000342.1 GCA_018780435.1 Myxococcales bacterium
TTCCGCACGAACTCTTGTTTCGTAAACCTGCTATTCCGTTTTCAGAGAGCGATAAACTCGATGACCCAGATTGGATGAACCAGTTTGGGTCGAGTCAGCTTCGGAAGGACGTCGTAACCTTGCCGGCTACGTCGACTTCCAACCCGGCTCGGTGCGTCCCTTTCGGTGGCGCCTCAGGCTGGGGAGCGGCACTTTATCCGCTCAGCTTTCTTCGTCAAGCTCTATTTTCGGTTTTTCCGAACCGCCCGAGTGCTTTCTCGCTCTCGGGGGCGCTGGGTTTCCTGGAAGGATTGCAGCGCCGTCTCGCGTTTGGGCTATTCCCGCCGGCGAGGAGGCGTGTTCTAAGTCTCCTCTCCGAACCTGGCAAGGGCTTTTTTGGTGGCCCGTGCCTTTTTCGCCGGTGGACCCGTGGAGAACCCGGGTGACGGCCTCTCAGAACGCGGTGCGGACTGAGTTTCGGCCGAGGAGACGTTCGGCGGCCGAGATGAGCTCGTCTGTCGGGCTCACCGATAGGCCGCCACCGGGCTCGATGACGGCGCGACCGAGGCCGGCCACGTCGACGAGGAGCGTGACGGGGACGTCGCCGGGGTGGGCGCGGAAGGACTCGACGAGCTGCCCGACCGTCTCGGGGCGCGTCTTCACGCCGTCGATGATGAAGCCGATGCGGCGGGTCCGTTGGCGCCTCACGTCGATGAGCTTCGTCGCCTTCTCGGCGCGGAACTTCAGGACCTTGCCTTCGCCTTCCCCTTCGTAACGGGCCGCGCCGTGGACGATGAGGGGCTCGTTCGACTTCAGCGCCTCCTCACTCACCGCGAAGGACTTGGTGAAGAACATCGCCTCGATCTGCCCGGTCTGGTCCTCGAGAACGGCGAAGCCCATGCGACCGTCGCCGGACTTCGTGACGCGCTCGCGGAGGCTCACCACGATGCACCCGATGCCAATGGTGTCACGGAGTTCGAAGCGACCTTCCATGAGCGCGGCGATCGAGATGACGCGAGCGGACTTGAGCTCGTTCTCGAAGCGGTCGAGGGGGTGGCCGGAGACGTAGAAGCCGATGGCCTCTTTCTCGAACTCCAGGCGAGCCCGCTCGAGCCACGGCTCTCCGTCCATCGCGTAGCTCGCTGCCACGACTTCGGTGCTCTTCCCGCCCCCAAAGAGGGCGAAGAGGTTGCCCTGGCCGGACGCCCGGTCTCGGGCCGCCGATTGGGCCCGCTCGATGGCGCGTTCGAGGTTGTGGAAGAGGACGTGGCGCTCCTGAGCGAAGCCGTCGCACGCACCGGAGCGGATGAGCTGCTCAATGGTGCGACGCCCCACGCGCTTCAGGTCCACGCGCTCGCAGAAGTCGAAGAGCGACTTGAAGGGCCCCTCGGCGCGGCCCTCGACGATGGCGTCGACGGCGCCTTCGCCGACCATCTTGATGGCGCCCATGCCGAACCGAACGCCGCCGCTATCGACCGAGAAGTCCTTCTCGGAGAGGTTCACGTCCGGCGGCCGCACGACGATGCCGTGCCCGCGCGCGTCCCCGATCATGCGCACGACCTTTTCGGTGTTGTCACCGTCGCAGGTCATGAGCGCGGCGTAGAACTCCACCGGGTGGTGGGCCTTCAAGTACGCGGTTTGATAGGTGATGAGCGCGTACGCGGCCGAGTGCGACTTGTTGAAGCCGTAGCCCGCGAAGTACGCCATGAGCTCGAAGATGCGGTCCGCGTCTTCCTGCGAGGCGACGCCGGTCTTCGCGGCGCCGTCGAGGAAGATGGACTTCTGCTTGGCCATCTCCTCGGCCTTCTTCTTGCCCATCGCGCGGCGCAGCATGTCGGCGCCGCCAAGCGAGTAGCCGCCGATGACGCGGGCGATCGTCATCACCTGCTCTTGGTAGACGATGACGCCGTAGGTCTCCTTCAGGACCCCTTCGAGCGACGGATGGAGGTAGTCGACCTCGGCTTCGCCATGCTTGCGCTTGACGAAGTCGTCGACCATGCCGGTGCCGATTGGGCCGGGACGATAGAGCGCGACGGCGGCGATGACGTCCTCGAGGCTCGTCGGTCGCAGCTTTTTCATCAGGTCTTTGAAGCCGGATGATTCGAGCTGAAATACGCCGGTGGTGTTGCCGGCCGCGAGGAGGTCGAAGACCGGCTTGTCTTCGAGCGGGATGGCGTTCAGGTCGAAAGGCGGCTCCTTGCGCGCCGTGCGGCCGTCGTTGATGAGGCGCACCGCCTGGTCGATGACCGTCAGCGTCTTCAGGCCGAGGAAGTCGAACTTCACGAGGCCCGCTTGCTCGACCTCTTCCTTGGCGAACTGGGTGACGTACTCGCCGTTCGCGCCGAGGCAGACGGGGACGTAGTGCCAAAGCGGCTCTTCGGAGATCACGATGCCGGCGGCGTGAAGGCCGGCCTGGCGCGTGAGGCCTTCGACGCGGAGCGCGACGTCCCAGAGCTCCCGGTAGCGCGGCTCCTCTTCGAAGAGTTCCTCGATGCGGGGCTCTTTCGCGTGAGCGTCGGCGAGCTTGATGCCGAGCTCTTCCGGAATGAGCTTCGCGAGCCGGTCCACCTCGGCGAAGCTCATGTCGAAGACGCGACCGATGTCCTTGATGGCCGCGCGGGCGCGTAGCTGCCCGTAGGTGATGATCTGGCCGACGTTGTTCTTGCCGTAGCGCTGCGTGACGTAGCGGATGACGCGGTCCCGCTTGTTCATGCAGAAGTCGATGTCGAAGTCCGGCATCGACACGCGCTCCGGATTCAGGAAGCGCTCGAAGAGGAGGCCGTAGAGGAGCGGATCGATGTCGGTGATGCGTAGCGAATACGCGACGAGTGACCCGGCGCCGGACCCGCGGCCCGGGCCGACGGGGCAGTCCATCTCCCGCGCCGCCCGGATGAAGTCCCAGACGATGAGGAAGTAGCCCGAGAAATCCATCGGGATGATGACGTTGAGCTCGACTTCGAGGCGAGCGTAGTAGGCGTCCTTGTTGAGCTCCCTGCCCTGCGCGGCGGCCTCCGCGAAGCGCTTCTCGAGCCCGAGCTTGCTCTGGAGGCGCAGATAGGTCGGCAGATCCTCGTCGTTCGGCGTCACGAAGCGCGGGAGGTAGTTCTTTCCGGTCGGTATCTTGACCTGGCAGCGCTCCGCGATGATGCCCGCAAGGTCGACCGCCTCCGGGTGATCCGCGAACCGAACGCGCATCTGGGCTTCGGACTGGACGTAGAGCTCGTTCGGGATGTCGCTGCCGAGCGCGGCGAAGCTCTTGCCGAGGCCGACACAGACGAGGGCGGCGTGAGCGCGGGCGTCGTCCTGGCGCGGGTAGTGAACGTAGTTGGTCGCGACGCAGCCGATGCCGAGCTCGGCGCCGAGTCCGAAGGTGGCGTCGGTGACCCGCTTGTTCTCCGCGAAGCCGAGGCGCTCGACCTGCAAGTAATAATGATCGGGGCCAAAGAGGTCGAGCCAGCCCTGGGCCAGCTTCTCGGCCGCGTCGAGCTCGCGTCGCAGGACCGCTTGGCCGACGTCACCGGCGAGGCCGCCCGAGAGCGCGATGAGGCCCTCTTTGTGGGCCGCGATGAGCGACCGGTCCACGCGCGGCGTGTCGTTCTGATAGCCCTGGAGCCAGCCCTGACTGACGAGGCCGATGAGGTTCTTGTAACCCTTCTCGGTCTCGGCGAGGAGCACGAGCGAGGTCGGCCTCTTCTCGGCCTTATCAGCGCGGTTTCCCACGACGAAGACCTCGGCACCGAAGATCGGGCGGATGCCGACCTCCTTGGCCACCTTCTGAAACTCGATGGCACCGTAGAGGTTGCCGCGGTCGGTGATCGCGACCGCCGACATGCCGGCTTCCTTCGCGCGGACGCACAAGTCCTTGATGCGCAAGGCACCTTGAAGAAAGCTGTAGTGCGTGTGGACGTGCAGGTGTGCGAAGCCCATGGCGCCCCTCCGAGCGGGCGCGGAGCTTAGAGGCACTCCGCGAATACCGCCAGCGGACTTCCAGCCGGCGAGCGCCGAGCCGGTCCCTGAAATGGAGGCTGACACCGCGCTCGCAACGGCGTTATGTTCCCGCGAGTTCGCCTCCGTGAGGGAGGCCGGAGGTCTCCCGTGCGCCATCTCGCCCGCGTCGTTATTTTCCTGACTTGCTCGTCATTGACGCTGGCCTGCGGTGATGACGGCACCGCGGCGGGCGCCGGTAGTGTGGACGACGCGATCGCGAGCACCGACCTCGGTCCGACGGAGGACGTTGCCGCCAAGGAGGACACGGCGCCTTCGGTCGACGTGTCTGATGACACCACGCTGGCCGACGACGCCCCCGAACCCGTCCCGGATGTCGTGGCGGATGACATCGTGGATGTCCCACTCGAGACCGACACGGCAGAGACGCCCGACGTCGAAGCCGAAGCCGACGGCGACGTCGGTTGCGTGCCTCAGTGCGACGGCAAGGCTTGCGGTCCCGACGGGTGCGGCAGCGTCTGCGGCTACTGCGACGCCGGGAATCCCGTCTGTCTCGAGGGCGTCTGCCAGCCCTACTGCCCGACATGTGCGCAGCACGGGACCGTCTACGCGCCGGAAGGGACCATCCCGATCCAAGGCGCGGTCGTGTGGGCCACCTTCGAGCCGCCCGCGCCTTTTCCCGACCAGGTCTTTTGCGACACGTGCATCGACCTCCCGAAGAACACGCCGGTCGGGATCAGTAACGCCGAGGGGAAGTTCCTCGTGCCCATCCCGACGGAGGGCAAGTGGTACCTCGTCGTGCAGAAGGGGACTTTCCGCCGCGTAACCGAGATCGACGTCAAGGCGGGCGGTAGCGAGCTCCCAAAGTCCGTCACGACCCTCCCCGGCAAGACGGATCTCTCGAAGGGCGAAGAGGTCCCGAAGATGGCCGTCGTGGCCGATTCGTTCGATCTCATCGAGAACACCCTCGCCAAGCTCGGTCTGGGCGAGCTCGACACCTGGGGCTACCTCGAGCCCGGTACCGAAGGCTTCGACCTCGTCGACTCGTACGACGCCGCCGAGTTCTTCAGCGAGTGGACCAACCTCGCGCAATACCACGTGATCTTCATGCCGTGTGACTCCGACTGGTTCTATCCGGCGCTCGACTCGGCCGAGGTCCGAGACAACGTTCGGAAGTTCGTCGAGGCCGGCGGGCGGCTCTATGTGACCGACTGGTCCTACGACATTCTGAATGCGGTGTTCCCGGACCCCATTCAGTGGCTCGGCGACAACGGAACGAGCGGCTCGGCGCAGTTATCACTCTCGTTCGACGGAAAGGCGCAGGTTCAAGACGAAGGCCTCGGCGCGTGGCTCGAGAAGCAGAACCTGACGTCCTTCGACCTGCTCGCCAACTACACGATCATCGAATCGGTCAGCGAGTACGAAGCACCCGATGTCGACGGCACTCTGACCAAGATGATGCCGAAGGTCTGGATGAACATCGTGACGCCGGACGAGGGATCGCGCCCCGCGACGGTCAGCTTCCAGTATGGGTGTGGTCGCGGCCTCTTCTCGACCTACCACTCGGAAGACGGCGAGGGCTTCCTGCCGCAGGAGAAGACGCTCGCCTACATCCTCTTCGAAGTGGCCGTCTGCGCCGAGACCAAGTACGGGCTCTGAGCGGTGCCTTTCGCCGCCGCGCTGACGTCGCTGCTCCTCGCGAGCGGGCTCTGTGACGGTCTGCCGGGGGCTAAGGCGGAGGCGAAGGCCGACCATGCCCGTTGCGAGGCGCTGTGTTCGGCCGCGCCGCCGTCGCCCGAGTGCCTGCTGGTCGCCCGCTTCGGCGCGCGGGCGCTGACCTTCCTCGAAGACGCCACGCGGAGTCCGACGCTGGATCGCGAGGCTCGCGCCGCCCAGCTCGGGCTGCCTGCACCGGAGCTGCTCGAATACCTCGACTACGAACGGCTCCTCTTTCGCCGCTGGCCCGACGTGGAGGCGCTCACGGGCGAGGGGCGCGCGGCCATCGACGCCGCGCACCGGGACAACCTCGACAACCTCGACCGCGTCATGCGGGGCGCGCTCGCCGAAGCGATGGAGGTCGCGACGCGCGTCTACGAGGCACGACAGCGCTGGCTCGGTGCCGCTCACCCGCTGACGGCCCAGGCCCAGAGCAACCTCGGGCATCTGCTTCGGGCGTTCGGGCGGCTCGATGAGGCTCAGGAGCACCTCTTGGCGGCCTACGTCTCGTGCGAAGTAGCGCTGGGCCCGGACGCCCTCGAGACGGCCAACCGCCTGAATCAATTGGGGAGTCTCGCGCTCGAACTCGGAGACCTCGACCTCGCGCTCGCGCGCCATGGGCAGGCGCTCGGGCC
>JADMJS010000614.1 GCA_018780435.1 Myxococcales bacterium
TGAAGCGCATCGACCACGCCGCCATCTTCCCGGCGAGCCACTACGTCACCTTCGAAGCCGACCGGAAGCGGGCCATCGCGCAGATTCGCGAGGAGCTGACGGCGCGCCTCACGGAGCTCCGCGCGAACGAGAAGCTGCTCGAAGCACAACGGCTCGAGGAGCGCACGCTCTACGACCTCGAGATGCTCGAACAGATGGGCCACTGCAACGGCATCGAGAACTACTCGCGCCACCTCACGAACCGGAACGAAGGCGACGCGCCGCCGACGCTCATCGACTACTTCCCGAAGCCCTTCCTCTGCATCCTCGACGAGTCGCACGTCACGATCCCGCAGATCGGGGCGATGTACCGCGGCGACCGCAGCCGAAAAGAGACGCTGGTCGACTTCGGCTTCCGGCTCCCGAGCGCCCTCGACAACCGGCCGCTCAAGTTCTCGGAGTGGCTCGACCGCATGGTGCATTGCGTCCACGTCAGCGCCACGCCGGGGCCGTGGGAGCTCGAACAGACCGCGGGTGTCTTCTCCGAGCAGATCATCCGCCCGACGGGGCTCCTCGACCCCATCATCGAGGTGAGGCCCGTCGGGACCCAGGTCGACGACCTCCTCGGCGAGATTCGCCTCCGCATCGAACGCGACGAGCGGGTGCTGGTCACGACGCTGACCAAGCGCATGGCGGAAGACCTCACCGAGTACTACTCAAGCCTCGGCATCAAGGTCCGCTACCTCCACAGTGACGTCGACACCCTTGAGCGCATCGCCATCATCCGCGACCTCCGGAAGGGCACCTTCGACGTCCTCGTCGGCATCAACCTGCTCCGCGAAGGGCTCGACATCCCCGAGGTCAGCCTCGTGGCCATCCTCGACGCCGACAAGGAAGGCTTCCTCCGCGGGCGTACGAGCCTCATTCAGACCATCGGCCGCGCCGCTCGCAACGAGCACGGCCGTGTCTTCCTCTACGCCGACCGCATGACCGACTCGATGAAGGCGGCGATCGAGGAGACCGAACGTCGACGCGAGAAGCAGGCGGCCCACAACGTCGCCCACGGCATCACACCGACGACCATCCGGAAGGCCATCCTTGAGCTCGAGATGCCGGACGACGACCGCAAGAATCGGCGCAAGAAGGGCCGCGAGGCCGATGTCTCGCGCAGCGTCTCGATCGTCGAGATTCGCGAGACCATCGCCCGTCTCAAGAAGGAGATGTGGCAGCTCGCCAAAGACGAGCGCTTCGAAGAAGCGGCCGAAGTGCGCGATAGCCTGAAGAAATGGGAAGAGCTGGAGGTCAAGGCGGGATGAACAATCCAATCAAGAGTGGCGACGTCGGGATCGCGGTCGTCGGCAACGGCTACTGGGGCAAGAACCACACCCGCAATTTCCACGCCCTCGGCGCCCTCCGCGTCGTGTGCGACCGCGATGAAGAGCGCCTGCGCGCCGCCGTCACCGCGTTCCCCGGCGTCGATGTCGAGCGCAACCTCGCGAGCGTCCTCGCTCGGAGCGACGTCTCCGGCGTCGTGCTCGCGACGCCCGCCGAGACTCACTTCCGCCTCGCCTACGAGTGCCTCGCCGCCGGGAAAGACGTGCTCGTCGAGAAGCCGCTCGCGTTGCGGGTCGAAGACGGCGAGACCCTGGTCGCGCTGGCCCGCCGAGAGGGCCGCATCCTCATGGTGGGCCACATCCTCGAGTACCACCCGGCCGTTCGTGCGCTGAGCGGGCTCGTCGCGTCGGGCGCCCTCGGCAACCTCCGCTACGTCTACTCGAACCGGCTGAACCTCGGGAAAGTGCGCCGCGAGGAGAACATCCTCTGGAGCTTCGCCCCGCACGACGTCGCCATCCTCCTGCGCCTCCTCGGCGAGCTGCCCGAGCGCGTGTCCGCAATGGGCGGCAACTATCTCCACCCCTCGATCGCGGACGTCACCGTCTCGACCTTCTCGTTCCCGAGCGGCGTCAAGGCCCACATCCACGTGAGCTGGCTGCACCCCTTCAAGGAGCAGAAGCTCGTCGTGGTCGGCGAGAAGGCCATGGCGGTCTTCGACGACGGCAAGAAAGAGCTGCTCCTCTACGAGCACGGCATGGACTGGGTCGACCGCGTCCCCGTCCCGCGAAAGGCCGATGCGCGGCCGGTCGCGTTTGGTGATGAAGAGCCGCTCCGCACCGAGTGCGAGGCCTTCATCACTGCTATCCGGACGCGCGTGGCCCCGCTCACCGACGGCGAATCGGGGCTCGCCGTCCTCCGCGTGCTCTCCCGGTGCCAGGACAGCCTCGAGCGAGGCGGCGAGGCCCTCGAGCTCACTCGACGGGTCGACCCGGCGTCCGAGCGGATCGGCGTCATGATCCACCCTACGGCGACCGTCGCCGACGGCGCGCACATCGGGCCGGGCACGAAGATATGGCATTACAGCCACGTCATGGCCGGCGCTCGCATCGGAGAGAGCTGCATCCTCGGCCAGAACACCTTCGTCGCCGACGGCGTCACCATCGGGGATCGTTGCAAGATCCAAAACAACGTCTCCCTCTACCGCGGCGTGACGCTTGGCGACGAGGTCTTCTGCGGCCCCTCGATGGTCTTCACCAACGTGACGAACCCGCGCGCCCACGTGGAGCGCAAGGACGCCTTCGCGGCCACGCCAGTCGGGCGAGGCGCGACCTTCGGCGCCAACTGCACGGTGGTCTGCGGGCATCGCATCGGCCGCTACGCCATGGTCGCCGCAGGCGCGGTCGTGACCGCCGACGTCCCGGACCACGCCCTCGTCATGGGCGTGCCGGCGCGCGTCGTCGGCTGGGTCTGCGTCTGCGGCGAGCGCCTCCCAGCAGGGGCGGAACGACCGGCCGGGGCCGTGACCTGCGAGCACTGCGGGCACGAGAACGTGCTGTCACCGAGCTGATCCGCACCCAATTCGACGGTCAACGGCCCTCGAAGTCGGACGGACGCTTGACGAGTGCCCATGGGCAGGGAACAACCGATGTCGGCTCGCTTAGCAGCGGTCACGGGATCACCAACAACACGGGCGCACCCGTCGGAAGCACGGCTACCTGCATGACAAGCAAAAGGCCGCGACGAACACGGTACTGCAGCAGGCCGTCAAAGAGGAAAGGCAGGCCGAGTTTCTGGTTCGCCAGTTCTTCCCGTGGACGGCGGTCTCCGAGGTCGCTGTGATGACGGCCGCGGCTGCTCAACGAGTGCAGACGGCGCTTGTCGCCCAAGAGCACCGGCCGGTCGTGAGTATTCGTCCCCAATGGTACTACTGAGGAGCCCGAGATGACTATCGAACGCGGAATAGGAAACCTACTGACTGCCGACGTCGATGCGCTCGTGAACACCGTCAACACCGAGGGTGTGATGGGGAAGGGCCTCGCGCTCCAGTTCAAGAAGGCGTTCCCGGAGAACTTCGCGTCCTACGAGCGAGCGTGCAAGTTAGGCGAGGTGAAGACGGGCCAGATGCACATCGTTCAAAGACTCGTGTCTCCCCGCTTCATCATCAACTTCCCGACGAAGAGGCATTGGCGCCAACCGTCCAAGCTCGAGTACGTGCGTGATGGCTTGCGGGACTTGGTCGCGCAGGTGAAGCGTCTCAACATCGAGTCGATTGCCGTGCCGCCGCTTGGCTGCGGCAACGGAGGACTCGAATGGTCGTCGGTTCGTCCGCTCGTCATCGAGGAGTTCTCCGCGGTACCCGAGGTTCGGGTTTTTCTATTCGAGCCTGCGGATTCCCCAGCAGCAGATCAGATCATCGATCGACGAGAGAAGCCCGGGATGACACCGGCTCGCGCCGCCGTGCTCGCGCTGATGGGCCGCTACGTCGACACGGGCTACGACTACCGGCTGTCGCTCGTGGAGGTACAGAAGCTCGCGTACTTCCTACAACTCGCTTGGGAAAGACTTCGGCTTGAGTACCGCGCACACCACTACGGGCCCTACGCTGACGACCTCCGCAAGGCGCTTCGCAACATGGAGGGGCACTACACGCTCGGAGTGGGCGACGGAAGGAACAGCCCCGAGACGCCCATCGAGTTGCTCCCTGGTGCAGTGGACGAGGCGCGGGCATTTCTTGGCCAGAGACCTGAAGGGCTTGCCCGCCTCGATCGGGTCGCGGCCCTCATTGAAGGTTTCGAGACGCCCTTTGGCATGGAGCTCCTCGGCACCGTGCACTGGGTCATGCATCATGGGGCCAACCCGGGCGATGTCGACGACGTGCTTGCCAAAGTGCAGTCCTGGAGTGAGCGGAAGCGGTCGCAGATGAAGGACGGGCACGTTCGGGCCGCGTGGTTGAGGCTCCAGGAGCAGGGCTGGGCCGGCCGCGAGTAGGCATGACCGCCGGACCAGCGGGACGAACTTTCACACACACCGCGAACCGGCCGAACCTCGGGAAGGTGCGCCGCGAGGAGAACATCCTCGCGCGGTCGTGACCGCCGACGTCCCGGACCACGCCCTCGTCATGGGCGTGCCCGCGCGCGTCGTCGGCTGGGTCTGCGTCTGCGGCGAGCGCCTCCCAGCAGGGGCGGAACGACCGGCCGGGGCCGTGACCTGCGAGCACTGCGGGCACGAGAACGTGCTGTCACCGAGCTGATCCGCACCCAATTCGACGGTCAACGGCCCTCGAAGTCGGACGGACGCTTGACGATCGCCGATGGGCAAGGGACAACCCCGTTCCGGTGATCGCGCTCGTCCCCCCCATCCCACTGACAGCCCCGCGCTCTGAATCGCTCCCGAGGAGCGGCTCATGAACGTCATCCAGGCGATCCCCACGCAGGACGACGTCCTGGCGCGTATTGGGTCTCGGCGCTTTATCGTCGTCGCGGGCAAGGGGGGCGTCGGCAAGTCCACCGTCTCGGCCGCCCTCGCGCTCCGGCTCGCCCGCGCCGGCAAACGTGTCCTCATCGTCGAGCTCGGCGCCCAGCCTCGGGTCGCGCGCCTCCTCGGCTATCAAGGCGATCCGGCGACCTACGACATCGTGACCATCGAACCGCGCGTGCAGGTCATCAACGTCACGCCCGGTCCCGCGCTGCACGAGTACGGGCTCATGAAGCTCAAGTTCGAGCGCCTCTATAGGCTCGTCTTCGAGAACCCGGTCATGAAGTCGCTGACGCGCATGATCCCGGGCATGAACGAGCTCGTCCTCATCGGCAAGGCGTGGCACCTCGAACAAGAGCGCCTCCCTGACGGCCGGCCGCGCTGGGACGCCCTCATCATCGACTCACCCGCCACGGGCCACGGCGTCTCGTTGCTCGCGCTCCCACACGTCATCACTGAGACGGTGAAGAGCGGTCCGATGGCGGACGAGGTCGGTCAGATCAAGGACATGCTCATCGACCCGGCGCGGTCCTGCATGAACATCGTCACGCTCGCCGAAGAGATGCCGGTGCGCGAATCGATGGAGCTCGAGACCCGCATGCACGACACCCTGCGGGTCGCGCCGGGCGCGCTCTTCGTGAACGGCCTCTTCCCGCCGCTGCCGTCGGCCGGCGTGGAGCGCGAGCTTGAGCAAGCGGGCATGAAGGCCGGCGCACATTCCGCCGCGCTCGCTGCGGCCCGCTTCCTCATCGACCGTCGCCGCTCCCAAGACGCCCACCTCGCCTGGCTCGCGTCTCGCTCGGCCCTGCCGCGCATCGAGCTCCCCTATCTCTTCGTGCCCGACTTCGATAGGTCCTCCGTGGACCAGTTGGTTCGCGCCATGGCAGTCGATGCCCTTGCGGACGGGGGGCGACCCCCGCTGCTCCCGTCCGTCGCCCCCAATCTCGCCAGGAAAACCCCTTGATTCCAATCAGCTCTGCGAGCGCCGGGTCACCGTCGCTCACGGCGAACGTCGTCCTCGGACGATGCGCTTCGGACGTGGCACGCCGCTTCGAGCCGCTCCCCAACATCCCCTTCGGCGAACGCACGATCACCTCGTTCGTCCACCGGAACGGGCTTCGCGTCATCATCCTCCCCGATCCCCGCTCCACCGTGTTCGCCTACCACACGTGGTATCGCGTCGGCTCGCGGCACGAGCGCGCCGGCAAGACCGGCATCGCGCACCTCTTCGAACACATGATGTTCAAGGCCACCAAGACCTTCGGCGACGGCGTCTTCGACCGCTCGATGGAGGAGCGAGGCGCTCAGACCAACGCGGCCACGTGGCTCGACTGGACCTACTACCACGAGGTCCTCCCGGCCTCGAAGGGCAACCTCGAGTTCGTCGCCGAGGTCGAAGCCGACCGTATGGTAAACCTCATCTTGAACGACAAACAATTGTCGAGCGAGCGTGAGGTCGTCATCAACGAACGGCGTTA
>JADMJS010000030.1 GCA_018780435.1 Myxococcales bacterium
CGTTGCAATTCAGGCCGCCCTTGCGGACGCAGGCCTCGCCGACCGTCGCCGCCGTCAGTGATTGCCAGTCGCTCGACGCGAAGTCGTAGCGCCAGAGATCGTCGACGATGCCGCAGTCGGTCTTGCCGTGGGCCACGTAGAGGCCATCCGGGCCGCCCGCCACAAGGCCGCCATTTCGGCGCTCGGGCGTGTTCTCGAGCATGGTCGTGAAGTCGGGCGGGAACGAGCAGAAGCCGTTCGCGGGCTTGTTGAACGAGTCGCCGACACTGAGAGTCGACCACTGGCCCGCCTCGGGCTCGAACATCCACAGGTCGTTGCGGTTGCCCTGGGCGCCGTCGTCGTGGCCACCGAAGAGGATGTAGTGGTCGCGGGCGGCGTCATAGGCCATCGAGCCCCAGAAGCGGCCATCGGGTTTGCCGACCGAGTCTGTATCGAGCTTCTGCCAAACGGGCGTCGCGCCGCTGAAGTCGACCGCTTGGAGATCATCCATGTATTTCGCGGTGTTGCTGAAGAGGGACTCGTCGGCGCCGCCGTGGATGACGAGCCGCTTGCGCTTGCCGTCCCAGAGCCCGCTCGCGAAGAAGCGCTTCTTCGGCGCGACGCCGCCGATCGCCAGCTTCTCCCACGCGCCCGAGGTCAAATCCCAGGCCCAGACGTCGTTATTGGCCGTGTACACGAGGCCTGAGTTCGACGTATTGCCGCCGAAGACCAGGATCTTACCGAGCTCGGGCGCGGCCACCATCGTGTGGTTGAAGCGGGCGCTCATCGACTCGCCGTCGTCGAGCACGGTCCAGGCGTCTTCAGCGGGATCGTAGGCCCAGAGGTCGTTCAAGAGCGTGTAGTTGCCGCTCGATCCGGCCCGATAGCGACCGCCGAAGACCACCATGCGCTTCATCGTCGGCTCCCAGACCGCGGTGGCGCGGGTGCGCGGCGACGGCCCTTCCGCCGCGCTCAGGGACCAGAGATCACACGCCGCGTCGTAGACCCAGGTCTCGTTTTCGAAGGTCGGGATCGGGTTGCCGCAGTTCTCTGGCACACCGAAGCTGCCGCCGAACATCACGAGCTTGCCAGACTCGGGGTCGAAGGCGCCGACCTGCTCGCTGCGCCGGGACGGGCGCTCGCCGGTCGGGGCCGGGCAGTGGTCCGGAAGGCCGCCGGTGTCGCCTTCGGTCGTGTCGCCTTCGATCGTGTCGCCTTCAATCGCGTCGCCCGAGCTAGTGGCGTCGTCCGCGCCGTCGCTGGCGTCGGTCGAGTCGCTGGCGTCGCTGCCATCGACCTCCTCGCACACGCACGCGGCGTAGCCCGACCCGGCGCTGTTGCAGGCTTGGACGCCTTCGGTCTCGCCGGCGCACGCACACGCGACCTGCTGACCGGGCACACACAGCGCGGTCGTGGCGTCGTCCGAACCACATCCGAGGAGGGAGACGAGCGCCCAGCCCGAGACGAGGCCGACGGCGCGAAGAGGCTTCACAGCACGAGTGTTCATTCGATTCTCACGTCACGCGGGGCCGAATCCCGACACGGCGCACTAGCTAGTCTCCGAAAGGGGCACTGTCAACGTCGATGCACAAAAGCTCCGCGCGAGGACCGCATCGCGCTTCCGGTTCGGACGAATCTGGTGTTGGATCGGGCCACGATGACCCCGACCGACCGACTCACGACCTGGTTCGACGCCGAGTGTGCGCCGTTCATCCGGGTGGATGTGCAGGGCGGGCTCGGCCCGGCCGAGGGTGGCGCCGCCATCGCGGCGAAGCTCGGCGCTGTCGGCGTCAAAGCGCTCCTCACGAAGGGCGACGACGGGCGATTTCGAATCCTGGCGATCCCGGCGCGGCTTGAGCTCGACTCGCTCGGCGCTCGACAGGCGCTCGGTCTCCGAAAGCTCCGCTTCGCTCGGCCCGAGGAGCTCGACGCGCTCACCGGGATCGCGCCCGGCGGCGTCCCGCCCTTCGGCCGACCGCACTTCGAGGCTGACCTCATCGCCGACCGCTCGCTCGCCAGCGCATCGAGGGTCGCGTTCGGCGGGGGACACCCGCTGGTGCGCCTGAGCCTCTCCGGAGACGATTGGCGCCGCATCGCCCAGCCGCGCTTCGAAGCGTTGGCTGGGGTCAGTCGAGACGCAACGTGACGACCACCACGCCGGGCGCCCTCATCCTCATCGTCGAAGACGAGGCCCCCTTGCGGCGCTTCCTCCGGGCGAGCCTCGGCGCCAACGGCTACCGCCTCCTCGAAGCCGAGACGGCGCGTGAAGCGCTGGCGCTCGCCGCCAGCCACAACCCGGAGCTGATCGTGCTCGACCTCGGCCTGCCCGACGGGGACGGCATCGCGGTGACCCGGTCGCTGCGTGAGTGGACGCAGGTCCCGATCATCGTGGTCTCCGCGCGCGGGCGGGAGGAAGACAAGGTCGTCGCGCTCGACGCCGGCGCGGACGACTACCTCACCAAGCCCTTCGGAGCGCAGGAGCTGCTCGCCCGTATTCGGGTGGCCCTCCGGCACGCGCAGCGGGTGAACGTTCGGCCCGAGCCGGTGCTGCAATTTGGCGATATCACTCTGGAAGTGGCGCAGCGGCGGGTGCTCCGGGCGGGAGAGGAGCTGCACCTCACCCCGCACGAGTTCCGGCTCTTCGCGCTCCTCGCCCAGCACGCTGGCAAGGTGCTGACCCACCGCTTCCTACTCAAGGAGGTCTGGGGGCCGGGCCACGCCGAGGAGACCCACTACCTCCGCGTGTACATGGCCCAACTTCGGCGCAAGCTCGAAGTCGATCCCGCACAACCCGCGTGGATCGTGACCGAGCCGAGGATCGGGTATCGGCTCCGAGAGCCGACCTGATCAGGTTCCGGCCGCGAGGCCGAGCGTCATCGTGTCTTGAGTCAAGACTCGACTTCAGGTGACTTCGCTCCATCTTGATGCTTCCTTGATGTTCCCGCTCGGAGTCCTGACCTCATCCTGATCTTCACGAACGTAGTCTCCGGATGGGCCGTGGATGGGAGATCGCCCACACCACGACCGTGACCCTACGCTACCGGAGCATCCCATGGCCGATCTCGAGATGGTCCTCACCATCGCCGCTTTCTTCGCCCTCAGTTGGGGCTTCGTCCTCCTTTGCGACCGGCTCGCCAGTCCGCCGGACGGCAAAAACACGCCCGCGAAGGGAAGTCCGGAGGCCCCGCGATGACCCTCCTCCTTTGGCTCGGCGCCGGCATCTCCGCGCTACTGCTGGTCTACCTCTTCGTCGTCCTCCTGCTCCCGGAGCGATTCCAATGACGGCTCACATCGTCCTCGAGGTGCTGGCGACCTTCGCGCTGCTCACAGCGCTCGCCATCCCGCTCGGCACGCTCATGGCGCGCATCTATCAAGGGGAGCTCCCGGCCTGGCTGCGCTGGCTCCGGCCCGTCGAACGTGGGCTCTATCGCCTCGCCGGCGTCGACAGCGACCAGGAGATGAACTGGAAGCGCTACGCCGCCGGGCTCCTGCTCTTCAATCTCCTCGGGGCGCTGGTCGTGTATGGGCTCCAGCGGGTCCAGGCATCTCTCCCCCTGAACCCGCTCGGGCTGCCCGACGTCGGCCCGGACGTCGCGTTCAACACGGCTGTCAGCTTCGCCAGCAACACCAATTGGCAGGCCTACGGCGGCGAGTTCACGATGAGCTTCAGCGTCCAGATGGTCGCGCTCACGGTCCAGAACTTCGTGTCCGCGGCCACGGGCATGGCCGTACTCGTCGCCTTCGTTCGTGGATTCACGAGAAAGAGCACTAGTGATCTCGGTAACTTCTGGGTCGACCTGACCCGGTCGGTCCTCTATGTCCTCCTGCCGCTCTCCCTCATCGTGGCGCTCCTCCTCGTGTCGCAAGGCGTGGTGCAGACCTTCGACGGCTCGGCCGTGGCGACGGTGCTCGAGCCGTCGGGCGAGTCCACGTCGCAGCTCATCGCGCTCGGCCCGGTCGCGTCGCAGGTTGCCATCAAACAGCTCGGCACGAACGGCGGCGGCTTCTTCAACGTGAACTCCGCCCACCCGCTCGAGAACCCGACGCCGCTCTCGAACCTCATCGAGGTCCTCTCCATCCTCCTCATCCCGGCGGCCCTCTGCTTCACCTTCGGCTCGCTCCTGAACGGTCCTGGCGCTTGCGGGCGGGGGGCGACCCCCGCACCCCCGAACCGGCAGGGCCTCGCGATCTACGTCGTCATGGCGGCGATCCTCATCCCGCTGACCTTCGCGACCGCCTACGCGGAGCAAGCCGGCACGCCGATGCTCGAGCAAGCGGGCCTCGACGTCACCGCCTCGGCCACGCAGGCCGGCGGGAACATGGAGGGAAAGGAGACGCGCTTCGGTATCGCCAGCTCGGCCGTCTGGGCGGCCGCGACCACCGCCGCCTCGAACGGCTCCGTGAACTCGATGCACGACAGCTACACCCCGCTCGGCGGCCTCATCCCGATGTGGCTGATGCAGCTCGGCGAGGTCGTCTTCGGCGGGGTCGGCTCCGGCCTCTACGGCATGCTGATGTATGCGCTCATCGCCGTCTTCGTAGCTGGGCTCATGGTGGGGCGGACGCCCGAATACCTCGGCAAGAAGGTCGAGGCCTTCGAGATGAAGATGGCCTCGCTCGTCATCCTCATCCCGTCTGCGGCGGTCCTCATCAGCACAGCGATCGCGGTCATGCACCCCGAGACGGCCTCCGGGATCGTCCCGAACCCCGGCGCGCACGGCTTCAGCGAGATCCTCTACGCCTTCAGCTCCGGCGCGAACAACAACGGCTCGGCCTTCGGCGGGCTGACCGCATCGGGGCCTTTCTATACCTATGCCATCGGCCTCTGCATGCTCATCGGCCGCTACTTCGTGATCATCCCCGTACTCGCTCTCGCCGGCTCGATGGCGCGCAAGAAGGCCGTCCCGGTCGGCGCCGGCACCTTAACGACCCATGGGCCGCTCTTCGTCGTGCTGCTCATCGGGACTGTGCTGCTCGTGGGCGCGCTGACTTTCGTCCCGGCGCTCGCGCTCGGTCCCATCGTCGAACACGTACAGGCCGCGCTGACGCGCTGAACAGCGAGGAAATTCCATGGATCCAAAGACTTCCACTCGTCCTCTCTTCGAGCGCGCCATCGTCCTGCGGGCCATCGCGGGCGCGCTGAAGAAGCTCGATCCACGCGTCATGATTCGAAACCCGGTCATGTTCGTCGTCGAGATCGGGTCCATCTTTACGACCATCCTCTTCATCGCGTCTCTCTTCGGCGCGGCCGATGCGCCCCCCGGCTTCATCGCCGCGATCTCGCTGTGGCTGTGGGCCACGCTCCTCTTCGCCAACTTCGCAGAGGCCATGGCCGAAGGGCGAGGCAAGGCACAAGCGGACACCCTCCGCCAGGCACGCCGGGATGTGCCTGCGCGACGCCTCAAACACCCCAGCCCCGACGCACCGCACGAGCCCGTCTCGAGCTCGGCGCTCCGGCAAGGCGACCACGTCCTCGTCCGGGCGGGCGAAGTCGTCCCCGGGGACGGTGAGATCGCGCTCGGCGTCGCGTCTGTCGACGAGAGCGCCATCACCGGGGAGAGCGCGCCCGTCATCCGTGAAGCCGGCGGCGACCGTAGCGCCGTCACCGGTGGCACGCGCGTCCTCTCGGACTGGCTGGTCATCACCGTCTCAACGAACCCCGGCGAGACCTTCCTCGACCGCATGATCGCGATGGTCGAGGGCGCCAAACGCCAGAAGACGCCGAACGAGATCGCGCTCGACATCTTGCTCGCTGGCCTCACCATCATCTTCCTGCTCGCGACGGTGACGCTCTACCCCTTCTCGAGCTGGGCTGCGGCGTCGTCCGGCCGCGGGAGCGCCGTCCCGCTCACCATCCTGGTCGCGTTGCTCGTGTGCCTCATCCCGACGACCATCGGTGGGCTCCTGTCGGCGATCGGGATCGCCGGCATGGACCGGATGATTCAGAAGAACGTCATCGCCACGAGCGGCCGGGCCGTCGAAGCGGCGGGCGACGTCGATGTGCTCCTGCTCGACAAGACCGGAACCATCACCTTCGGCAATCGGCAAGCCACGGCCTTCATGCCGTCACCCGGCACGACGGCGAAGGAGCTCGCCGAAGGCGCGCTGCTCGCGTCGGCGGCCGACGAGACCCCCGAAGGCCGCAGCATCGTCACCCTCGCGCGGGACCGCCACGGCGCTGGCGGCGTGTCCGCCGACGGCGGCACCGTCCACCCGTTCACGGCCCAGACCCGCATGAGCGGTGTCGACCTCGGCCAGCGCCGGCTCCGAAAGGGCGCGAGCGACGCCATCGCCCGCTTCGTCCGCGAGAACGGGGGCGAGGTGCCCGCCGCGACTCGCGCAGCCGTCGATGACGTCGCGCGGCAGGGCGCCACGCCGCTGCTCGTCGCCGACGGGGGCCGCGTCCTCGGCGTGGTGAAGCTCGAAGACGTCGTGAAGCCGGGAATCAAGGAGAAATTCGCCGAGCTTCGGCGGATGGGCATTCAGACCATGATGATCACGGGCGACAACCCGCTCACGGCGGCCGCTATCGCCGCCCAGGCTGGCGTCGATGGCTTCCTCGCCGAGGCCACCCCGGAGGCGAAGCTCGCCAAGATCCGGGAGTTGCAAGCGCAAGGGCGCCTCGTGGCCATGACGGGCGACGGGACGAACGACGCGCCCGCGCTCGCTCAAGCCGATGTGGCCGTCGCCATGAACACCGGCACTCAGGCGGCCAAAGAGGCCGGCAACATGGTCGACCTCGACTCGAACCCCACCAAGCTCATCGAGGTGGTCGCCGTCGGTAAGCAGATGCTCATGACACGCGGCTCGCTCACGACCTTCAGCATCGCCAACGACGTCGCCAAGTACTTCGCCATCATCCCGGCAGCGTTCGCGGCGACTTACCCGGAGCTCGGCGTCCTCGACGTCATGGGGCTGCACTCGCCGACCACGGCCGTGCTGTCCGCCGTTATCTTCAACGCGCTCATCATCCTGGCACTCATCCCGCTCGCGCTTCGCGGCGTGGCGTACCGGCCGGGGTCGGCGAGCGAGGTGCTCGGCCGAAACCTCCTCATCTACGGGCTTGGCGGGCTCATCCTCCCCTTCCCGGGGATCAAGCTCATCGACGTCATCTTGACCACGCTCGGCGTAAGCTGACCCGCGAGGACTCCATGAACTCCATCATCAGACCGGCCGTCACCCTGCTCGTCGCCTTCACGGTTCTGACGGGCGTCCTCTACCCCCTGCTCGTCACGGGGCTCGCCCAAGCGGCGTTCCCGGCTCGAGCCAATGGCAGCCTCATCCGCGACGGAGAGCGCGTCGTCGGCTCGGAGCTCATCGGGCAGAACTTCAGCGGTGACGGGTACTTCCACGGCCGCCCGTCGGCCACCGGGCCCGCGCCGTACAACGCCATGATGTCGTCGGGCTCGAACCTCGGGCCGACCAACCCGGCGCTCGCGGCCCTGCTGAAGGAACGTGTCGCCGCCATCGGGCAGACGCGGCCGGTCCCGGTTGACCTCGTGACGGCGTCAGGCAGCGGCCTCGACCCCCACGTCTCTCTCGCGGCGGCGCTCTTTCAGGCCGACCGCGTGACCAAGGCACGGGGCATGAGCCGTGACACCGTCGTCGGGCTCATTCACGCGCACACGTCGGGGCGATTCCTCGGCATCTTCGGCGAAGCGCGCGTGAACGTGCTCCTCCTGAACCTCGCGCTCGACCGGACGGCGCAGGGCGGCAAACTCTCGTGATTTCAAGTGGGTGGCGATGATGGCGGGTGACGGGCGTCCCGATCCGGACGCGCTGCTGAAGCGGGTCCAGAGCGACGAGGAGCGCGAGCGGCGGGGCAAGCTGAAGATCTTCTTCGGGTTTGCGCCCGGCGTCGGCAAGACCTACTCCATGCTGGCATCGGCGCGGCGCCTCCGGGCGCACGGCGCGGACGTCGTCGTCGGCATCGTCGAGACCCACGGGCGCCAGGAGACCGCGTCGCTCCTCGACGGGCTCGAGTCCATCCCGCGGCGCGACGTCCCCTATCGAGGCCAACGGCTCGACGAGATGGACCTCGATGCCATCTTGACGCGTCGGCCGGAGCTCGTCCTCGTCGACGAGCTGGCCCACACGAACGCACCGGGCAGCCGCCATCAGAAGCGGTGGCAGGACGTCATGGAGCTCCTCGAGGCGGGGATCGACGTTCATTCGACACTCAATGTCCAGCACGTCGAGAGCTTGAACGACGTCGTCGCGCAGATCACGCGGATTCAGGTCCGAGAGACCGTGCCGGACCTGTTGCTCGAACGTGCCGACGAGATCGAGCTGGTCGACATCTCCCCGGACGAGCTCCTGGGCCGGCTGAACGAAGGCAAGGTCTACTTGCCGGACCAGGCGCGCCGCGCGGCGGAGCACTTCTTCCGCCCCGGCAACCTGCTGGCGCTCCGTGAGCTCGCGCTCCGTCGCACGGCGCAGCGCGTCGACGCCGACGTCCGGGCCTATCGAGCCGAACAGGGGATCCAGACGCCGTGGCAGTCGTCGGACCGAATCCTCGTGTGCGTGTCGAGCTCGCCGCTCTCGGCTAGACTCATTCGCAGCGCGCGGCGCCTCTCCGACAGCTTGCGGGCCCCCTGGGCAGCCATCCACGTCGATCTCGTCACGGCGCCGCCCTCCGGGGGAGCCGACCGGACCCGCCTCGACGCCCACTTGAAGCTCGCGACCTCGCTCGGCGCGGAGGTCGTGCGCCTCTCCGGGGCGAGGGTCGCCAGCACGGTCCTCGAGTACGCCCGGGCGAACGATGTGACCCGAATCGTGGTGGGGCGGTCGACGCGTCCACGCCTCGTCGATCTCGTGCGCCCGACCGTCCTCGATCAGCTCGTCCGCAGCGGCACCGAGCTCGATGTGCACGTGATCTCGGGCGACCCCCGCGACGACGACCGCGTTGCAGGCGCATCGGCGGCGTCTCGAGCCGGGTCCGCGAGGCCCACTGCCCACACGCCGGCCATGAACTACGTCTGGGCCGGAATCCTGCTCATCGTCACCACCGGGATCGCCGGGATACTCCGCGGTTTCGCGGACTTACCCGATGTCGAGATGGCCTACCTGCTCTCGATCATGGCCACGGCCGCCGTGTGGGGCCGCGGCCCGGCGCTCCTGTCGGCGGCGCTCTCGGTCGCGGCGTTCGACTTCTTCTTCGTGCCGCCGTACCTGACCTTCGCGGTCACCGATCGGCAGTATCTCCTGACCTTTGCGATGATGTTCGTCGTCGGAGTGGCCGTGAGCAGCCTCATCTTGCGCATACGCCGTCAGGAGAGCGACGCGGTGCGGCGGGAGGAGCGGACGGCCTCGCTATACGCGCTCACGCGCGATCTCGGCGCGGCCGCCGACGTAGACGCCGTACTCGTCGCCATCGCCCGACACGCCTCCGAGATCTTCGACTCGCGAGCGACCGTGCTCTTGCCTGACGAGTCGGGTCGTGTCGCCGCGCCGACCGCGACCGGCGAGCCGACGGTCCTCGGCGCGCTCGGGGCCACGGAGCTCGCCGCCGCTCAATGGGCGAGAGATCACCGCCGCGTCGCCGGGCTCGGTACCGACACGCTGCCGGGGAGTGTGGCTCTCTGTGCGCCCCTCGAGGCAGGGAGTCGGGCTATCGCGGTGCTCGCGCTCATCCCGGAAGGGCCCGACGCGTTGCCCGCCGACCAGCGTCATTTCCTCGACACCTTCTGCCGGCAGGCGGCGTTTGCCGTCGAACGTGCCCGGCTCGCGGAGGAGGCCCGGGTCGCGACGTTACGGATGCGCACCGAAGAGCTCCGCAGCGCGTTGCTCTCAGCGGTGTCTCACGACCTCCGGACCCCGCTCGGCGGGATCACGGGCGCCGCGACGACGCTTCGCGACGAGCCGTCATTGACGCCAGAGACCCGCTCGGAGCTGATCGTGTCGATCTGCGACGAAGCGGCGCGCCTCGAACGGCTCGTCTCGAACCTGCTCGAAATGACGCGCCTCGCGTCCGGCGGGCTCGTCGTCCGCAAGGAGTGGGTGCCGGTCGAAGAGCTCGTCGGCGCCGCGATCGAACGGACGCGGCGGCTGCTCGTGGGGCGCTCCATCGTCACCGACCTGATGGCGAGCCTCCCGATGATCCCCGTCGATCCGACGCTCGTGGAGCAGATCCTCGTGAACCTCCTCGAGAACGTCGCGCGCTACACCCCGGACGGCAGCCCGGTGACCGTGATCGCGACGCCGTCCTCGAAGGAACCCGACAGCGTCGAGATCGCGGTAGCCGACCGGGGCCCCGGTATTGCGCCCGAGGACGAGCCTCGCCTCTTCGAGCGCTTCTACCGAGGGGAGGGCGCCGTCGGACGCGGCGCGGGGCTCGGGCTCGCGATCTGCCGCGGCTTCGTGCAGGCCCACGGCGGCACCATCGGGGCCCAGAACCGCGATGGCGGCGGGGCGATCGTATGGTTCACGTTGCCGCTCGAGAGCGCGTCGGCGCCGGCGCTCCCCGAGGAGGTCGCCGGAGACGCGCAGTCGTTATAAAGTCGAGCCATGAGCGCGCTACGCACCCACTCCGTCCATGATCTGGTCGACCTCGTCCTGCCCGTGCTGCTCCTGGCCGCCGGGGCGCTCCACCCCGAGGCGCCAGGCCTCTGGTACGTCTGCTTCGGCGCTGCGTGGGCCGCGCTCCTTGTGTTCATCGTCGGGGGCGCCGCGGTCGCGCACCGGCTGGCGTTGCGCGCCGAGACGCGCATTCAGGGGCCAAGGACCAAGCCGGCGCCGATCGCCCGGGAGGCCTTCGAGACCGCACGGGCCATGTTCGTCGCCGCGAGCTTCGCCGCTTGGCCGCTGACGCAATGGCAGCTCGGCCACGACACGGGCATGGTCACCGATCTGGCGTCGCGCGGCCTCGATCCGCTGACCATGACGCTCGCCACCCTCGGCGGCGTGATTGGTATGGACGCGTGGCTCTACTGGAAACACCGACTGCTCCACACGCGCCTCTTCTTCGGCTTTCACAAGGGGCACCACGCGTTCCGCGATCCGACCCCCTTTGCGGGCTTCGCGGTTGGACCGGTGGAGTCGGTGCTCACCTTCTGGCCCATCCTGCTGCTGTGCATCCCGGCCGCCGTTCATTGGACGCCGCTCTACTTCGGGCTCGTCACCGGCTTCGTCATCCTCAATTTCTACCTCCACTGCGGCGTCACCATGGCGTGGGTCGAGCGGCTGCTGCCCCGGGCGCTCTTCAACACGTCCGCGTTCCACAACCTCCATCATGCCAAGGCCAACACGCACTTCGGTGAAGCGATGACCGTGTGGGACCACCTTTGCGGGACGACGGACGTGCCGCTGCGTCGCTCGTCCGGGGTCGTCGCGCGTCGTTCGTGACGGGGGCGCCATCGCGGCCGCTCCGAGCGCTGGTCCTGACGACCAGCGCGCCGCGTTCGGCGGACGACTACGCGGGCACCTTCGTGCTCGAGATGGCGGAGGCGCTGCGTTCGGAAGGGGTCGACTCTCGGCTCGCGGCACTGCCGGCCCCGCCCGGAGGGGCGCTCGCTTCCGTGCGGTCCGGCCTCCGAGGCGGTCTCTCCCTAGTGGGGCCACTCGCGCGGTGGGGCGCACACGCCTGGGCCATGGGGCGCGAGGACGTCGATGTCACGGTGGCCCACTGGCTCGTCCCCTCGGTGTTTGCGGCCCGCACGGGGCGGCCTGTCGTCGGGGTGGCTCACGGGAGCGACGCGACGCTGCTCGCCGAGCGTCCGTGGCTGAAGCACGCCGTACTCGCGCGGTTGTCGGGGCTGATCGTCGTCGCGGACGCGGTGCGGGAGCGGCTCACCTCGCCCTCGGAGCTGCCCCGTGCGCTCCCGACGCTGGTCCTTCCGATGGGCGTGCGTCGCGAGAACGCCCCAAGGAGCGCGGCGACCGGCCCGCTCGAGGTGCTCTTCGTCGGCCGACTCGTACCGGCCAAGGGCCTCGCCGTACTCCTCGACGCCGTGCGCGGGCTCGAGGGCGTGCGGCTGACGATCGTCGGTGAGGGGCCCGACGGACCGCCGCCGACGCGGGAGGGAGTCGTCTGGCTCGGGCGGCGATCGCCGGCGGAAGTTCAGGAGATCATGGCGAGAATGGACGTGGTGTGTGTCCCGTCGGTCGGACCGGAGGGCATGCCCCGAGTCGCCCTCGAAGCGGCGGCGGCCGGCTGTGTCGTGATCGGGACACCGGTCGGTGGGCTCGCGACCTGGCTGCCGCCGGCGTGTGTCGTGTCGGTCGGCGACGCCGCGGGGTTGAGGTCTGCGCTTCAGCGGGCGGCGCGACGAGAGCTCCCCGCGGCGCCGGCAGTACGGTCGTGGACCGCGATCGCGCCCGAGCTCGCTCGGTTTCTTCGGGCGGTGGCGCTGGGGCACGCGGTTTCTACACCGCTCGACTAGTCCGAGAACGGGTCGAACGTGGCGACGCCGGTCGGCGCGAAGTCGCGTGCGTTCTTCGTGACGACGACCAAACCAGAGACATCCGCAGTCGCCGCGATCAGAGCATCGGGCTGCGAAAGGGTCATTTGCCGAGAGCGGGCAGAGTGCATCATGGAGAGCCATCGTTCCAAGACACGGCGATCGGCGGGGAGCGTTCGGCTTCTGGCCCACGGGAAGAAGTCCCTCTCCGCCCACAATTCGAGATCCTCGCGTTTGCTCGGGTTCTCTACTCGCGCGATGCCGACGGCAATCTCGGCCAGAGTCGCGTCGCTGACGAAGAGCTCGCTCTCGTGAACAGCCTTGAACCACGACACCACACCGGGATTGGGACGAGGGCGCCGTAGCTCCGACACCACGTTCGTGTCGATCAAGAAACCACTCACCAATCGATGTCCCGAACCGTCGAGTCGAGCTTGGGGAGGTTGAGGTCCACGTCGGGGTGCGGGCAACGTCGCATGACCTCGACCAAGTCGGGCCCTTGGCGGTCGCGAGCATCGAAGTCCGCCGCTGACACGATGTAGACGGTGACTCCTCCGTGACGGGTGACGGCTTGAGGTCCATCGCGTTCGGCAAGTCGTACGACCTCGCTGAAACGGGCCTTGGCCTCTGCGATGCTCCAGTGATGTTGGAACTGGGACTTCATAACTAGTCACACTAGTCATTTTTGTGGCTCCACTCAAGCGTGTAGAGCCACCCGTGGCTCGGGCCTGCGTTTGAAGAACAGGCCGCACCGTGAGTGCTTCGAAGGCGCGGGGCGACTGAGGGAGGCCTTGACTGAGGGAAGCCTGGCATGGCGACCTGGCGCTCCCGGACCCAGACCCTACCGTCAGCGTCCTTCGAGGCGCGCGATGGCCATGAGCGCGTCGCTTGGCGTGCGTGCTGCCTGCAGCGTCGAGTCGAGGCCGTCCGCGGCGAGCTGCGTCGTCGCGTGGACGAGCTGGACGAGCCCCCGGGCGCCGCTGGCGATCACGACCACGGAGCGGATGGGGCCAGCCAAACCGGGGAGCGGGCTAGCGGCGTGTACGAGCGCGGCGGTGAGCGGCAGGCCGGGCGCCACGACGCGCGCCAGGGCGACGGTGTGGCCGATCTCGAGAACGCTCGCCCGGGCTGCACTGCCGACCAAGTCCAGCGAAGGGCCAGATGGGCTCAGCGGCAGTCTGGAGACGGCGAGATCGAGGGCGTCGCCGACGGAGGCGCAGTGGACGGCGAGGAGCACCCGCTCTGGCGCGAGGAGCGACGAGATGGGGAGGGCGCTCTCGACGGCGGGCGCGCTCGTGGCGGCGGTGTTGCGGCGGCCGAGGCGCTCGTCCATGAGAGCCCGAAGCGCGGCGAGGTCGTCCGCGCTGGGATCGAGGCGGGCGAGCTCGAGGACGAAGGCGCGGGCGGCTGGGTTCTCGCGGAAGAAGGTCGAGAGGGTCGCGTCCGTGCCGCGGACGAGCTCGAAGACCGACGGCCGAGGCAACCCGACCGCGTCGGCGAAGGCGGCGAGTCGGTCGAGGGTCGGGGGCGGATCGCGGCCATGTTCGACCCGGGAGAGGTAGGCGCTCGACACGCCGAGCCTCGTCCCGAGCTCACGGAGGCTCAGTCCGGCTTCGAGGCGGAGGAGCTGGAGGCAAGCGCCGGTCGCGACACCGGTTGTCGAGGCTTCCATGGTCACGTGTCCTTGGTCGGGGAAGCCGAGGCGTCGCGCGAACCGAGGCCGAACATCGTCCGGGTGGAGCTCTCCGGGGTCGCGGCCGGGCCGGCGACGATGAGGAGCGAGACCGCCGTGTCACGCATGAGCTCCTCGGCTTGGACGCCGAAGTAGCGCTGCTCCAGGCCCCACTCGCGTCCGGCGCCGATGACGACGAGATCGAAGCCGAGGCTCTCGGCAAGCACGGCGGCAGACGGGGACAAAGGGCGTGGGCTCGACCCCGGCGTCACGACGTCGTGGTCGTCGGGTCCGGGCAGGGTCACGGTGCGCAAGTCGGCGACGGCCGGCAGTGGGAGAGGGAGTGAACCCGAGCCCGAGGCAGCGCGGTCCCGCGTCACGTGCAGGACCGTCAACGCGGCGCCGCAGGTCTCCGCGAGGCGGCTCGCGACCTCCCACGCCGAGATGTCGTGAACTTCGCCCACCCAGGGGACCAGGATGCGACGAAGACGAGGGACGCCGGATGCGGTCGGGCTGGCGTCGAGCGGGAGGCCTCGGTCGAGGAGGACGCAGATGGTGGTTGGGGCGTGCGCCATGACGCTCGCGACCGTGCCGCCGAGCAGCGTCTGGGTGAGGATGGGCTTGTGCCACCCCATGACGACGTAGCGGCAGCGTTTGACGGCGGCGACCCGGCAGATGTCGTCGCCGAAGTCGGTCGACACGAACGCGAGGGGCTGGGCGTCGAGGTTACGGAAGCCCGGGCGATCGAGGAGGGCCACCACCGGGTTCTCGGTTCGTTCGGAGGGGTCGTGGTGCGGCGCGAAGTACGCTTGATCGCCCGAACGGACGAGGTGAAGGGCGTGGAGCAGCCCCTCCTCGAGCTTCCCCCGGAGGGCCCCCGCGACGGCCAGTACGGCAGGGCCGGACCGGTCGCGACCGACGCAAGCGAGGACGTCGCCGGGGGCCCGGGACGCGGGGGCCTGGGTGCTCGCTTCGCGGAGAGAACGTTCGAAGAGCGAGGTGGGGTAGAGCCAGGCTACGAGCGGCGAGGTCGCGACGGTGGTGACGAGGGCCATGATGACCATCATCGCGAAGACGGTCGGGCTGATGACGCCGAGATCGAGGCCGACGTTGAGGATAATGAGCTCCATGAGGCCACGCGTGTTCATGAGGACGCCGAGCGTCGCCGATTCGCGCCACGACAGGCCGCTCCAGCGCGCCGCGAGAGCCGAGCCGCCAAACTTGCCGATGCAGGCGACGGCGATGATCGCGCCGCAGACCATCCAGTCCGTGGCAGAAGCGACGAGCCCGATCTCGGTCCGGACGCCGCTGAAGGCGAAGAAGAGCGGCAAGAGGACCACGAGGACCAGGTCTTCGAGCTTCTCGGCGAGGGTGGCCGCGAGGGCGCCTTCCTTGGGCAGAATGGCGCCGAACACGAAAGCGCCAAAGAGCGCGTGGATGCCGATGAGCTCGGTGGCCCAGGACGAGACGAAGAGCCCGAGGAGGATGGCCGCGACCACGTTTTGGGAGAGGGCCGAGTCGCCGGTGTGGCGTTGGGCGAGGCGGCCGAGTATGGGCCTCACGACGCCGAACATGACCGCGATATAGACACCCGAGAGGGCGGTGGTGAGGCCAGCGCCAGCGAGCCCGTCCGACCGCGCCGCCGCGGCCACGAAGGCGAGGAGACACCACGCGGTGACGTCATCGACCGCGGCGCAGGCGATGGTCACGCTCCCGATTCGAGAGCGTAATAGGCGGCGATCACTGAGAATTCTGGCAAGGACCGGGAAAGCGGTGATGCTCATGGCGACGCCCATGAAGAGCGCGAAGGGACCGAAGCTCACCCCGGCGGGCGCGTAGGCGTCGTGGATGCCCCAAGCCAGTCCGGCGCCGAGGACGAAGGGGGCGATGATGCTAGCGTGCGAGATGACGACGGAAGCGCGCCCGTGGCCTTCGATGAGTCGATGGTCGAACTCAAGGCCAATGAGGAACATAAAGAGGACGAGGCCGACCTGGCTGAGCAGCTGCAGTGCCTTCATCGAGCTCGGCTCAAAGAGCGTCGCCGAGAACTCCGGGGCGACGGCGCCGAGGAGCGATGGACCGAGCAAGATGCCGGCAGTGATCTCGGCAATGACGAGCGGCTGCCCGAGGAGCCGCATTACCATGCCGAGGACGCGAGACGTCGCGACGATGGCGACAATCTGAGCCAAGAGGCGCGTGAATGGATCGTGGATGAGTGCTTGAAGCATCGCGCTAAGTTACTACTTAGCGCTCAGAGCTGTCGAGTCCCCCGTGGTCGATCAGGGGATGGCGAGTGGCTCGACCTGAAGTAGCGGGTAGCTACGATTGACGCCGAGGTACATCGTGCCGCAGCCGCCGGCACGCTGGTGGACGGTCAGGGTGTGGCTGCCCGGCGTCAGATTGCTGAGTAGACAGGTGTGGTGGAAGGGCATGTGGTGGTCCTGCCCGGAGCCGATGTCGGTCGAATGGTGGACGCCGCGGATGCAGTGGGTGGGTTGCCCGTCGAGTTCGAGCTGCACAAGGGCTTGGCCGCCGTTGCAGAAGTAGCTGCCGCGAATCGTGTCCGAGTACGAGACCTTGAAGACCTGAGCGACGGAGGTCGCCGCGAACTGCACCTGACGGCCATTGGCCTGAGCCCATTCGACGCTCCCGTATTCGCCGGTTGGAGTTCCGGCCGTCGAGTAGGCGAGCCCCGCGGTGGCTTCGTTCAGCTCTTCGACCATCATGAGGGCGGAGGCGCGTTGCCAGCCGACATAAGCGGTGCTGCCGCCTTCGGCGGAGCGCCAAAGCGTGAAGGTGTGGTTCCCCTTGGACACGCCGGTCACGATGCACTGCGTCACGAAGGGGTGGTGGAAGTCGACGCCCGATGAACCGCCAACGTGGTCGTAGCGTCCGAAGTAGCACCGCTGCGGCATCATCGCGCCGTCCATGCGGACCTCGAGGTACTGCCAGACGGCGTTCAGATTGGCCGCCACTCGGAAGGTGTCGGCCACCGTCAGGCGCAAGGTCGTGCCGTCCTCTTTCTTGGTGTAGTCGAGCTGTCGGCCTGGGACTGGCGCCCAGGCCCCCGACATCTCCCCGGAAACGGCGGTGAAGGTTTGATAGACCCTGCGATCGGAGGGCTCGAGCTCCTCGACCAGCACGAGCTCGTGGGTCGACCACCCTTCGTAGCCGTTGCCACCGCTGCTGTACATCCAGAGCTCGGCTTCGTGCGCGCCGGCGCCCACGGTGTTCGAGCCAAGCATGCAGATGTTCGAGTGGGGGACGTGCCAGTCGTTGTTTGAGCTGCCGAGGGTGTGGACGTACTGGTCGGCCCAACACCCGACGCTCGCTCCGTTGATCCGCACTTCGAGGCGAGCCCACTTCGTGGTGCCGTTGATGCGGAGTGTGTCCGAGAGCGTGATCTTGAGCAGCGTGTCGGCGCGGCGCTTGATGAAGCGGGCTCGCTTGCCGGTGTAGACCCAGAGGTTCGGGGGGCCTTCACCCGAGTCGGCCCCCGGGACGGGATGGCTCGCGCCCCACCCCACGGTCGGGTTTCCGTTGCGAAGGGCCAGCTGGGTGAGCGCGTCGCCGAGGTTCGAGGGCAGGCCTGGGACCGAGACGGCGATGTCTTGGGCCGTCAGCGTCGCTGGATCGAAGACGTCGGCGCCGATGGTGACGACGCCCGTCGTGGGATCGAGGCCCACGGAGGCGCCGCCGGTCGCCGCGAAAGTGAGGGTCGGGAAGGCTTTGGTGAGCGTGATGGCGTCACTCCCGACCTTGATGACGGCGAAGGGGGTGTCGCTAGAGAGAGCCCCCGGCTCGACACATCCCGTACACGCCAGGTCGCTGGCGAGGTCGGCGGCGACGGCGTACGGGACGCTGCCGAGCGGACGACGCGGGAGCTCGGGTTCGCCGCCGACTTTGACCCCAAACCAAGCGGCCTGGCCCGACGCAAAGAGCGACGAATCGGGCGGGGCGCCGCCGGCTTTGCCGAGCTCGGTCGCGAAGAGGCCGTCATTGACCGTGAGGTTCGGGACGCTCTCGGACCAGACGGGGGAGCCGCTCGTTTCATCGGCGTAGAGCGCGAACACGACGCCGTAGTTGCCGTCGGGGGCCGGGAGCGCGCCGACGCGGAGGGCGCCTTGTACTGTGATGGGCGCCGCCACGGTGAGGGCGGGGACGATGCACGACGTGAGGAGGACCACGAAGGTGCTGAGACGGGTGGAGCTGGCGCGCATTGGGCCTCCGGGACGGACTTGATTGCGGCGAGGGTAGCGTGAACCGAGGCACGGACGCTAGCGTCACCGCCTGCCGAATCACCAGCCGAGGCCGACGGTCCACTCGAGGCTGCCGATCCATTGTCCATGCGGAATAAGCAAATCTGGGGCGTAGGGGAGCCAGGCGAGGCTCAGTTGGAGCTCGCTCACCAGGACGGGGCCGGTTGCACTCGAGGTGCCCTTCTCCAGGAAGCGCAGGGACGCGCCGACCTCGGGGCCGGCTGTCTCGGTGCGGCCGCGTCCGGTCCCTAAAAAGTCGAAGCCGACTTGGTCGTCGCCGACTTGAAGCTCTGCGAAGCCAATGACGACGCCGGGTACGACGGTAAGGCCGGCCACGTGAGCGCGGCCGAGGGGGACTTTGGCCCTGAAGTGGGCGACGTCGGGCTCGCTCGGGGCCTTCAGGAAGCCCGCGCCTGAGCCGCACCCTTCGATGGAGATACCGAGGAAGAGCGGGACGTCGAGGCAGAGCTGTTGCTTGCGGCTGCTGTCGAGGGGAGCGGGCGCCACGCGAAAGGTCACGAATCGAGGGAGGTTGGGCTCTCCATGCGTCTCGGTTCGTTCGTCGAGCAGGGGAGGGCGTTCGGTCGCTGACGCCGTCGCGGCGATGATGGCCGCCACCAGCCCTAGACGGAGCGGCATGGCAAGAGGAGACCAAGGGACGTCGAGACAGGGACGTGGCATGGGGGTGCCTCCCGGCCCGAGTGTAACGACGACGCAGGTCGATAGGAACCGTCATGACACGGTGGCGCGCTGCCCGTGTGTCATCGGCGTGTGTCATCGATGACACGTGAAGACGCCTCAGCGCCCCAGCAAGGGAGGCGTTCACGCGACTTGGCGACATACTGGGCCCGCTCACAGACATGACGTTGATCACAGGACCGTTGGCACGCTCGATGCTAAGGAATTCGAACCAGGAATTCGCCACACTTGCACGAACTCATTGGGGTTTGTTCACGTTGCGCGACCCTTTGCCCGTAGGAGCCTTCATCATGATCTCGTCATTTCAGTCCGCGTTCGTCTCCATCGCCCTTGCGACCTCCGCCCTCATGAGCGCCGGTGTCGCGTCTGCCGATGGGCGCGAGGCCGCCGCCAAAGTGAAGGTGAGTTCGAGCATGCCCACCCGCGTGAAGGAGGCGGCACTCGCCCACGTGGTGGAGAAGCGGCGACCTGTTGGCGAGGCGCTGGCGTTCGCGCCGGGCGACACGGTCCATGCCCTCGCGGTGGTGGAGAACCCGGTCGCCCCCACCACGGTGGAGATGTTCTGGAAGCGGGACGGCGAGCTTCGATCGCGGGTGAAGCTCGAGGTGGGGCGCGGGAAGGGGTGGCGTACCTGGTCGCGACACCGCCTTGCTACGACGGACCTCGGGATGTGGACCGTGGAGATCCGAAATGAGGACGGAACGTTGCTTGAGGAACTCGCTTTCGAGGTGCTTCCGTCGTTGATGCTGCCTCAGGTCTCGGAACGCTGACCGAATAGGCGAAACAGAAGGGAGGTCGGCGGCTCTAGAGGAGTCATGACTCCTCCACGTTTCATCATTCCCGGTGCCGTCGTCATGGTCACGATGCGGTGTACGCACCGCTTGTTTCGCCTCACGCCGAGCCGCCATGTGAACCTGATCCTCGAGTACCTGCTGGCCTACACGGCGGCGAAGTACCAGGTGGGTCTCGTGAGCCTCGTCGTCATGGCCAACCACGTCCATGCGATCATGGTCGACCACGACGGTCGGCTCCCCGACATGCTGCAGACGCTCAACTCCCTCACCGCCCGTGCGCTCAATCAGGTCCGCGGCCATCGCGGCAGCGTCTTCGAGCGCAACAACGTCCACATCAAGTACCTTGAGGACGAAGACGCCATCTTCATCGCCTTGGCCTACATCGCCGCGAACCCGGTCGCGGCAGGGTGCGTGGAGCGGGGCGCCGAGTACCCAGGCTTGCGAACGAAGCCGAAGGACATCGGCCGTGCCGGCAAGCTGATCGAAAGACCGACGTGCCTCTTCGGCGGACATGCCAACTACCGCGGGAAGCTCCCCAGGTTCGTCCTCCTCCGCTACGAGCTCCCACCCTCATTCAAGCCAGGCGACCGCGGCTGGTTCGTGAACGTCGCCGAGACCGCCGTCCACCTCGCCGAGGACCGCGCCCGCAAACGCAACGCTGCCCGGGGCGTCACCTACCTCGGCCGAGCGCGCTGCTGGGACGCCGACCCGAACCTCAAGGGCGCCACTCCGGAGCGCCGGGGCCTCGGCAGTGGCCCCGACCCCATCCTCGCCACCAGCGACTATGCCCGAGAACAAGCCCGCCTCCGCCTCCTCACCTTCTTCTCCCTCTATGACGAGTCCAAGCTCGAGTGGCAGCACGGTGACCACGAGATCGAGTTTCCGTGGGGGACGTGGCTCGTCGTGGCCCGGCATGCGGCCCGCCGAGCCCCGAACCCCCTCGCGCCGGACTCCGCCTCAGCCTCGCCCCCGTTCCCACTCTTCACTGCCTAGCGTGCTCCGACGCCGCTGAGCCTTTGCGACTGGGCGGTTTCCGCGCTGGAGGGGGTGGGAGGGGGTGGTCTGTCTCAATTTAGGTATCATCGATATGTAAATGCGAACTTGTGTGATTTGTAATCGATCTAAACGATTCTCCCGGGGAGACTGCGCGAGATTGTCGGGCGCGTGCTCCGACGCGACGTGGGGATCAATCCCCGACTGTCAGGCATGGTTGTGCGTGCTCCGACGCGACGTGGTGATCAATCCCCGACTGTCAGGCATGGTTGTGGTATTCGTGGCGGGGGCCCTTTGCGCCACCCGGAGTTGCATGCTATGCCGCTGGCCGTCCACCTGTTTCACTATCCGAAGTGCAGCACCTGCCGCAGAGCGATTGCGTTCGTTCGCGCCACGGTGCCCGACGTCCGACTCACCCTGACCGACCTCGTCGTTACGCCTCCGTCGCGGCCACAGGTCGAGGCCCTCGTCGCGCGCAGCGGGTTGCCGTTACGACGTTGGTTCAACACCTCGGGTGAGTCGTACCGGAACGGGCAGTTTGGGGCGCGCATCCCCTCGATGAGCGACGCCGAGCAGCTCGACGCGCTGGCGGCGGATGGCAAGCTCATCAAGCGGCCTGTGGTGATCATTCGAGCGGGGGAGGGCGGCGCGCTCGAGGCGGGGACGACCGTGCTCGTCGGCTTTGACGAGGCGACATGGGCCGAAGCGCTTCAGGCGGCGCGTTGAGCGGCGTAGGCGAGACGCTACCGTCGGATTCCGCCGCGTCGAGCTCCGGAGTGACCGCGGTGCTCCTGATGGCCATGCTCGTCGCGGTCTCGTCGGTGTCACTCTGGTTCGCGCTGTCGCCGGGGCCGAAGGAACCGACGGACGCCGAGTGGAGCGCGGTCACGGCGCACATCGGGAGCCGAATCGAACCCGGCGACGCGCTGCGTGTTCATCCGTTCTGGCTGCGAGAGGGCGGCGCTATCAGCGACGCCATCCAAGCGTCGCTCGGGGCGAACGCAGAGCGGGCCTTGCCCGTCGACTTCAGCGTCCCCCTCGACCCACTCGAACTCGGCGCGTTTCGCCGGCTCTGGCTCGTCTCCGCTTTCGGTCGCGACGACGCCGAGGCCCCGCCCGGCGCGACCCTCGAAGACACGACCGCGTTTCCAGGCGGCCTCACCGCACAGCTCTATGCGCTCCCAGAGAGCCCCGTCCGGCTGCGGCTCATCGATGCGCTGACATCAGCGCAAGTACAGCGATTCGGCCCCAACGTCGCCAAACGTGACTGCCGTTGGATGGGCGACCGACACGCGTGCCGCGGCCGCCCCTGGGAGGATGTCGCCGTCGCCGTTCACGAGGTCGGCGGCGCGCCGCGCACGTGCTTCGTGCTCCACCCATATCCCTCGGGAGGCACCGTCGTCGTGCGTTTCCCCGCCGTCACGCTCGACGCGGGCGTCATCATCCGCGCCGGCTTCACCCTCGACGCCACCAAATCCGACCAAGGCTCCGACGCTACCGTACGCGTCAAGCTCGATGGCGCCGTCGTCCTCGACCGCGTCGCTCCGCGAAACCTCTGGGCCTTCGTGCCGTCCTTCATCGACACCGCCAGCCGGCGCGGTCAGAAGGCCGACCTCGCGATCGAAGTCACCGCGGTCCGCGAGGATTTTCGTGACCTGTGCGTTGATGGTTTCGTGGTGTCGCGCCCAGTACCCGAGGCCATGCGCTGAAGCCAGCCCTCCGCGTTGCCCCACTTGGCTGATCCGCGGACGACACCGGCTTGAAGACGAACGGCGCCCTGCGAGTTATCCTCCGGGCCGATTTGGGGGTGAGATGATGAGTAACGACAAGACGAGACCACCCGGAACCGGCGATCAGACCATCGCCGACGTCCCCGGCCACCCCTCCCTCAACCCAGGCACCGCCCCCTACAGCGATCCCGACTCCGGGATGCCGAAGACCGCGACCGACCTCCAGCAAGACGGCACGAGCCCGCCCGACAACCTCGAGTCGCAGATCATGAAGCGCATGCAGGCCTCCGGCGCCCGCGTCCGCCTCGATCCCCTCATTGGTCAGACCATCGCCGGAAAGTATGAAGTCGTCGGCAAGATCGGCTCCGGCGGCATGGGCATCGTCTACAAAGCCCGCCAGAAGGGCATGGACCGCAACGTCGCCATCAAAGTGCTCCTGAAGGAGTACCTGACGAACGAGAAAGCGGTGAAGCGCTTCCAACGCGAAGCCCTCGCGGTCTCCCGGCTCGAACACCCGAACACCATCCGCATCTACGACTTCGGCGAAGTCGAGGCCGGCACGCTCTACATCGCGATGGAGTTCCTCGGGGGCAAACCGCTCGCGGGCCTCCTCCGCGACAACCGCCAACTCCCGGTGCGCCGCGTCCTCCGCATCATCCAGCAGATGGCCCGAAGCCTCGACGAAGCCCACCGCAAGGGCATCATCCACCGCGACCTCAAGCCCGACAACGTCTTCGTCGGCGACATCGACGGCAATGCGGACTACGTCAAGGTCCTCGACTTCGGCGTCGCCAAGCTCCTCGAAGGGCAAGACGATCGCGGCACCCTCACGCAACACGGCGTCATCTTCGGAACCCCGAAGTACATGTCGCCCGAGCAGTGCCGCTCCCAGGATGTCGACGCCCGCAGCGACATCTACGCCCTCGGCGTCATGATGTACGAGATGCTGTCGGGCCACGTCCCTTTCGAGTCCGACAACCCGCTCGCCATCCTCATCATGCACTCGCAGGATCCCCCGAGCGCCATGAGCGAGGTGCGCCCCGACCTCGTCATCCCCTTCGAAGTCGAAGCGCTCCTCCACAAGCTCCTCGCCAAGGAGCCCGAAGCGCGCATTCAATCGTCAAAGGAGCTCGCCGAGGCCTGCGACGACCTCCTCGCCCGCGTGCCCGACGAGTTCGAGAAGGTCCTGACCTACGACGACGCTGAGAAGTCCGGCCTGGGCATCAACCGCTCCCAGGCCTACACGGTCCCGGAGCGACCCATCTCGAACACCATCCGGGCCCGCCTCCGTGGCCCAGACGAGATGGACCGAGAGACGATGGCGATCGACGCGCCGCGCCTCCCGATGTCCAAGAAGAAGAAAGCCGGCATCGCCGTCGCTGTCGTGTTCGCCGTGCTCGCCTCGGCCGCTTTCGCCGTCGCCGCGCAGCTCGACGGCGTCCCCCCCGAAGCGCGGGCCGTCATCCCGCCGGCCACCACCTGGGTCACCGGCCCGTTACCGACGCTGACCCCCGACCTCATCACCATCACGCTCCGCGCCAACCTCGGCAACGTCACCATCCTCGACAAGGCGTCTGGCGCCGTCCTCGGCGCCATCGCCAAAGCCGACCAGCCGGTCCCGCTCGAGTTCCTCCGCGAGCCCGGACGTAAGGTCACCATCGCGCTCCGCCACGGTGACGAGCTCAAGTCCGTCGACGTCGATCTCGGTCAAAGCCAAGCCCCCCCCTCGGTCCTCTTCGCTCCGCCCGTCGTCGCCGAGGTCCCGATGGTGAAGCTCACGGTGGTCTCGAGCCCTGGCGCGCTCCTCCAGATCGAGGGGCAAGACGTCGTCCACCTCGTCGACGACGCCGGCGCCCCGAAGATCATCTCGCTGCCGAAGTCCGACGCGCCTCTCACTGTGACCGCGACCAAGAGCGGCTTCCTTCCGGCCAAGGCCCCGTTCACGCCCGGCGTCGACGGCCGCCTCGAGCTCGTCCTCGCGCCCGATCCCGCCGCCGCCGAAGCCCCCATCGTCCAGGACGTGACCGTCACCCTCAACCTGAACGTCGGGAAGGTCCGCGTGAAGGTGAAGGGTTCGGGTCAGATGTTCGAGACGCCCGAGAAGGTCGACGAACCCTTCAAGCTAAAGCTCCCTCGTTCCGACCAACCCGAGACGCTCACTTTCGAGCGTGCCGGCTGGAAGTCCGCCGAACAGACGGTCACCCCGACCGGCGACGCCACCCTGGCCGTGGTCCTCGAACGCAAGAAGGCGGTCGACCCGGGCACGTCCAACACCGACCGACCCAAGGAGCCTGGAATTCCGAAGGTCGACCCCATCAAGAAGCCCGATCCTGGCCTGAAGATCGGTCCCATCAAGGGAATGTAAACGATGTCTCTCCCGTCGGTCCTCGCGGCGCTCGCCCTCACCACGCCCCAGCACGTCCGGCTCGCCCCCTGCGGTCCCCTCGACACGACCCGATGCGTGCTCTGGAACGACGCGTCCGGCGGCAGCGGACTTCAGGCCCAGTACGGCTTCGACCAGACCCTCATCTATTCCGAAGTCGCCGAGACCTACTCGGCCGCGAGCCCGCTCGGGACCTCCTATCGCGCCCGCCTCGACGGCCTCTACCCCTATTCCGACTACCTCTACCGCGTTGGCGGCGGTGGTGCGACCAGCGACACGGTCTCGTTCAGCACGCCCACCAAAACCGGCGACGGCTGTCTGCCCGTCGGCTTCATCGCGGTCGGAAACTCCCGCTCCGAATCGAGCTCGGGCGCCGCCATCAATTGGACGACCGCGCTCGCCGAAGCCGAGGCCGCCTTCCCCACCCTCGACGGCGTGGGGAAGGTGAAGCCCGCTCTCATCATCCACACCGGCCACCTCGTCAAAGACGGCGCGTCGGCCGAACAGTGGCATGACTTCCTGACCCGCAGCGGTGCTCCGCTCACTCGGATCCCGCTCGTCGCCGCGCCCTCCGACACCGACCTCGCCGGCGGCGGCGGCCTCTTCAACGCCGTCACCGGCGCCACGCTCGGCAGCGAGCCCGCCCCCATCGCCGGGATCGGCCGCTCCGCCGCAGTCACCTTCGGCGAAGTCCTCGTCGTCGTCCTCGACACCGAGCTCGGCACCGGCAACGACTTCACGGCGCTCGCGACGTGGCTAGACCAGCTCCTCACCAGCACCTCGCGCCGTTTCACCATCGTCGCGATGCACCGGCCGGCCTACAGCGCCTCCGGACAGTCCGGCATCTTCCCGGTCGGCGCGAAGGCCAACGAAGTCGACCACAACGAGCTCCTGGTGCCCGTCTTCGACAAACACGCGGTCGACCTCGTGCTCCAGGGCCGCGGCAACTACTACCAACGCTTCGTGCCGATGAAGTACGATCCGCTCCACCCCGATCAGGGGGATCCGGTCGAGAGCGGCGGGACTACTTACGTCGTCACCGGCGCCGCGGGTGGTCTCAGCCTCGCGCCCTTCAAGCTCGGCCCCTCCAATGTCGACCCCCTCGCCGAGATCTGCCCGAAGGCCAACGGGAGCCTCGTCTGCGACGGGCGACAGCACGTGATGGTGTTCTGGACCGACGGCCAAGTCCTCAAGGCCGAGGTCTGGGCCACCTCCGGCCAGAACGACACCGTGAAGGCCGAGAACATCGCGCTCATCGACAGCTTTGAGTTCACGAGCAGCGCGCCCCTCGAGTGCGGTCCGGAGCCCATCCCCGACGTCGAGGTGCCCGACACAGGTACGCCCGACACAGAAACGCCCGACGCAGGCCCGGGCGACACCAATTCACCCGACGCAGGGCCCGTCGACGATCCCGACGTCGTCGCTGCGCCCGACGCCGCCGACACCACGCCCGACCCAGCCCCGCCGAGCGACGACGCGACCAGTGGCGCCAGCGACGTGAACCAAGCCGACGGTCCCGACTTCACCGCCAATGATGACGTCTCGGTGACGCCGACCTCAAGCGATGGCGGCTGCCAGTCGGGCTCCGGCGGCCACCTCGGCGCCACGACCCTGTCGCTATTGGCGCTCGTCGCGGCGGTCACCCGGCGGCGATCGTCGCGCCAGCTTCCCAAGCGCTAGAGCGCCTTGGCCCGCGTCTCCGCCTTCTCCCATAGCCGAACCCAGGCTTCGGCCGAGCGGAAGAGCGGCTCAAGGTCCGCATCGCTGGCGCCGTCGAGACGCATATCCTGAATCATCTCGGGGAGTAGGCCCATGTGGATGAGACCCTCCGTGTTGAAGTCCACCACTCGGTCTCCGAGGTGCGCCTGCGTGAAGGTGACCTGCCCGTCGTACGACGTGAAGGGGTAGGTGACCGGGTTCTTCTGCTCCGGCCCACAGCCGCTCTCAGGGCCGAAGCGCGGGCCGGTCGCGCCCGCGAACCCATTCAGGTCGAGCGCGATCGGCTGCCCCACATAGGCGCCCTTGGCGGCGAGGGCCGCCGCTCGGCCGGCCAGCTCGGCGATGAGCGCCCGAGGCTGCTCCGGATGGGCACAGCCGCCGAGGCCGATGCCCGTGAGCCCGCCCACGCCGTAGATCCGGTCGCCCACCGAGTGCCCGTGGGTCTTCGTGGCCGGGTAGTCGTTCGCTTCGAGGAGCTCGTAGGCCCGCGCCACGGATCGCTGTGGCAAGTGAGCGATGTCGATAATCATGCCGCGCTCCATGAGCTTCAGCATCAGCGTCTCGCCGAGCGGTGTGAGGCCGGTCTTCTGGCAGTAGTTCCCCTCGAGCGGGGGCGCCGTGATGTCGGCGAGATAGGGGAAGAGCGAGCCGAGGAGATCAGTCGCGAAGCCGCTCGTGTCGACCACCGGCGGGGCATCGTATTGCTCGCGCGGCTTGTTCAGCCCCCCGAAGGTGACCCCGCCGCCGTCGAAGGTCTCGTCCGGCCCCGGGCAGCTCTCCACGAAGTTCGAATAATGGCCGCTGTTGAGCATGTTTCCGAGCTCGATGACGCCGCCCGAGCCATCCCCGGCGCTAAAGCCATTGTCGTACTTGTGGACTGGGAAGATCACCCGCACCCCAAGCCCATAGTAGTGGTCCAGGTTGGCGTCGAGCGACTCCGGCTTGCAGGCCGGGAAGCCCGGCTTATCCGTGGTGTAGCAGTCGAAGAGGTTCGATATCTCGATCCCAAGCACGACCGCCAGTTTGCCTTGCTGCACGACGTCGCGCGCTTCGGCAGCACTCTCGACGATGCGGAGCCACCCCTTTCCGGGGCCGCCGGCCTGGGCGTCGATGTAACGCTCAAGGCCCCGCATCTCCGTGATCGAGTGCCCGACGCCCACCATGTCGTTGCAGTCGTAGCGCACGTTCTGCGAGCCGATGCCCACGACGACGTCGCAGAGCACCGAGTTACCCGTGGCGTGATGTACGAGGAGGCGCAACCCGGCGAGATAAGCGCGCTCGAGCCAGCGGTAGTACATCGTCTGGTGCGTCGAGCTCTTCCGCGCGTTGGGCCACTCGACGAAGGTCGGGTAACCACCCGTCGCGTGATTGAAGTCCTCGGTCTCGCCCGTCGTCAGGAGCGGGATCATCGCCTCGATGTCGAAGGCCGCGCCCTTGTCGTAGAAGAGGCTGACGAGGTCGCGGCGGCCATCTTCACCGTGGTACGGCGAACAATCCGGCAGCGCATACTCGACCCCGAACCGATGGAAGGGCGCGCCGTGGAAGATACTGCCGCCACCAAAGCCCATGTTGGTGGTCATGTGCGCGTGTATCTCCGCGATTCCATAAAGCGAACCGTCTTCCCACGCATGCGGCGTCACGACCCCCGTGGCGTCGAGCCCCAGCTCCGGGTATGCCACGCAGCCCTCGCGCGGTAGGAGCGTGATGATCGCTGCTTGCGCCGCGTCGGAGACGAGCCCCGACATGGCGAGGTACAGACCCGACTGATGATGCCGCCACTGGTACCGGGCCGGGTCGCGTGCCGACACCTCGAGCGTCCACTCGGCCGGCGACACGAAGTCGATGTCCATGAGGCTCAGGCTCGAGTCGAGCGTCGCGACCCGCCCCAGCGTGCCGGGAGCGTCTTTGGATGCCACGACATAGCGGCGATCGGTGTCGTAGAGAAGGAAGGTCCCGAGATCCGCCGCACGAAGGTGAAGACGCGCCCCTCCGAGCGAATCCGGTTCCGAGAACGCGAACGCGTCCCCTCCCGCGACGAGCATCATTGGCGGGTTCACGCCGTCGAAGGCTTGGACTGCGTAGCAACCACTCGCGTAGCTGTCGACACCGTCGCCGTCTGGAGCAGGGCCAAGATCGTAGACCTCGACGTCGAGGTCGGCATCGAGCGGCGCTAGGACGTCGCTCCCGTCGACTGTGCCCACATCGCTGAGACCGGAGGTATCCGGCTTCGGCACCACGGCGTCCGCGCCGGGCGAATCGGTGTCGACCTGAAGCGGTACAGTGGCGTCGCCACCGCCGTTCAACCCATCGTCGGAATTACAGCCGATGAGCGATGTCAGTAGCAGCGCAGTGCAGAGTATGAGTTTTAGGGTCATGGCGCCGACTTTGGCACAGCCCGGTTCACCGCGCGAGCCACTTCGCCGGAGCGGCACCACCGCGAACGACCGTCAGGGGCGTCCGTAGCCCAAGATAACGGACTTGCTGCGTTCTTTCCGCCACACCCCCTCTTTGCGGGTCGTCGGGTGCGGCGTATTGCCTTCGATGGTGCGCACGGTGCCCTTCGGGTCGACGCTCTCCACGAGGCCGATGTGGTCTCCGAGGCCGTCGCCGTCCCAGTCGAACACGACCATGTCCCCGGGCACGGGCTTTGACGTCTTCCACCGCTTGGACTTCTTGAGCTCGCGTACGATCTGAGTGACGGACGACTGGTTCATCTTCTTGCCGGCATGGGTGTAGACCCACGACACGAAGTCCGCGCACCATTGTTCCGGCCCACGCTTGAAATACTTCTGGTACTTCAGGGCGTCGCCACCGTTGTCGCCCTTCTCGCGAGTTCCCAGCTCCTCGCGTGCGACCTCGACGATGTCGGCACGCAGCTCGGCCTCTTTCCCCTTGATGCTACTCTTCTTCCGCAACGCCTTGAGCGTCGTGCTCCCCACCTTGCCTGTGGGCTTCCCGAGTCCATTGACCAACTGAAAGGCCTCGACCATCTCGGCCGTTCGGGCATCGAAGCGGCCCGTCACGGCGA
Source organism: Myxococcales bacterium (assembly GCA_018780435.1). Classification (GTDB taxonomy): domain Bacteria; phylum Myxococcota_A; class UBA9042; genus SXOO01. The sequence goes on from JADMJS010000030.1 coordinate 29,655, forward strand.
CTCTCAGCAGCTCCTGAACCGACGCAACCGCCGGTCCTTCGTGGCCCTGTGTCAGGGTCTCACCCGCGGCGACGGCCTCCAGCGTTGGCGCGGGCGTCCAGGATGGTTCGGCGGAAGCATCACCGGCCGACGAGAGCGTCGCCGCCGCCAAAGGGGCCGACTTCGGCGCCAACGCCTGCATACCTTCTCGGTATCCCAGAGTACGAAGACTTGAGGCGGACCCGTTGCGCGCCATCGACGCCGCCGGCGCGGGCGAACTGGCAGTGAGCGGGGTGGGCGCGGGTTCGACACGCATGACCCGATGATAACCAGAACGTCGATGTCGTGGCTATCTCACACAGTCGCATGCCACACGATCGTTGACGTCATCCGAGGTGAGGCCCGAGCGCAGTCTACCCCTCCCCGTCGGCCTCGCCTGGCGTGCGCACTCGGGGATCCCCGAACACCGCGTAGTCCTCATGGGCGTGGCCTGCCGCGAGGCTCTCGTCCATCTGGGCGGCGATGGTGGCCAAGACGGGCAAGTCGCGCTCCCCGCCGGCTGTGAGCATGAGCCCGACGTCTTTACGGGCCATCTCGAGGGTGAAGCTCGGCGCGAACTCGCCCCGGTCCATTCGGTCGAGCCGAGCCCGCGCCGCCGCCATCGGGTTAAAGGTGTCGAGCAGCCCGCTCAACGTCGCGTAGGGGAGGTCGAGCGCCCTCGACAGCGTCAAGATGTCCGCGAGGACCGCGACGAGGCCGATGCCGAGCGCATTGCCGAGCAGCTTGAGGCTCGCGGCCGCGTCGGGGCGTTCACCCGCGAAGAGCACCTTGGACGCCATCGCCTCCAGGGCGGGTCGGACATCGGCGAGGAGCTCGGCGTCGCCGGAGACCAGGATGGTGCCCGCCTTGTCGCGCGCGTTCTGCGGGCTCATGAAGACTGGCGCGTGTAGGAAGCGGACGCCCATGGCCCCAAGGCGTGCGGCACGCGCCGCGACCCCGGCGGGTGAACACGTCGAGTGGTCGATAATCGGCATGGTGGGCACCCCCGCCGTCCCGGCGAAGAGCGCGTCCAAGACGGCGTCCACGGCGTCATCGGCCGCCAGGCAAAGGTGCACTCGGTCGGCTCCCCGAGCCGCCTCGGCGGGGGTCTCGCAGACGCGCGCCCCGAGCGCGGCGAGGCGTTCCCCCTTCTCGCGCGAGCGATTCCACACGGACACCGTGACGCCGCGGCCGAGCATGGCCTCGACCATCCCCGCGCCCAAGAGTCCGGTTCCGAGATAGGCGACGGCGTTCCTGTTCATCGAGCTGCTCCTTCGGGTCGTGGGTCGACCATCCTGACGGAGGCGCGCGGCCAAGGCGAGCCCCGTCGTTCGTACGGCCCCAGCGCGGCGAGGCGCCTTCTCCTCGGCCGACCTCCCAGCGCCCCGTCCGCCATACCCAGATTCGAGTCCTTGAGATAGAAGCGCAGCGCGACGTCGAGTTGCAACGATGTAACCCAAATCGTCGGCGGGAGGTGCCGCGAAATCGCCCTCGACTCGCGATGGCCAGG
>JADMJS010000058.1 GCA_018780435.1 Myxococcales bacterium
AGTTCGACCCGAACTCCGGCGAGCCGATCTGGAACGACCGTCAGATCCGGGCCGCCTGGCTCCTCCGAGAGGCGCTCGATGCGGGCGGCGCTCGCACGCACTGGGAGTCCGCGGACGCCCTCATCGGCGCGCTCATGGGCGAGATCGACAGCCTCGACTTTCGAGGCCTCGATGCCTTCGTGACGGAGGCGGGGCTCGACGAAGCCAAGGTCGCGGGTGACCTGACGGACGTCCACGCCATCCTCGAGAACGGGACCTACGGGCGGCAGCGCATCAGCAGCCACTACCTCGCGACGAACCCGTTCTCGGCCGAGGTCACGCCCACGCCGATCGCCTTCACCGTCCTCGGACAGCGCTACATCATCGACTCCCACGTCATGGCCAACGTCGTCTACGACCGCATCGTGACGCCCGAAGGCCAGAAGCCCATGCGCCGCCTGCCGAGCTCGCTCGACGCGATGTTCGTGCTCGGCCACAACCACGCGCTCACCCACCTCGGCGCCGAACTCGACGCGTGGCAGTACGCGGGCGGGCTCCACGCCATCCGCTTCCTCGCGGACTCGCACGGCAAGGAGTTCTGGGAAAACAGCGTCTACAACCTCTGGCTGTCGGGGCTTCGAGAGCTCTCGGGGGCGCCAGTCGGGGCGCCGGCGTCGATGCTCTCGGCGGCGTGGGCCGACAAGTCGCTCCACACGAGCCTCGCGAGCTGGGCCGAGCTACGGCACGACACCATCCTCTACGCCAAGCAGTCCTACACGGGCGGCGCGGGGTGTGAGTACCCGGACGCTTACGTCGAGCCCTATCCGGCGCTCTACTCGCGGCTCGGGCAGGCGGCGAGCCGGCTCTCGGCGGTCGTCAGCACGCTCACGCCGGCACAGCGCCAGGCGATGTCGGTCGACGTCGCGGACTGGGCGGCCCGATGGGTCGACGCCACTGGCAAGCTCGAATCGATGGCGAAGAAGCAGCTCTCCGAGGAGCCTTTCGATGCGGACGAACAGGCGCTCGTAGACGGGTGGGTCGCTGAGGAGTCCCAGGGCTGCGTCATGAGCTTCACGGGTATTTACCCGAAGCTCATCGCAGACCCGGAAGGGATCACGGAGTTCGACCCGACCATCGCCGACGTCCATACGAACCCCAATGAAGACGGGCCACTCGCGCCCGCCGCGGTACTACACGTGGGCACCGGCTGGACCGACGTCATGGTCTTCACGCGTGACAGCTGCGAAGGCGTCAAGGCCTATGTGGGCCCCACGACCTCGTTCTACGAGGTGGAGGAGCCCGGCGTCGAACGGCTCACGGATGAAGAGTGGCGGGAGCGCCTGCAGCAGCAAGCGCCGCCGCGGCCGGGCCTTACGGCGTCGTTCCTGTCGGTGCCGTAGGGCAGGCTACTCGAACGTGCGCGTCTCCGGCACTGGCGCGATGAAGTCGCAGTCGTCCCGCGAGAGGCAGGCGTCGTCCGCGAGGGACTTGCCGCCCGTCGTCACGTAGTGCGCCATCAAGTTGAACATGTAGGCGCCGACATCGAAGTGCTTGTCGTCAGCGACGATCGCGTCGCACTTGCAGTCTTCGCCAGAGGCACACGCGGCTTTGCAATTATCCCGGAAGCGGTCGATGAGGCCGCCCGGGACTTCGAAGCCGTGCTGACCTTCGGGGACCGGGAAGGGGAAGATCGCGGCGGAGATGCCGGAGTCGTCACGGACCGGGGTCTTGAGCGCGTCGTTTGCGTCGAAGCCGAGCCTCAGCGGTGGGTCGAGGCGCGGGACGTCGGTACCCCAGAGATCGGTGCCGCCGCTGAAGTTCTCGATGTCCATGATGACGCCGTTGCCAGCGGGATCGGTGAAGCGCTTCAGGTTGTGCACCGCTTCAACCGTGAAGGTGTCGATCAGTACCTGGTTCAGGCTCTTGCCGTAGGTCGGGTGTTTCTCGGTGTAGTTCACGAGACCGGCGGCGCGGGCGATTGAAGTTCCGGTGCTGGCGGGCACGTTCATGTCGCCGGCCGTGGTCACGATGAGCATGTTGGTCTTCGTCTTCGAGCCGTCGCCGAAGGTGAGTGGGCGCTCCTGCATGAAGGGCACCATCGCCGCGGGGTCGCAGGCATCGAGGACGAGCTGCGCGAGGCCAAGGAAGCGCCGAATTCGAGGAGAGGCGCGGGGCAAGCCGAGGCCTTCGGCGAGAGCGACGAGAGGGGTGCCGACCTTCCAGTGGCGGTCCTGGAAGCTGCCGTTGCCGCCGAACGAGTCGAAGGTCACGCGCGGTGTCTTGCCGGCCTGAACGGCGCACTCGGTCGAGCCGAGCAGCATCGCGTCGCCCTCGTAAAAGTGGACGGCGACCTTGTCCTCGACGTTGGCTTCGAGGCCGGTGCGCCAACGAAGGACGCCGGCGTCGTCCCACACGAACGCGCAGGCGCGAGTCCCGATGCTGTGGTTCTCGACGACGATGAAGTCACCGGCCTTGACGCCCGGCACGGAGCCGAGCGTGATTTGCTTCTCCTTGTTCACGTCGGGGATGAGCGTCTGGACCGACACCGTGTCGCTTCCAGCCTCCGACGAGCCCATGAAGATCGGGCCCAGCATCCGCAAGATGACCGCTTCGGGGACGCCACCCTGAATGCTGCGGAGCGCGACGTCGCCAAGGCCACCACCGGCGGCGATTGGGACAACCGAGTCGAGCTCGGGCTCGACCGCGCCCACTATCGAGCTCATGATCCCGCCCAGTGACGCGCCGAACATGTTGAGGCTCGCGTCACCGCCCACGTCGATCTTGCCGTCGCCATCGAAGTCGCCCGCGAGCTCTTCCTTGCCGTCACCGTTGACGTCGAGGTGCCACTTCCGCTTGCCGTCGAAGGAGCGGAGGATACGGACGGCCTGCATGTAGTCGAGCGCGCTCTGGCGGACGACATCGCGCGTGTGGAAGAGGTAGGCGGTCCAGAAGTCGACCCCGGAGTCGACCTTGCCGTCGCCGTTCTGGTCGATGGCGCGGTGTTTGCGGACCATGGCTTCAAGCGCTGGGCTGAGCCCGAACATGCCGAGGATGCCGCTGGCCTGCTCGAACTCGTCGTCGCTGATGTCGATGCCGTGTGACACGTCATCGATCGCGAGCACCGCCATGCCGTGCCGGGCGAAGAAGCCGCCCATGCTGACGGCGTCGAAGCGGTTGCCCCCGTAGCCGTGGCCCAAGATGACGAGCGGCGCGGGTTTGCCCTCGCCACGCGCCGAGACCTCTTTACGAGGGACGACCAAGTGGAAGTACACGCGCTCGCCGCGGACCGGCGCGGGCTTCGTGTCGAGGTCCGCAGGCCAGGACTGATCGTTCAGGGGACGGAGCGTGCCGTCCGGGTGCCAGCGCTCGAAGAGCTGCGGCGCGTCGTACCAGCCGACGATGTGATAGTCGATGTACTTGTGCCCCATCTCGAGCTTCTCGAGGAGTGCAGAGCCCGGCTTGGCATTCAGGAACTGGCTGGCGATGAGCGAGAGCGCGCCCGACCAGTCCTCGTGGTGCATGATGAAGGGGCTCTTGCGGCCCGCGAAGGGCGTTCCGTCCCGGATGTCGAGGAGCGGCTCGACGCCGCCGAGCTCAGCGGGGAACTGCTCGCCGATGTGCTTCTGCACGCCGAGGCCGTAGAGGCCATCACGCACTGCGAGCCAGGACGACTCGATGGTCTGTGTCGTAAACGTAAACGCGAATGCGACGTCGTCCAGCGATTGTCCCTGTTTCGAGAGCACTCCGGCCAGTGGGGCGAGAGCATCCGTCTGCATTTCGTGGTTCTTGAATGGGAAGGGTGAGCCGACGGGCTGCCCCTTCTCATCCTTCAGGCGGCGCGTGATGACGACCGCGTACGTGGTGCGTTGTCGTAGCGGCACCATGGGGCGCACGATGAGCGTGTTGGTCTCGCGCTCCCAGAAGGTCATGAGCGCGTCGGCGCGGCCGGCGAGGTCGTCTGCCGCCGGGGTGGAGCCGGGCAGATAGTTGGGTTTGTCGAGCAACCCATCGGCGTCGGTGTCTTCGCCGGAGTCGAGCTTACCGTTGCCGTTTTTGTCCTCGTCGACCTCCTCGAAGACGAGAGAGTTCGTGACGCTGCGGGGATCGTTGTCCCAGTAGCGCTCGAGCTCCTCGAGCACGACGGGGTAGTTGCCGCCCCCGACGTCGAGGTGCTGGAACTCGCCAAAGGTCGGGCTCTTCGGGTCGACGTCGACGAGGTAGATGACGTCGTCCCCGAAGGCGAAGTCATCGGGCGGGTGGGCCGAGGTGATGGATTCGATGTCGACGGGGCCGGTGAAGGGCACCGTGATCGGCATGAACACGCCCCATCCATCGAGCTGGTCGATGAGCTCACGCGTGCGCACCTCGTAGCGCGTCGCGGCGATCATGGAGGCGTTGATGCGGCGGCCCGTCGGCGAGCTGGCGTCGACGCGTGTTGCGACGTCGTTCGGCAGCGGCAGCTCCGGGAGCGGCCGGTGGAAGAAGTCGAACTTCACCGTCACGGCGGCGGCCGGGGAGGCGCCGATGCCGGCTGGCTCTTCGGACAGACAGCCGACGAGCAGCGACGACGCGAGCGCGGCGCTGAACGTGCAGCGGCCGAAAGTGGGCCTGCGCGGCGAGTGGATGCGGCTCTTGTTCATGGCGTTGCCTCCAGGGGGTCTCAGTCGGTCTGGACCCGGCTGTCTCTATCAGAACCGGTATTGCGCCATCGCGCGCCCGCCAAGCAGTGCGCCCGGCGTGGTGCCGTTCGCGTCGCGGAGGGCGCTGCCGGGGAGAAGGATGCCGCCTTCGAGACCGAGAGTGAACTCGGAGCCGAAGAGCAGGCCGCGAAAGCGGATTCCGGCGTCGATCTCGGTGCCGAAGTACATCCCGGGATCGCCGTTCACTGGGTTTCTCGGATCACCACCCGCGATACGGGTGTTGAATGCGTCGGCGTAGTCGACTTCGCTGAGCGCGAACAGGACGCCGGCGTAGATCTCGAGTCCGTCCACCGGACGAATCCAACCGCGCGGGAAGAAAGCCACGGTGTTCGTGACGTTGCCGCGAGTCGGGAGGCGATCGAGGTCTTCGTTCGGCAGGCCGACGAGGTCCGGATTGGATGCGGTGATGGGCGACCGTGCTGTCTGCGCAGCCAGCACTTGGCGGAAGAGGATGAGGCCGACTTCGGAGTTGATGTCGAGCTTGAAGCCGTTCTGGGCTTCGTCATCGAAGTTGCGATCGCCGCTCGCGTAGATGACGTCGAGGTTGGCACCGCCGAGGCCGCCGTCGAAGCCGATCTGGAGCTTGGCCCCGATCTGCAGGACGTCCGAGGCGTCCGCATCGAGCGTCGGCGCGAGATCGGTCTCGCCGACGATGAGCGCGCCTTCGAAGCCGATGTCGAGCGCCATGCGATTATCGAAGCGGTGTACGTAGCGGCCGTACAGGTCGATGACGCCGACTTCGGTGACCTGGTCGTCGTCGGCTTCTTGGCGACGCCAGACGCCGTAGACGCCGGCCTCGTAGGTGGTCGGGGGGCCCATGAGCGGGGCGAGGTCTCCCACCCGAACGCCAGCGACGGCCTGGATGGCGCTGTCGCCCGGGAAGAGGACGTCGTCGCCCCGAACCGCGTCGAAGGCCGCGAAGACCGTGACGCGCTGGGACGTGAAGGGGCCAGACGCGAGCAAGGCTCGTAGGACGCGGTCGCCGCCGCGGGGGTCGCCGAAGTAGGCCGAGCCGGGCGTCCAGCCGTGAGCGCCGTCGTTGGCCAAGAGCCCGAGGCCCCAATGGCTGGTCGTAAAGCCGGCGCCGATGGTGGCGAAGGGGCCGATCGACACGCTGAGCCAGAGCTTGCGGAGCGTGGCTTCATCGTAGCCGCCGCTGTCCGGGACGTGGACGCCGTCGAGATCCCCGCCGCCGGTGAGGGTGCCGGTGAGGAAGTCGTGTTCGTATTCCGTGAACACGCGGACAATGCCGTAGCGGTCGTCGCGGGAGAGCCCGACGCGGAGCTGGGTGTTCACCGCCGCGTCGTAGTCGTACTCGGTGCCGTCGCGGTCTACGACGAAGCCGTCGTAGCCTTCGACCCGGCCGAAGAGCTGGAGCTTCGGGGTGAAGCCGAGCGGGGTGTAGCGGGTGTGATCGCCCGCGATGTTCAGCGCTTCACCGTTGCCGAGCGGGGCGACGTCCTGATTGTCCTTCTTGGCAATGGGGGCGTCTGCGCTCGCGACGCTGGCGACGGCACCGAAGCCCGCGGCGAGCAAGGTCTTTTGGCATGTCCCGAGTCTCATCTGCATCGCTCCCACCTC
>JADMJS010000195.1 GCA_018780435.1 Myxococcales bacterium
TCGCGCACGACGTCGTAGCGGCCGCCGCGGACGAGCACCTCGGCTGCCCGTGGGCGCGCGTTGTAGTTCGACGACATCGAGAAGCCGTAGGCGCCGGCGCTCATGAGGGCCAGCAGGTCCCCGGGCGCGACGGGCGTGAGGCCACGCTGCTTGGCGAAGAAGTCGCCCGACTCGCAGACGGGACCCACCACGTCGACCGTGTCCTCGGCCGCGTCGCTCTCGCGGACCGGCCGGATGGCGTGGTAGGCGCCGTAGAGCGCGGGGCGTATCGCGTCGTTCATCGCGGCGTCGACGATGACGAAGCGACGGGCCTCCGACGTCTTCTGGTAGAGCACGCTCATGAGCAGGACACCGGCGTTGCCAACGATGACGCGCCCCGGCTCGAAGAGGAGCTTCATGCCGCAGCCGCGGGTGCGCTCGATGATGGCGCGCGCGAGATCGTCCGGGTGAGGTGGCGCTTCGTCGCGATACGTGATGCCGAGGCCGCCGCCGAGGTCGAGGTCTTCGATGGGGAGGCCGGCCGCGCGCAGGCGTGTCGCGAGCTCGAGCATGCGGTCGACCGCGTCGAGGAACGGCGCGAGGCTCGTGAGCTGGCTCCCGATGTGGCAGTCGACGCCGACGACGCGGATGCCCGGGAGCGCGGCGGCGCGGGCGTAGGACGCCTCGGCCCGCTGCCACGGGATGCCGAACTTGGACTCCCGGAGGCCAGTGGCGATGTAGGGGTGGGTCTGCGGATCGACGTCCGGGTTTACCCGGAGGCTCACGGGCGCTTCGAGGCCCATCGCCGACGCTACGCTAGACAGCAGCTCGAGCTCGGCCTCCGACTCGACGTTGAAGGCGTGGATGCCGCGCTGGAGGGCGTAACGCATCTCGGCCGCCGTCTTGCCGACGCCACTGAAGACCACCCGGTCGAGGGGCGCGCCCGCGATCTCGAGGCGGTAGATCTCGCCGGCGCTAACGACGTCGAAGCCCGCGCCGAGGTCGGCGAGGAGCCGCAAGATGGCGATGTTCGAGTTCGCCTTGACGCTGTAGTGGATCTGGTGCGGCGCGCCAGCGAGGGCGTCGTCGAAGACCTTGTAATGACGAGTGATCGTGGCGCTGGAGTAGA
>JADMJS010000423.1 GCA_018780435.1 Myxococcales bacterium
CATCGATGGCCCGCTGGTATACCGATGACCCGAGGTCGGTCAAGCATTCGGATGGCAGGCCGTTCAAGCGGTGCGCCCAGACGTGCTCGGAGGACGCATCAGCGAGAGAGAGCGCTGAGCCCGAAGGGCGCGCCAGCGCGGTCACGCCGGGTTCGGCACGTCGATCCAGTGGCACTCCAGGCCGAAGGTCGCTTCGAGGTGCGCGGCGAGCGACTGGACGCCGTATCGCTCCGTCGCATGATGACCGGCCGAGAAAAAGTGGATGCCGTCTTCCCGCGCCGTATGAAGGGTCGGCTCGGAGACTTCTCCCGTCAGGAAGGCGTCGAGCCCGGCCGCTACGGCTTGGTCGATGTCGCGTTCGGCCCCGCCCGTCACGATGCCGACGGTACGGAGCTCAGCGGGGCCATGGGGATAGACGAGCGGGGTGACGCCGAGCGCCGACGCGATCCGCGCCGCGAACGATGCCGCCGACGCCGGCGACCCGTCCGGTTCCGGCGACACGACGCCGCGAACTCCTACGGCCATGCCCTTGTGCATCCCGAAGGGGGCGAGCTCGGTGACTCCGAGCCGGCGGGCCAGACTCGCGCCATTGCCGAGGCCGAGGTGCGCGTCGAGCGGGAGGTGGTACGCGATGAGGCTGAGGTCATGGCGCATCAACGTCCGTACCCGTCGACCGAAGCTGCCCGTGAGGGTCGGTGTGCCGCCCCAGAGGATGCCGTGGTGCACGATGATGGCGTCCGCGCCCAGCTCTGCCGCCCGCTCGATGAGCTCTAGGCACGCCGTCACGCCGACGACGACGCGACGTACCGAGCTTCGGCCCTCCACCTGCAATCCGTTTGGGCCGTAGTCGGCGAAACGCGGCGCGTCGAGCAGCACGTCGAGATGGTCCACGAGGGCTTTCAGTGGGACGTCGGCCATCGCGTCACTCCTCCGTCGAGGCTGCTGGGACGTCACCGTCGAGCGGCGACTCGGGCGCCGACCCGTCGGCGTCGCCGTCGAGCTCCTCCCGAGGTCCGAGCAGCTCATCGATGAGGACCGTCGCGTAGGATCCGGGCGGGAGCGTGAAGTGCACCCACAGGTCGTCGCCGACGACCTCAGCGGACGGACCCGAGACCGGCACTCGCAACGCGCGGCGGGCCCCCTCGGCGAAGCGAGTCCGGTCGAAGTCTCGAAGGTCGAGCCCGGCGTCCTTCAACGCGGCCAGCTCCGAACGAGCCGCGAACGAGTCCGGGGCGGGGCCCCGCATCTTCGGGCCGGGGAGCGGACCGGTCGGTGAGATCTCGAACGCGGTGACACGCGGAGCGTCCACGTCCGGCGCCGTACAGACGAAGTTTCCGTGACTGCCGGTCTTCTGGAGCACGTCTCCGAGCAGCGCGAGATCGATTAGGCTCGGCCCCGTGGGGTCGCCACCCGGGCCATCGAGTCCAGCCATGCGTCGGTCGAGGACGGCGTTGAAGATCTCGGACTGGAGGGCCGAGATGACCAGCTTCGCCTTCCACGTGCCTCCCGCTGCCCGAGGGCCCTTCTTCAGGACCTCTCGCCCGAGCGCGGCGTTGTCGCCGAACTTCCCGAAGCGCTGATCACCGAAGTAGTTGGGCAAGCCTCGACGCGCGAGGACAGCGAGCCCCTCGGTCGCTGCCGCGAGCCCGCTCGCACCGAGCGCAATGCGGGCCGCGAAGCGGTTGCCTTCGAGGTGGCCGACTCGCAGCTTGTTGCCGTGCCGCGTGACCGAGACGATCGCGATGTCCGGATCCTCGAGCGCCTGCAGAGGGGCGTCGGACTTGGCCAGCACCGAGAAGGTCTGCGTCGTGGTGGCGTATCGGTCCTTCAGCCCGGCGTAGCCAACGTCGGTCTCCTGAACGCCGAACGCGTCGATGAGCCGCCGCACGACTTCACGTGTGTTGAAGCCGCGCTTCCGAATGGTGACGTAGAGGTGGTCACCCGTGCCCGACGGCGCGTAGAGGGGGAGCTCTTCGACGTGGAAGTCGTCGACCGAAGACCGAAAGGTGCCCGGGAGGGTCTCGGTGAGGAGGCGCCGCCGGCTCACGGGGTCGGCCCGGCCTCTCCGCCATCGAGCCAAGCCTTGATCGTGGCCTGCTCGGCGGCGGTGAGGCAGGCAGGCTTGCCGGCGTCGAGCGCTGGGTCGCCGGTGCACCCCTTGCCCTGCGGCATCGAGCCGTTTTGGATACGGAAGAGGGCGGCCGCGCCCTTTGAGCCGCTCACCGAGTAGGCGGCCTGCTGCGAGCTCGCAAAGGCGGTCGCGATGACCGACGCCCCGATTTGGTGCGAGCCGCTCGAGCCGGTGGTGTGGCAGGTGGCGCACTTCGCCTTGAAGATCGCCCAGCTCGCGTTGAACGACGGCGGTGGGGCACCACACGCGTTGGCCGCGCCGGGCGTCTTGGTGGCCGTGGACTTCCAGTCGTTCGACGTCGCGTCGGTGTCGTTGAGATCGTCACACCGAGAGAGGCTCCCGGCCTCGGTGTCGGGCACGGTGAACGAGCCGCCTTCGCCGGCGCCCGGCGTGGCCCCTTCGTAGGCGACGGAATCGAGGACAGCGTCGGTGTCGTCCACGATTCGGATCCCGTCGGGGCCGTTCTGTAGCCAGCCCTGGGAGCCTTGCGCCACGAAGATGACTGGCACGTTCGGTGGGGCGGCAAAGCCGGTCGTGGCGATGAGGAGTCGTCCGCCGGGTGCGAGCATGGCACCTGCGTCGCTGAGCTGAACGGTCTTGTAGGCCTTCGCGACGGATGACGCGCCGTCCATGAGCTCGACGCGATAGTGAGACAATGTCGCGGCGTCTGGGCCGACGTTGACGATCTCGATGTAGTCCGCGGTGTCGACGCCGGCTTGGTCGTAGTCGATCTCGTTGATGATCAGCTTCGCGTCCTCGGACGTCGAGAGGCAAAGACCCTCTGGACTACAGGTCACGCCCGCATCGCACTGGCCACAGTCCCCACCGCAGCCGTCGTCGCCGCAGTTCTTTCCCGTGCAGACGGGGGTGCAGCACTCGAGCGTGACGGAGGTGGTACCCGTGAGGCCCATCCAGTGGTCGAGCACCAGGAGGGACTGCCCAGACGCACTCGCGACGAACGCCAGCCCGTCCGCGGCCGCGATGACGCAGGTGTCGCTGGTTGCTTCGCAGACGCCCCCCGCCGGTACGTCGAGTACGAAGAGGTCGATCTGGTCGTTGTCGTCGCTCAAGGTGGCGTGGGTGCCCGGCGGGACGTCGAGGCGAATGGCCAACTCCGGCCCATCGTACATGTCGCCGAAAATGGTGCAGGGGCCAATCACGAAGAAAAGATCGTAGAGGTCCGTGCTGGTCTCGGACCCGGTGTCGAAGGTCTTGGTCTCACCACACGCGAGCGTCAGCACGGGATTACACTGCGTCACGGGCGGCGCCTTGCAGACACCACCTTGCCCGCACACCTGATCGCCCGGACACACGCAGACGCCGCCACACCCGTCGGGCTGGCAGTCGGTCCCGCTGCACACGGGCGTGCAGACGCCATCCGTGCCGTCGGTGCCATCCGTCGCGTCGGTAGTGTCGGTGCCGTCGGTGGTATCGGTGCCGTCGGTGCTGTCGGTCACGTCCGTGCCATCGGTCGTGTCGGTCACGTCCGTGCCATCGGTCGTGTCGGTCACGTCGGTACCGTCGGTCACGTCTGTGCTGTCGGTGACATCGGTGCTGTCGGTGACATCAGTGCCGTCGGTCACATCGGTGCTGTCGGTGACATCGGTGCTATCGGTGACATCGGTGCTATCGGTGACGTCGGCGCTGTCGGTCACATCGGTGCTATCGGTGACGTCGGCGCTGTCGGTCACATCGCTGCTGTCCGACGAGTCGGTGCCATCGGTGACGTCACTTCCGTCGGTGACGTCCACCGAGTCAGTTCCGTCGACCGCGTCGCTCGCATCCGCGTCGGTCTCGGTGTCCGTGGCGTCGACCCCATCGGTCGCGTCGGTGCTGTCGGTGCCATCGGCTACGTCGGTGCCGATGACCCCATCGGTGGCGTCGGTCGCATCGGTGGCGTTCGTATCGCCGGGGGCCACGACGTCCGCGCTCGACTTCTTCTCGCGCTCCGTCTGGGCACAGCCGACCGAGAGGGCCGCGACGGCCCCGACCAGGATGTAGCGACTAAGTTGCATTGGGGACGTGACCTTCATGGAGCCCTCACACCGGACGTCACGAGGACCTCCCGGAGATGGTGTCGTGTTTCGCGCCGGCAGTGGCCGGCACGCCGCTCACTCGTTCGAGACGATGGTACCGACGGGCTCACCCGACGTCACGCGCCGGATGTTCCCCTCGCGGTTCATGTCGAACACGATGATGGGGAGATGGTTGTCCATGCAGAGCGTCACGGCGGTCGAGTCCATCACGTTCAGGCCGCGCTCGAGCACGTTCATGTACGTGAGACGGTCGAAGCGGACGGCGTCCTTGTGCTTGACCGGGTCCTTGTCGTAGATGCCGTCGACTTTCGTGGCTTTCAGGATGACTTCAGCACCGATCTCGGTGGCCCTGAGCGCCGCGGTCGTGTCGGTCGTGAAGTACGGATTCCCCGTGCCACCGCCGAAGATCACCACACGTCCTTTCTCGAGATGACGGATGGCACGTCGCCGGATGTAGACCTCGGCGATCTGTTCCATCTTGATCGCGGTCTGAACGCGCGTCGCGACGCCGGCGCGCTCGAGCGCCTCTTGGAAGGCAAGCGCGTTCATCACCGTCGCGATCATGCCCATGTAGTCCGCTTGAGCGCGATCCATACCTTGGGCGGAGCCAGCGATGCCGCGGAAGATGTTGCCACCCCCGAGGACGATACCGAGCTCGATCCCGCACTCGTGAACTTCCGCGACCTGGCGCGCGATGCTCTGGAGCGTCGGGACGTGGATGCCGTAGGGCTCTGGGCCGCTCAGCGCCTCTCCAGAGAGTTTCAGCAGGATTCGCTTGTAGGGCGTAGCCAAGGGGGCTCTCCGGTCGGACCGTGGGTGTTCCAAGACCGGCGGCACCGCGCCGCCGGTCGGCGGAGGGTGTTGCTTTTCTCCCGTCGTCGGCCTTGGCGCTGCCGCGGGTGAACATCGTCGGATGTCTGCGATTCGTCCTCACGTACCCTGGGGGTACGCTTCGGTCGTCTCTCGTCATCGTCCCTGTTCTCGCGCGACACCACTTCGGCCTGCTCGGTCCGAAAACCACCACCCTCCTGCGAGGGCCGGCGGGGTGCCGACCCCCAGGGGTCGACGACGGTCAGTGGGCGCCGCCCGCCTGAGCCGCGACTTCTTCCGCGAAGTTGTCCTTGCGCTTCTCCATGCCCTCGCCGAGCTCGAAGCGGGCGAAGCGGCGGATCGAGATCTTCTCGCCGATCTCACCGGTGGTGCGCTCAAGGTGCGCGCGCACGGTCAGCTCCGGGTTCTTCACGAAGCTCTGGTCGAGGAGCACGATCTCCTTGAGCCACTTCTCGAGCTTGCCCTCGGTGATCTTCTCGAGCATCTTCTCGGGCTTGCCCTCCTCGATCGTCTGCTGGCGGAACACCTCGCGGCGCTGCGCCTTCAGGCTCTCGGGGACCTCGTCGGCGCTGACGAACTGCGGGCCCGTCGCGGCGATGTGGAGGCAGACGTCCTTCACGAAGTCGATGAAGCCCGGGGACTTGGCCGCGAAGTCGGTCTCGATGTTGATCTCGCAGAGCACGCCGATGCGGCCGCCCTGGTGGATGTACGAGTGCACGAGGCCTTCGGCGGCGATGCGGTCCGCCTTCTTGGCGGCCTTCGCCTTCTTCTTGATCTCCAGGTACTCAAGCGCCTTCTGGTAGTCGCCGGCGGTCTCGGTGAGCGCGGCCTTGCAATCGACGATACCGGCGCCGGTGTCCTGACGGAGCTTCATGACGAGCGAGGCGGAAATTTCGGCCATGGCTAGGTTCCCCTTGTGGGCGGATGAGATGGGAGATAGCAGGCGCCGGCCGCTCCGAGGCGGCGGGCGCTGGGTGTTGGGTCGCCTCACGCCGGAGGGCGGAGGCGTGGTCCATCACCCCGAGACGAGCTCGGGGGATGGCGACTGCCGATGGCCGATTAGGCTTCGGCGGCCGGGACCTCTTCGGCCTCGACCTTCTTGTGGCGACGAACCTGCACGACCGGGCCGTCTCCAGCGGGGGCCGCGCCACCCTCTGCGAAGGACTCGGTCATCTCGGCCACCATCGGAGCGACGGCGTGCGCGCGCGAATCCGAGACCGCGTCAGCGATGGCGCCCGTGAAGAGGCGGATCGCGCGGA
>JADMJS010000650.1 GCA_018780435.1 Myxococcales bacterium
CGGTCCCGTGGGCCCGGTGGATCAGGTCGACGCGTGAATCATCGTGAAGATCATCGCCCCATGAAGCACCGCCGCGATGATGGTGCATGCGTGGAAGATCTCGTGGTAGCCGAAGACGGTGGGGAAGGGATCGGGCTTCTTGGTCGCGTAGGCGAAGGCGCCCAGCGCATAGACCACAGCGCCCGTGAGCAGGAACGTCAGCTCTTGGGTGGTGAGCGCCTGCTGGATCTCGGACCAGTAGGGGATGACGCAGCCGCCCAGCATGAAGTAGAGGCCAACGTTCAGCCACTTCGGGGACTTGGGCCAGAAGGCCGCGCGGAACATGACGAGCGCGGCACCGGTCCAGGCGATGGTCAGGAGGGTCTTGCCTTCGCCGGTCGGGAGCGCTTCGAGGCAGACCGGGGTGTAGGTGCCGGCGATGAGGACGCCGATCGCGGCGTGGTCGAGACGTTTCATCAAGAGGTACGCGGACGGGCCCCAGACGACGCGGTGGTAGGTCGCGCTGACGGCGAACATGATCACCACGCTCAGCGCGAAGACGGCGGCGCCGAAGGCTTGGTGGGGCGTGTCGGCGTAGGAGGTGAGGATTCCGCCCGCGATGATCGCGATGAACGCCGCCCACTGGTGGAGGACACCTCGGAGCGCCGGTCGGTCGTGGACCGAGGGCTTGGGCTTGCCTTCCAGGGACTCGGGCATCTTCTTCAGGTGCGGATGCGGTTCGGGCGACGAGTGGGTCACGTCTCTCCTTCGGGTGCCATGTCGACCGAGCCACTGAACGGCGGCAAGCCCGTCGGCGCGACGGGCAAGGTCAGGGTGAAGGTCGTGCCGAGTCCGACCTGGCTGTCGACGCGAACCTCTCCGTAGTGCGCCGCGACGATCTCGCGAACGAGCGCGAGGCCGAGACCGGTGCCGGATGACTTGGTGGTGAAGAAGGGCTCGAAGAGCCTCGCGAGGTTGTCAGGCGCGATACCCGGGCCGTTGTCGTGAACCGTCAGCTCCGCAACATCGCCGAGGAGGCGCGTGCGGACCGTGATCCGAGCCTCGCTCGCCGACTTGCCGGTGGAGGTACGCGCGGCGTCAGTCGTGAGGGCGTCGATCGCGTTGCGGATGAAGTTCAGAACACACTGGCGGAGCTGCCCCTCGTCGAAGGGGAAGCTCGGGAGTGCCGGATCCGGCTCGAAGACGTGTGCGACGCGGTGTCGGCTCATCTCCTCGCGCATGAAGTTCAGGAGATCCTGGACGAGCGCGTTCAGATCGGCGGTCTGGAGATCAGGCCGCGGGAGCCGCGCCAGCCGGAGGTATTGGCTCGTCACGTTGGCCAGTCGGTCGATCTCGGCGCCGATGGACCGCGTGAGCGCCTTGGCTTCGGCGGGGGACCCCTGCCCTGCCTCGAGGAGCTCGAGCTCCTCCAAGAGCAGCTCCGTGTTGAGTCCCATGCTCGAGAGCGGATTTCGGATCTCATGGCTGATCTGCGATGACAGCTTACCGACGGTCGCGAGCCGCTCGGCGCGATGGAGCTCGTCGCGCTGGCGCGTGAGCTGCCGATCGCGTTCGGCGAGGCGCATCGCCATCTGGTTGAAGTCCTCGGCGAGCTGACCAAGCTCGTCACGCGACGGCACCGTCACGAGGGCGAAGTCGCCTTGCGCGACGCGGTTGGCGCCACGGCGGAGGGCCTGGATCGGCTTCAGCGTCGAACTGACCCACACGAGGACGATGACGCTCACGCCGAGCGCGCCGAGCATCGCGGTGCCGACGATCCAGATCGTGCGTTGTTCCGAGGCCTTGGCCACTACGTCGACGCGGCTGACGAAGCGCGGGAACTCGCGCCGAGCGGCCCCGAGCTCCTGACGGATCGCGAGGACGATCTTCTTGAGCTCGTCTCGAAGGTCGCGCGCTTGTTCGTACTGGCCTCGGTCAACCGCGCGCACATATCCGCGCGCGAGTGTCTTCCACAGGTCTTCGTTGGTCTTCACGTCGGCGCGGGTCGATGTGAGCACCTCGTCCACCGCCCGGCGCTCCCGCGAGCGGAGGCTGTCGAGCATGTCCCGACCCGTGAGCAACTGGTCGAGCCGGAGCAAGCTGCGGGCGACCAGCTCGAGCGCCGTCGCGTCACCCGACGCGCGCTCGCGCATGGCCCTGAACTGCTTCTGCATCTGCTGCACGACACCGAAGGGATCGTATTTCGGAATTTGACTTCGGAGCAGCCGGTCCTCGAGCTGGCCGAGGCCCTCCTGGTAAATGCGGAGCTGCCGCAGACCCTCCGACATCGTCTCGGTGAGAGGCAGGACGTTCTCGACGAGCGTCGACACGGTCTTCCGGAGGTGCTGAAGCCGGCTGAAGCCGAGCACCTCCACAACGCCATAGACGGCTGTGATGACGGTGAAGCCTAGAAAGACTTTCAGTCGGATCGTGAGCCAAAGCGGACGTAGTCCGACTCGGACGCTACCTGTTTTGGCGGTGGGGCGCGGGCCACTCAGAGGCGGGGCCTCGGGAGCCCTGCGGCCAAGCGAGTGCTCGACGGGGGTGTCGTCCGTAAGGCGACCTACTTGGCGCCGCCTGCGGGCTCGGCCGGCTTCGGCTCACCAGCCGGAGCAGGAGGGGCTTCCACGGGCTTGGCTTCACCGGCGGGTACCGCCGGGGCCTCCGCGGGCTTAGCCTCGCCTGCAGGCGCTTCGGCCGGGGCCGCCGGGACGACCGACGGCGCCTCAGCCGGGGCAGCGCCGTCCGCACGACCTTCGCGAGAAGGCGCGGCGCCATGGGCCCCGTGAGCGTCGTCGCCACCCGCGCTCTTCGGGATGACGATCTTCTCTTCGATCTTCGCGGAGGTGCGCAAACCGTTGATGAGGTCTCGGCGCTCCTGGAAGAACTTCTTGTTGCGGAGGCTCTCGGAGATGGTCGGCTTGACCTCGTCCAGGGTCTTCTGGCGGGCCTCCCGCTTCTCGAGGACCTGAATGATGTGATAGCCGAAGCGGGTGCGGACCGGCTCCGACGTTTCGCCCGCGTTCATCGCGAAGGCCTTGTCTTCGAAGGGCTTGACCATCTGGCCACGGCCGAAGAACCCGAGGTCACCGCCCTTCGGGGCCGACGGCCCTTCGGAGTACTTCTCGGCCACCTTGTCGAAGTCCCCGCCCTTCTTGAGCTCGGCCTCGGCTTCCTTCACGCGAGCGAGCGCCTTGTCCTCTTCTTCCTTCGAGGCG
This sequence comes from Myxococcales bacterium, assembly GCA_018780435.1. Classification (GTDB taxonomy): domain Bacteria; phylum Myxococcota_A; class UBA9042; genus SXOO01. Next base: position 3,198 of record JADMJS010000650.1, read on the forward strand.
TTCTCGGCGACCTTGACGAGGATGTGGCGAGCCTTGATGCCCTCGCGCTCCTGGTAGAAGCGCTCGTTCTTCTTGTAGAAGTCGTCGATCTCCGCGTCGGTCACGGCCAGCTTGCCGCTCTTCTCGAGGAGGAGCTCAAGCTCCTTCTTCTCGCGAATGCGACCCTTGATCGACTCGATGGTGACCTTGCCGTGGGTGAGGTAGCTCTGGAACTGCTCCTCGGTGCGGAAGCGCTTCTTGTACTCCTCGAACTCCTTCTCGATGTCGGCGTCGGGGACCACGATCGTCGCGGTAGCGACCGCCTGCGTGATCAGCTCCTTCTCGACGAGGCGCTTCAGGATGTTCTCCTTGATGCGCGCGAGGCGTTCGGGCGGGATCTTCGCGCTACGCTTCAGGATCTTGTCGAGCTCTTCGTAGTAGAGCACCGAGTCGATCGGCTTGTCGTTCACGAGGGCCACGGCGCCCGTGATGCGCGGCTCGGTGTCCACCGTGCCTTCACCCGCGGGCTGCGAGTCGGTGCCTGGGGCGACGGGCTCCACCTTGAGGTTCTCGACGCGGAGGTTGCCTTCGGGTGTGCCGGCGTCAGCCGCGGGCGCGGTCGTCGGAGCCGCGGGCGCAGCCGGGGCGGGGGTCGCCGCCGGAGCCACGGGAGCGGCAGCGTTGGCGGGGGCCGTAGCCGGCGCCGGAGTGTCCTTCTTGCAGCCGGTGGCGGCCGTGAGCGACGCGAGGGCGACGGTCGAAATGGCGAAGGAACGGAGCTTCAACGGGAGCTTCATCAAGCGTCTCCTGCCCGGCAGGGCGTCGACTCACGCGGAAGGTGCGTGAGGCCCTGCGTGGCGTGTGATTTCTGGGATGCGGTGGATGAACGATTGGATGACGGTCTCTGCGCTGTCTTCGAGAAAGTCGACCATGGCGCGCTCGCGCAGCAGTTTACTGGCGAGCACCATGCTGTCAACGAGGTCCTGAGCGACGAGATGGACGCGACAGGCCGAGCGCGCCCGCGACGCCGCGAGCACGACCATCAAGACGCCCTTCAAGGCGAGGAGAGCGAGACCCAATTCCACGCTCACGCCACGCCGTAGCGCCTCCTTCCCCACGAGCCCGGCGACGAGCACGTCGGCCACGAGCTCGCCGGGCTCCGGCCCGATGGTGCGGAAGATCCGGGGGTCGAAGGCCAGCTCCCAGAGCGGCAGCGCCTCCGAGAGACTTCGAAAACGACGCGCGAGATGCGGCAATTGGCGCGACTCGGCCACATCAGCGCCTTCGTCGAGGAACGCTCGCAAGTGTTCGAAGAACTCGCCGGTCGTGGCGACGCTCCGTGCTGAAGTCAACCCGAGCGCGCGGTCGCCGTCTTCGATGGGCTGCCGTACGCGACGCCCAAACTCGCCCGCGATCGTCGTGAAGGCCGCCAGGATCGCCCCTGGTCCCGAGGACGGCGCGACGCCACGGACGGCCGCGATCAGTCGCTGCTCGACCTCGTCGAGCTCGTCACGACCAACCAGAATGCCGGGCGAGAACTCGAGCACCGCGGGCACCGAGTGAACGGGGGCGCCGGAACGGATGAGCTCCCTCAGGGATTCGCCCTGCTCCCGAGTAGGTGCTGCCGCCGCCTTCGCTCTGTCGAAGGCGCGACATTCCATCTGCAGCCCCACGTCGATGCGATCGCCCACCCGCGTGAACACGTACGGAAACTGCTTACACGGCGTGGGCTTCTTTTCGACGCCGAGCTTTCGGTGAACCCGGCAGAGTCGGTCCTCGTCGAGGAACACACATTGATCGTTCCGCATCGACGTGAGCCAGACGCTTCGCGAATCACCGGGCGGCGCCACGTTCCGAAAGAGGGTCTCCTTCGTCTCACCGGGCAGCTCGTCCGACCAGTCGGACTCCATGATGGCGTCGACGACAGGCTCTGGGAGGGGGCCGACGTCGGTCGCGCTGCAGCAACTGCCGCACGCCTGGCAGGCGTGACGCAGGCCGTCTTCAGTCGCGAAGGGGAGGTCGAGCACATCCGCCGAGCCCCCGCTTGGCTGTGCGTAGGCGCGTCGCAGTCGAACCGCACGAGGGCCTTCAAGGAGCGCCTGGTCGTTCAGGAAGCGGAGTCGCTCTTGGAGCGCCGCGGCGGGCACGCCCGGTCCAAGTGTCGTCCCAAGCTCCGAGTCCGTGCGTGACTGCTTCAACTGGGAGGCGACTTTGGCACCGAGCGGGTCGAGTCCAAGCTTCCGTCCGGTCACCGGGTCGACGATGAGGAGCCCGCCGCCTGGCCTTCCCGAGAGCTGTAGCTCGGCTCGCAGCGGTGGCCAGGCCCTCCCCGCGGTCTTGCGTCCAGGCGGCGTTGCCTTCGTCACGCGCTCTCCTCGGCGGTGCGCAGGAGCACGAGGTCGTCACGGTGAACGGCCGGCGGGCCGGACTGGCCTACCTGCGCGCGGAGGTCATCGGAGCCGAGCTTCACGAGGCCTCGGGCGATCTCACGGCCATCGTGGGCAAGGACGGACACAACCTCGCCGGCGCCGAAAGTGCCTGTCACCCGAGCGATCCCGACCGGGAGGATCGACGCGCCCGTGCGTTCGACGGCGTCGGTCGCCCCCGAGTCGAGGACCACCTGGCCGTGGGGCCGGAGCGTGTACGCGATCCAGTGTTTGCGGCCGGAGAGGGGCTCCTTGTCCGCGATGAAGCGGGTCCCGACCGGGCGGCCGTGGACCGCCGCCGAGATGACGCCCCGGTCGCGCCCGCTGGCGATGAAGACCTCGATGCCACCGTGATTGGCCGCTCGCGCCGCCGCGAGCTTGCTGCCCATGCCGCCGCGCCCCATGGCGCTCTTGCCCTCCATCAGGAAGTCCTCTGGCCGGTCGTCGGGCCCGACGGTCGGGATCGGCTGGCCATCGGGGCCGAGCAGACCCGGTACCGTCGACAGGAGCAGGAGCTGGGACGCCCCGAGCAGCTTCGCCACCTGCGTTGCGAGTCGGTCGTTGTCACCGACGGTGATCTCGTCCGTCATGACCGTGTCGTTCTCGTTGATGATGGGGACGACACCGCGCGCCAGCAGGTTCTCGAGCGTCGC
>JADMJS010000637.1 GCA_018780435.1 Myxococcales bacterium
CCTTCGTTCACACCAAGACCAGCGACTACCAGCCGCTTCAGCTCGTTCAGGCCGAAGGAGCCAGCTTCCCCTTCGCCGGCATGGGCATCGACGCCGAAGTCCTGAACGACTACGTCGCCCTCAAGAGAGGCGTCGGTTCGACGGCGTGGGGACGCCCTCTCTTCCAGAACCTTGGCGGGTACTTCGCGGCCTTCTTCGGCCGGACGATGACGCGCCGCATGTGGCAGGCCGTGAGCGCGGCCCCGAAGGCGGAGATCAAGATCACCAACCTCGGTGATTGCGCCTACATCCTGCGTGGTGGCGAACCGGTGAAGGCCTACGGTCGTGGCGAGGTCCTCTACGAAGGCCCCATGACGACGACGATCTTCGGGACTTGTCCTTACTACGGGCACGGCCTCACGATCCTGCCGTACTCGACGCAACGCGCTGGCTACTTCCAGCTCCGCACCATTCGGATGGGAATGGCCAAGGCGTTGTCTCGCCTGCCCTCGCTCTGGAACGGCACCTACGAAGGTGGGGACGTCTACGATTGGCACGTGAAGCAGGTGAAGATCGAGACGAGCATCCCGGTCCCCTATCAGTACGGCGGGGACGGCCAGGGCTACCGCTCGGAGCTCGAGGTGGGCCTCGCCCCGCTCCAGGTAAACCTGCTCCGCTTCATCTGATCGGGTTTGACCGGCCGCGCCGGATGCGCCAGAACATCGCCATGGCGCACGATCATCCTCATACTCACGCTCCTTCGCACTCGCCCGTCGCCGCTGGCGGCGCCGAACACGGCCCGCACGACCACAGTCAGCACGACCACGCGTGGCACAACGCCGCGGACGCCGGTCGTTACGCGCTGAAGGCGTGGAAGGCGTCTCAGCCCACGAACTACTGGGAGTCGGATCGCGACCTCCGTCGCGGACTGGAGCGTCACCTCGGCGCGGAACGCTACGAGGCGCAGAAGGCCGACTTCTCCGAGTGCGGCGCCGCGGTGGCGGCCCTCGAGCCCGTCGTCGAACGACTCGAATACCGGAGCGCGTTGCCTCGCCTTGAGCGCTATGACGGGATCGGTAACAGAACCGAAGAGATCGTCTATGACGGCGCTTATCACGAGGTCGGGCGCGTCCTCTACGGGACCGGGGTCGTCGCGCGGCTCTCCGAGGCCGGGCAGGCGATCCCGACGCTCGCGCTCGCGTACATGAACAACGAGCTCGGCGAGGCCGGTCACAACTGCCCGATCGCGTGCGCGATGGGCGCCGTCAAGGCACTACAGGCCGAAGGGAGCGCCTTCCTCAAGGAGACCTTCCTACCGGGGCTCCTGAACCGGCAATACGGGGCGCACCGAGACGCGGCCCAGTTCATGACCGAGGTGCAGGGGGGCTCAGACGTCGGCCAGAACTCCGTTCGCGCCATGGCGTCGGGCGATCCGGACCAATGGGCGATCGTAGGCGAGAAGTGGTTCTGCTCGAACGCCAGCGCCAACGTCTTCTTGATGACGGCCCGCCCCGAGACGGCTGGCGCCGGGACGGCCGGTCTCGGCCTCTTCCTCGTGCCCCGCGAGGCGCCGTGGGGGGGCATCAACGAGTTCAAGATCCGCCGCCTCAAGGACAAGCTCGGTACGCGGGTGATGGCGTCGGGTGAGATCGACTTCGAGGGCGCCGTGGGCTATTCCGTCGGGCCCGTCGAGCGCGGCTTCAAGACGATGATGAACCACGTCATCAATACGAGTCGTCTCTACAACGCGTCGGGTGTACTCGGCATGTCGCGCCGTGCGCTCACGACGGGCTGGACCTACGCTCAGCATCGCGTCGCCTTCGGCTCGCCGATCGGCCGGTACCCGCTCGTGCAGGAGACGCTCGCCGAGATGCAGTCCGAACACGCGGTGCTGCTGGCGGGTCACCTCCACCTCGGGGCGCTCAAAGACCGCATCGACCTCGGGCAGGCCGACGACACTGAGCTCGCGTTCTTCCGCGTCGCCTTGAACCTCAACAAGTCGAAGACCTGTGCGTCGGCCGGCGCCGTCATCCGCAGCGCGATCGAGCTGCTCGGTGGCAACGGCGCGATGGAGTCCTTCAGCCCTCTGCCGCGGCTCCTGCGGGACAACGTCGTCTACGAGAACTGGGAGGGGACGCACAACACCCTCCACATGCAGATCCTCCGCGACATGGAGCGGCTCGGCGTCGGCGCGGGCTTTCTCGGCGACCTCGGACGGCGATTTGCCGCTCTCGAAGGGGGCGTCTCGGGTGAGTTCGCCGCCGTGGGTGGTCAGCGCCTGCGCGAGCTCGGTAAGGCGCTTCAGGCCTTGCCCGAGGCCGGTGCGGCCCTCGCGTCGCTCCGCATGCGCGCCATCGCCGATCGGATGGCGAACCTCGCGTCGGCGTGCGCGATGGCGGAGCAAGCGGTCTTCGATCACGAGCGCTTTGGGGACCTTCGCACCGTCGCGACGCTCCGATACTACTGGCGGCGGCATCTGGCGACCTCTCTGACGGTCGCCGACGCGACCGAATTGGCCTTCCTCGAAGGGCTCGTTGCGGACGTAGGACTCACCGACTGAAGGCTCGACGGGCGGCTCGTGGGTAAGGAGGCCCGTCGGGGTGATGCGCCCCAGACTGGCAATCCCGTTTGCGCGACCCGGGTTCGTGCGCGACACTACCCGCCATGGCGCGTCACGAGGCGGACCGGGACGCGCCGGGATGGGTGAGCAAGTGAATAAGACATCAGGGCGTTCGAGCGTGGCTCGACTCATGGCCATCACGGCCCTCCTCTCGCTCGGGTGCGAGACGTCCGATTCGGGGGGCGGCACCACGCCAATTGGGACCTCGGGCTACCTCTCCTGTGAGGTCGGCAGCGGCGCCTGCGACGGCAAGGCGGCCTGCAAGACCGACGACGGCAAGACGGAGTGCGTCGCACTGCCGAGTGCATGCGACGGCGCCGTAACCTGTGCGTGCCTAGGCGCGACGGCGTGCGGCGAGGCGACCTGCACGGACGTCGCCGGTGGGGGCCTTACGTGTGAGGCCGGCTCGACCAACACCTGTACACCCGGCGAGTCCTTCCCTGCTCCCGACGGCTGCAATACCTGCCAGTGCCCCGCGTCGGGCAACAAGAAGGACGCGGCGTGCACGCTGCTCGGCTGTGATCCCGACCTCTGCGTCCCGGGCCAGACCTTCGAAGCGCCCGATGGGTGCAACACGTGTACGTGCGGTGCGGATGGCAAGCGATCGACCGCCGCGTGCACCGAGATGGCGTGTGTGGATCCGGACGCGTGTGTTCCCGGCGAGAACTTTCCCGCCGCAGACGGGTGCAATAGCTGCGTCTGCCCGGCGACCGGCAAGAAGGCGGAGGCCGCGTGCACCGACATGGCGTGCGTCGACCCCGAGGCCTGCGTGCCCGGCGAGAGCTTCACGGCCGACGACGGGTGCAACACCTGCGTCTGCGGCGAGGACGGCAAGAAGGCGACCGCGGGCTGCACTGAGATGGACTGCGTCGATCCGGACGAATGCACCCCTGGCGAGTCGTTCCCTGCGGGCGACGGTTGCAACACCTGCACGTGCCCGCCGTCGGGCAAGAAGTCCGAAGCGGGCTGCACCAAGATCGGGTGCGTGGACACCTGTACGCCCGGCGAGTCGTTCGACGCCCCGGATGGTTGCAACACCTGCACGTGCCCCGAGAGTGGCAAGAAGGCGGACGCGCCGTGCACCGAAAAAGCCTGCGTCGACCCGACGACGTGTGTCCCGGGTGAGTCCTTCCCGTCCGACGATGGCTGTAACACCTGTAGCTGCACCGAGACCGGCAAGAAGGCCGACGCCCTTTGCACCAAGAAGGCGTGCATCGACCCGAACAAGTGCATCCCCGGTGAGTCCTTCGAGGCGGCAGACGGTTGCAACACCTGCATCTGTCCCGAGTCGGGCCAGAAGGAGGGTGCGAGCTGCACCAAGATGGCGTGCCTCCCGGACGTCGTCTGTACCCCCGGCGGTGACAACGTCTTCCCGACGCCGGACAAGGCGTGCGCGGTCGACAAGGACTGCACCGTGGTGCTCCACCAGATCAACTGCTGCGGAACCCACGTGGCGTGGGGCATCTCGACGAGCGGCTTGAGCGCCTTCGAGGCGGCGGAAGCGACCTGCCAGTCTCAATATCCGAAGTGCGGCTGCGCCACCCTCCAGACGGTCGCCGAAGACGGCGCCATCGGATGGGAGCTGAGCTCCTTCGAAGCGCGTTGTGACGCGGGCACGTGCAAGAGCCGCGGCGTCAACGCCTGCACGACGCCCTCCGACTGCGACCCGTCCGGCATGATCTGCCTCGCGCCCGGCGACAAGCTGCCGTGCGGCGCGTGCAAGCCCTCCGACATGGTGACCACGTGCGTTCAGGACTCGGACTGCCCCGTGGACGAGATCCCGACCATCTGCGAGCAGAGCGACATCAGCGACTGCCTCTGCGACGGCGGGAGCATCTGCAAGCCAGGCTGCATGTCGGACTTCGAGTGCGAGGTCGGCGAGTCCTGCAACGCCGCGCACCACTGCGTCCCGAAGACCTGCGCGGATGCCGCCGAGTGCCCGGAGAACTTCGTATGCGATTCCGGCGCGTGCGCGCGAAAGGCCTGCAAAGCGAAACCGGACTGCGCTGGGGCGTGCGTCAACGGCTACTGCTTCGGCACCCCCGGCACCTGCAGCTATATCCCTCCGTAACGGGCGGCGCCGGGCATGCCCGGACTCGGGCGCGATCTCGCGCCGCGGCACCAAGGCGCCCAGTGGCGGGGCTGGCGGCCTACGGAATGAGCCGCCGCGGCGCCGCGCGAGCCCTGCATGAGCTTGGGGCCGCTCTTCGAATCGTCATTCCGACAGGAACCTCGGCCAACCTTCCGGACCAATGCCATCCGGTGATGGACCCAAATCCGGAGAGGTCCGTCCTACCGCGATCGTTGTCGAATTGGACCACGGGTCCAACTCACTCTGTTGTTTCCGGTGATCTCTGGGCCGAGGTTCCTGTCCGAGAGCGCCGTCGACACTAGTCGAGCGCGGCCTTGGGAATCAGGAAGTCGAGCTCGATGCGCGGCTCGGCGACGCCCACGTTTCGGATGTCGATGCCGATGATACCGGCTTTCGACAGCTTGATTCGGAGGCCATGCGGGTCGCCCGTCAGGAGGTGGGCCGCGACCTCCGACAGCGTGGGCTCGTGGCCGACCAGGAGGAGCGTCTCGGTGCTGGCTTGGGCCATGATCCGTGCGGTGACCGGCGCGACGGCGCCTTCGGGGAGCAGCTCCGGCCAGATCACCGGCGCTGGGAGGCTGCTGGAGTCGGCGATCAGGGTGGCCGTTCGCCAGGCGCGCAGCGCGGCGCTGGTGGCGATGAGGGTTGGTGGCGCGACGAGCTCCGAGAGGAGCTTCGCCGCCTTGAGAACTCGGCGTTCGCCTTTGGCGGTGAGAGGTCGGTTGTGGTCGTCGGGCCACAGCTTCGAATCGGGGTCGCCGGCCGGGCCATGGCGAAGTAGGACTACCTTCACGGGTTTACTCGCTTTCGGGGGGTAACGGAGGGAGGGCCGCTCGAGGGGGTTAGGTCGCGGCGCGCGCCCGGGTGACGCTGATCTCGCGGTCGATGGCGCGTCCGAGGAGCTGTGTCTGGCGGTTCGCGGCCCAGATTTCAAGGGCCACGTCGGTTTGACTCTCGGCTTCGAGCTCGATCTTTCGGCGCCCCACATTGCCCGTCATGCGGGTGACGACGCCGGTGCGCCCGCGATCGAGGGCGTCTGCGATACGGATGATGCCCGCGATCACCTTCACGATCTGGCGATCGTTCGGATCGAGCTCGGCGTAGTGATGATGGCGCGGCTTCGGGTTGCCCTTGCGATGATAACGCGCCGCGAGACCCATGATGTCGACCTCGCGCGTCGTGAAGCCGCGTAACCCCGCGCCGCGCGTCAGGTGATAGGCCAGGTGCTCGTGGCCCATGTAGTTGATATTGCGGCCGATGTCGGAGAGCTGGGCCGCGTAGCCGCAGAGTTCACGTTCGAGCGCGCCCAGCTTATGGGCCGTCGCCGTGAGGTCGAAGAGCTGTAGCGCGAGGCTGGCGACGTGTTCGCCGTGCCGGCATTCGAAGGACGTAGCGGCCCGTTCGGACGAGGCTGCTTCGCTGAACGCGGCGCCCGAGAGCGTGGCGAGGAGCTCGCCGATGCTGTCACGGCGAATGTCGAGGGGAGGGGGCTCGCCGGCGAGCGCGAGCCGGTCGAGGATGAGGCCTTGCCGCAGCGTCGCGTTCGAGAGGAGCACTTGCTCGACTTTGAGGAGCTCGAGCAGCGTCACGATCAGCGCGCTCGCGAGATGCATTGTATCGGCGCGACGTTCGTCGATGCCGGGGACACGGAGCCGTTCGGGCTGATCCATGGCCAGGAGCTGAGTCGAGAGGTCTTTCAGTTCTCGGGTAGAGACGACCTGGCCGTCGAGCGCCGCCCAGGGATCAGCCCCGCGCGCCCGGATCGCCGCGAGGCCGAGCGCGAGCAGGGTGCCGCTCGTGAGGATGGTGACCTCGAAGCCGGCGCGCTGAGCTTTGGCGATGGCGGCGCTGGCGGCGAGGGTGACGTGCCTCTGAAGTTCATCGCGGGTCGTGCTCGGGAGGGGATCGCTGGTCCCGAAGAAGTCCTTCAGGCGCTGCACGCCGAGCGGCAGGCTGTCCATCACTTGAACGGATCGGGCGTCGCCGACGATGAGCTCCACGCTGCCGCCGCCGACGTCGATGATGAGGCCGCGGCGCTTTCGCAAGTCGACGGAGTGCGTGACCCCGCGCCAGATGAGCCGCGCTTCTTCTTGGCCTTCGATGAGGCGGACGTCGATGCCCGTGTGGGTCCGAATCTCGGCCAGGAGCTGGGGACCGTTCTCGGCTTCGCGTACGGCGCTGGTCGCGACCGCCAGGATCTCCGCGACGTCGTGCCGACGCGCCAGCGTGGCGAAGTGACCGAGGACCTGCACGGTCTCGGCGTACCGGTCCTCCCGAATACGATGTGTCGTGAAGGTGCCGGAGCCGAGCTTCAACATCTCCCGCTCGCGGTCGATGACACGGAGTCCGCCGCGACCATCCGTCTCGGCGATGATCATGTGGACGGAGTTGGAGCCGATATCGAGCGCCGCGTAACGTGGCGCCGACGCTTTGGAATCAGACGTTTTCGAGGTCATGGTCGGATTGCGCTTTCGGCTGGTGCGCCGACGCTCGGGAGCTGAGGAGATAATCGTGAAGGGATCGCGCGCCTTGCGACGGGGAGCGCGTCCCGATGCCGTCGGAGCCGATCTGCCAGCTCGCGAAGGCGCCGGAGAGGGGCCGCGTCATGCACTCCTCAATCACGCGGGCTCGGAGGGCAGGGTTCAGGATGGGGAAGGCCACCTCGACACGACGGTAGAGGTTTCTGGGCCGCCAATCGGCGCTGGCGCACCAGAGGTCCTCGAGGTCGGGGCCGAACGCGAAGACGCGTGCGTGTTCGAGGAAACGGCCGAGGATCGAGACGACGCGGATGTTCTCGGAGATCCCGGGGACGCCGGGCTTGAGTGTGCAGAAGCCTCGGATGATGAGGTCGATGGGCACCCCCGCCGACGAGGCGCGGTAAAGTGCTTCGATGAGCGATGGCTCTGCGAGCGCGTTCATCTTGGCGACGATGCGACTCGGCAGGCCGTTTCGGGCCCGCTCCGCCTGGGCGTCGATACGCTCGATGAGAAACTCACGCATCCGGAACGGCGCCGCGACCAGCTTCTCGAGCTTCGGTGCCTTGCCGAGCCCCGTGAGCTGTTGAAAGAGCCGATGGACGTCTTCGCCGAGAACCTTGTCGGCCGAGAGCAGCGAGATATCCGTGTAGAGACGGGCCGTGGTCGCGTGGTAGTTGCCCGTCCCGAGGTGGACGTAGCGTCGAAGACCGGCGGGCTCTCGACGGACGATGAGCATCATCTTGGCGTGAGTCTTGTAACCGACGACGCCGTAGACGACGTTGACGGCCGCCTCTTGAAGGCGCGTCGCGAGGTCCACGTTGGCCGCTTCGTCGAAGCGTGCACGCAGCTCGATGACGGCCGTGACCTCTTTGCCAGCCCGGGCGGCTTCGACCAGCGCCTCGGCGAACTCCGACCGCGCGCCGGTGCGGTAGAGCGTGCTCTTGATGGCGACCACGTCTGGATCGGCGGCGGCGGCACGCAAGAGATCGATGACCGGCGTGAACGAGTCGTAAGGGTGGTGCAGGAGGACGTCGCCACGCTTCAGGGTGTCGAAAAGCTCTTGCCGATGAAGCTCTGACGGGAGCGCGGGCTGGAATGGCGCGAACTTCAGGTCAGGGCGATCCACGTCGCATAGCGCCTGAAGCCGGAAGGGGTTCACCGGGCCCGGGACCTTGTAGAGCGCGCCGCCTGGGAGCTCGAACTCCTCGAGGAGGAAACGCGCGATGTCGCTGGGGCACGACGCTGGGACCTCGACGCGGACCTCCTCGCCGTAGTGACGGCGGCGGAGCTCACCTCGGACGGCGGCGAGCAGATCTTCGACCTCTTCTTCGTCGACCCACAGGTTCGAGTTACGCGTCACGCGGAACGGGTGACATGCCTGAACGGTCATGCCGGGGAAGAGGTCGCCAACGAACTCATGAATGACCGACGAGAGCAGCACGAAGGAGTGTGGCGCGCCGCCGATGACGTTCGGCATCGGGATGAGCCGTTTCACGGTGCGTGGGGCCTGCACGACCGCGATGGCGGCGTGGCGCCCAAAGGCGTCGTCCCCTTCGAGCTTGACCACGAAGGTGAGGACCTTGTTGAAGACCTGCGGGAACGGATGGGCCGGGTCGAGCGCGATCGGCGTCAAGATGGGCTGCACCTCGTTCTCGAAGAACGCGTGACAGAAGTCGCGCTGGGCCTCGGTCCAATCGGCTCGGCGGAGGACCACGATCCCCTGTTTGACAAGGCAGGGCAGGAGGACGTCCATGAGGACGCGATATTGTTCCGCGACGAGGACTTCGACGGAGGTCCGGATGCGCCGCAGGACCTCTTCTGGGGTGAGCCCGTCGGGTCCCGGGGTCGTCACCTTGGCCTCGACTTGTTCGACGAGCCCCGCGACACGGACTTCGAAGAACTCATCGAGGTTGGTGCAGGAAATGGTGAGGAAGCGTAGCCGTTCGAGCAGCGGCACGGAGTCGTCCGCGGCCTGAGCGAGAACACGCCGGTTGAACTCAAGGAGCGAGAGCTCGCGGTTCAGGTACAAGGACGGGTCGTTGAGCAGCATACGGGGCGGACCTTACTCGAAAGTCGGGCTGTGCGCGATGGCTAGCCTCCCGAAGGAAGGTGGGCCGATTTGCTTGGGCCTCGAACCCGATGAGTGCGGCGCAGGGGCGCTGTGCCAGTTCGCCATCGAGAGTCAGGTCTGCCCCACCGGCGAGATTCCGGAGGCGGCGGGCGAATGCGTGGAGATACCGGCCTCGTGCCCCGAGGCGAGCGCGGATGCCGCGGTCTGCGGTTGCGACGGCACGACGTGGCCAAGCCTGTGCCATGCTCACGCGGCCGGTGTGGCGGCGATGCGGGCCTCGCCGTGCGACTGACCGCCGATCGGGTCGGGTTTGTCGTCACCCGCGAGCCGGGTTAAGGTCGCGGCATGCGCTTTCTGACCGCCGCTGCTTTCGTCGCCGCCGCCACGGCACTCGCTTGTGAAGACGCCTTCGTTGCGGAGGGCGCTGTCGACGTGGCGCCCGACGTGACGGCTCTCGATGTCCCGGACGAGAGCGACGTCGCGGCGCCGGTGGACACACTCGTGGACACCGTCGAGGTGGAGGACGTCGTGCCAGTCGATACGGGCGACGCCGTTGACGCGCGCGTCGAGAGCGCCGACGTCTTCGGCGATCCCAACGTCGAGGGGCTACCGGCCGCGCCGGTTCGCGGCACCGTCCGCATCTTTGGGCCGCCGGGTGGGCCACTCGCTGGGGCGACCATCACGGTGCTCGAGCACCCGGGCCTCTCGGCGGTGACCGATGAGGATGGGCGCTTCGAGCTCCCTGAGGTTCCCGCGGGTTATGTCACCCTCGTCATGGACGCAGACGGCTTCCCGGGCAATCAGCTCGGCACGCAGCGGCACGTTGGGGTCGCGCTTGAGTACTGCGACTTTCAGGCGGTGTCGGACGCCATCTACGACATCTTCGCCGTGCTCACGGAGTCCGAGCCGTCGGCCGACCGCTGTCAGATCTCGACGACCGTGACGCGTTACTTCGAAGGGGGCCTCCCGACCGTCCACGGCGAGCCGGGCGCGACCGCGTCGCTAGGCCCGGTGTCGCCGCCCGAGCATCCGGGCCCCATCTACTTCAACGAAGACGTCCTCCCGACGCCGGGGCTCACCGAGACGTCGGTCGATGGTGGGGTCGTCTGGACCAACGTCGAGCCCGGCGAGTACGTGCTCACCGCGTCCAAAGCGGGCGTGACCTTCGAGCCCGTGAAGATTCGCTGCCGAGCCGGGTTGCTCGTGAACGCCGGGCCGCCGCGCGGGCTCCAAGGGAAGGAGCCGGGCGGGCCCTACTGATCCAGGGAGGGGGCCTCGTAGACCCGCCGTCCCGCGACCCAGGTGGTGAGGAGGTTGCGCTCGTCGCCTTGAATCATCCACGCGAAGACCTTCTCGTGGAGGTCGTTCGCCCGGGCCTGGCGCTCCTCGGCGACCGGAGTGGCCGCCCAGCGCCAGAGGGTGAGATCGGCCGTCGCGCCGACGTCGAGGCTCCCGATCTCGGATTCGAGCCCGAGCGTCTCGGCGGCGCCCCGCGTGGCGGCGTGCAGCGCCTTCCACGCCGACAGCCGGACGCCCCGCAGCGCTTGGACTCGGTAGGCGTCGGCGAGGGTCCTGAGCATGGAGAGGCTGGTCCCCGCGCCGACATCGGTCGCGACGCTGACGCGCCCACCCGCGGCCTCGAGGGCACGCCAGTCCATGAGCCCCGAGCCGAGGAAGAGGTTCGACGAGGGGCTATGGGCGATCGAGGCCCCGGTCGCCGCGATGCGGGCGCGATCGACGTCGTCGAGCCAGACGGCGTGGGCGAGCACGGTCTTCGGCCCGAGGAGCCCGTAGCCCTCGTAGACATCGAGGTAAGAGCGCGCCGCCGGAAAGAGCGAGTCGACCCAGGCGACTTCGTCTTTGTTTTCCGCGACATGGGTCTGGAGGAAGGCGCCGGGCGTCGCTGCAAGGAGCCGTCCCGCCATGGCGAGCTGCGCGTCGCTGCTCGTCGGCGCGAAGCGCACCGTGATCGCGTATGCGAGGCGATCCCGGCCGTGCCACCGCGAAATGAGTGCGCTCGAGTCCCGCTCGGCGCTCTCCACGGTGTCGAGGAGCGCGGCGGGCGCGTTCCGATCCATCATCACTTTGCCGGCGATGAGCCGCATCCCGTGGCGCTCGGCGGCGGCGAAGAGCGCGTCGGCCGACGCCGCGTGGACCGTCGGGAAGACCGCAGCGGCCGTCGTGCCGTGGGCGTAGAGCGCGTCCAGGAAGCGGGACGCCCCCGCCGTCGCGACCGCCGGATCGGCGTAGCGCGCTTCGGCGGGGAAGGTGTACGTGCGGAGCCAGTCGAGCAGCTCCGCCCCGTAGGAGCCGATGATATCGAGCTGTGGGCTGTGGACGTGAGTGTCGATGAAGCCGGGCGTGAGGAGCGTTCCTCGGTGGTCGTGGCGTTCCCACGCCTCGCCGGGATCGCCCGTCACGGCCCCCGCGATGCGGCCGTCTTTCACGAGCAGCCAGTGGTCCGGCCGGTAGCGCACGCCCGGGGCGTCGTCCGGTGCGCCAAAGCCCGGATCCGCCGTGAAATCGAGCAGATCGGCCCTGATCGCGAAGGTCGTGTTCGTGGCGGGGTGGTCCGAGGGCGCGTTCACGTCATGGGCTCCGTGGCGACCGGCGAGACAGACGCCGTGTCGCGCTCGCCTGCTGCAACCCGAACGGTGTCACCTGAGGCGTGATTTGCCCTTGTCTTGCACGTCACTACGGGTGTCAAACTCTACGGTTGCGGGCGCCTGGGCGCGCAATCTCTCGGACAGGCCGCTGGTGCGGAGCACACGGCGACGCAAGGCTCGCGCGAGCTCGCCGGATCCGCCGAGCCAGGTGAGCCGAGCGCGCGCTCGCGTGATGCCGGTGTAGATCAGCTCCCGCGTCTCGATGGGGGACTCTCGGCCCGCCAGGACTAGCCCGACGTGGTCGAACTGCGACCCTTGGCTCTTGTGGACCGTCATCACGAGCGCGCCTTCGTGGGGTGGCAAGCGAGAGACCGCGACCCGGCGCGGGGGCGAGTCGGTGCGCCCGTCCGCCGCCGGGAAGACGCCGGCGAGGCTGCCGAGGGCCCCGTCGGGCACAATGACGCCGACGTCCCCGTTCATGAGCCCGACGTCGTAGGCGTTGACCGTGACGAGCACGAGTCGTCCGGGCCAGAAGAGGCCTTCAGAGCGCAAGGCGCCGTGGGCCGCCTGCTGCAACCGCGCTTGCACTCGCTCGTCGAGCGCGCGCGTGAGCCCGCTGACCCCCAATGGGCCGCGCCGGTGGACCGCCAGGACACGGTACCCGTCGAGCGCCGCGAGGGTCTCTGCGATGACGCGAGGGTCCGCGAGCGCCGAGGGGCCCAAGGCGGCGAGCCCCGCTTCGAGGACCCGCGCGTAGCCAACGTCGAAGTAGGGCGCCGTCAGCGCCGTGAGCTGTTCGGGGCTCGGGAAGCCGTCCGGGGCGCTGCCGAGCGCGCGCAAGCGGCCGGGGAGGGTCTCACCTGGGGCGTCCCGCTCGCCCCGGAGTAGGGCGACGGCATCGCGAAGGGACCCGTCGTCGCCGCGTTGAATAGCAGCCGCCACGGCGCCGATCCCCGGCGCGTCTTCGAAGCGGCGGGACCGGGTGAAGCGGACGACGGCGTCCGCGAGCGGCGGGTTGGACGCGCCTTCGGGCGATGCCCGTTCGCCGACCAGATCGGCGAGCACGGAGCCCGCTTCGACGCTCGCCAACTGGTCGCGGTCGCCGAGGAGCACGAGGCGCGCGCCCTCAGGGACGGCCTCGACCAGCCGACGCATGAGCGCGAGGTCGATCATCGACGCTTCGTCGACAACGACGAGGTCGAAGGGCAGGGGACGTGCGAGGTCGTGGCGCACGGAGCCGTCGGGGCGCATCCCCAGGAGCTTGTGGAGCGTGCGAGGGACGAGCGCCCGCAAGGTCGCCTTGACCGGGTCGGGCGCAGCGAGGGTATGCAGGTCCTCGCCCATCGCCGTCGCCATTCGGGCGGCGGCTTTGCCCGTGGGGGCAGCGAGCGCGATGCGGAATGGGGGCGAGTCCGGATGCGAGAGCGCCGTGAGCAAGAGCGCGAGCAAGCGCTTGATGCTGTAGGTCTTCCCGGTGCCGGGACCACCCGTGACGACGGTCAAGCGGCGCGTCGTCGCCGTCTTCACCGCCGCCGCCGCTTCACTCCCGGAGTCGACGCCGAAGAGCGCGTCGATGCCGGCCTCGAGGGCTGCCGCGTCGAGCGCTCGCGCGACGGGGGTGCTTTGGAGCGCCAAGAGCGCTCTGGCCGTGCGCTCCTGCTCGTCCCAGAGCCGGCGCGTCAAGACGAGCTGGCGGCCGTCCGCGAGCGTCTCGCGCACGAAGGGCCGCATGGGGCCGGGCACGGCGGCCACGAGGGGCGACGCGAGGACACGGCTCTCCCACGCGGAGAGGTCGGCCGGCCACCCGACGGGCTCCTGGCCCTCCCGGGGGCCCCTGGCGACCAGCTCGTCGTCGATGTGGCCCGAGACGGCGCGGAGGTCGACGCCGACGTGGCCAGCGCGTGGCGCGCGGACGGCGAAAGCCAGCCCGAGGAGCACCTCCGGGTCGTCTTCACCAAAGCGTGGCGCGACCAAGTCGAGCGTGAGCAGATCGGTCTCGTTCAGGATCCCAGCGTGTACGAAGGGCGCGGCGCGGCGCTCGAAACGCGCGTTTCGGAGCCCGAGGCCCTTCGAGACGGGCAGCTCCGTCATGGCAGCACCTCCCCATACAGGGCCGCGTCGACCGCGAGCACGACGTCCTTCGGCCACCGGTCCGCGTAGACGCCGTGCGCCCGGCCCGCCGACGCGTGGCCCTCTGGCGTTCGGGGCGTCTCAGCGCCCTCCATGCCGCGAAGGAACAAGTAGAGCAGCCCACCCATGTGGCGGTCGTAGTCGTAGCTCCCTCCGAGGCGACCCGCGAGGAAGCGGTGAAGCGCGACGGTGTAGAGCAGACCCTGCAAATGGTAGGCGTGGCGTGCCATCTCTCCGGCGAGGCCGTCGCCCGCGTAGTCCCGGCGGCGCGAGCTTGCCGTGCGGCCGTCCTCGGACCGAATGCGGTTGGTCTTGTAGTCGACGACCACATAACGTCCGCCTAACTCGAGGGGAGTTCGGAAGACGAGGTCGATGGATCCGGTGAGGATGCCGGCGAGACCGGCGAGCGGCGAGCGCTCGGGGCCGAGCAAGGCCGAGAGCCACGGCGCGCCGCCCCAGCCGTCATCGGTGCGCTTCGAGAGCGCCTGCCTCAGGGCGTTCGCCTGCACCGTCACGCCACGCCCGGCGCCGAGGCGAAGGTCGAAGCGGAGCTCGTCGAGCCGATCGGCAGTCCCGAGATGGCTCAAGCAGAAGTCCGTGGAGAGCACCGGCGCCCCGCTCGTGCCCCCGAGGGGCGTGGCCAGGATGGCGGGGACCGCGGCGGTGACCAAGGCGCACTGCTCGTCGTCCGTCGGCAAGCCGGCGCGGGTACGGGAGCTCGTGACCAGGGCTTCGAGCGAGCGGCCGTCACGGGCGCACCCCGTCTTGAAGTCCAAGTGCTCGAAGACGCTGTGGATCCAGGTTCCCGTGTCGGCGCCGCCGATGAGGCCCCCGAGCGGCAGCGGGGTGTCATCGGCAAGGGCGCGAGCGCTCTCGGGCTCGACCACGGGCCACGCGCTGACGAGCGGGGTGTCGGCGCCGGGGCGTTCGGGCTCGAGCGCGTCCCGCACGGCGTCGAGGCTGGCATCGGCGTCGCGTCGCGGCTCCTCTGAGCCCGCGTCCAAGAAGAGGTGGGGGGCGCGCCGAGCGAGGCTCGTGAAGCTCGCGATCTGCCACTCGCTGAAGAGGGATCGCGATGCGGGCCAAAGGCGCGCTTCGATGGTCGGGGGCGCTCCCGACGCGGCCGACGGGTTCCACGGCGTGGCGCCGGTCGCGAGCGAGGCCAAGGTCCACCCGATCGTGCCCTCCGAGCGCGCCGCGAGTGCGTCGAGTCGGTCGAAACACTCGGTGGCGACGGCGTCCTGGGCGAGGAGGGCGTTCCCCTTGATGCCGATGAACTCCGGGCACGCGTCTGCGGCGGCGAGGCCGGTCGCGTCGCCTCGCAGCAGGAGGCGGCCGAGCGCGCTGGCGCCCGTCTTCCCACCCGCTTGGCCGATCGGGCCATACCAGACGACGGCGTGGTGACGGGCTCGCGTCAAGGCGACGTAGAGGAGGCGCAGCTCTTCTTGCTGCTCTTCGGCGTCGTGCAGGGCGCGCGTTAGGGCCCGGCCGGGATCTTGGGTCAGCCGAAGCTCGAGGCTGGTCCCGGTCGCGCCCGGTGCGTGGAACAGGAAGGGGGCGCCCTCGTCACGTCGGCCTCCCGGCGCCCACGCGAAGGGGACGAGGACGATGGGGTACTCGAGCCCCTTGCTGGCGTGGTTGGTCACGATCTGAACCGCGTGAGCGTCGCTCTCGAGCCTCAGGGCGAGCGTCTCGTCGCCCGTGTCGACCGCCGCTTGCGCCGCGAGCCACGTGGCGAGACCCCCGGGACCGACGCGGGTGCGCCGCTCTTCGGCGTGCAGGAGCTCGCAAAGGTGGCGCAGATCGGTGGCGAGGCGCTCACCGCCGGGCGATGCGAGGAGTCGCGGGAGCGCCTCGCACTCGTCGAGCGCTGACTCGAAGACTCGAATGAATCCGTGGCGTTCCCAGCGCTCGGCCCACGCGGCGATGCGGGAGGTGACGAGCGTCCACGCGGACGGGGCTGACGGGGCGTCGGCCGCTGCGTCGTCTCCCCCGGGGAGGAGGCCCTCGCCATCGAGCGCCGCGGCGAGCTGCTGCGCCGTCCAGCCGACGAGGGGCGTGACGGCGAGCGCGCGGGCCGGGCCGTCACGGCCGGCGCCGGCGACCGCGTCGAGCCACGCCCGGACCCAGCCGAGGACGCGGCTCTCGAAGATGCGTCCGGTGGCGGCGGTCACCACCGGGATGCCCAGTCGGGCCAGCGCCTGCTTCACCGCCAGCCCTTGTTTGTGGGTGCGGACGAGCACCGCGATGTGGCCTGGCTCGAGCGGCGTCCATGCGGGCGCCTCGGGGGTGCCGAGGTCGAGCTGAACCGAGCCTGCGAGGAGCACGGCGACCTCGTCGGCGCAGAGGCGCGCGGCGAGCCCGAGCCCGTCGTCGCCGCTCGTGATGCGCCTCCCGATCGGGCCGCCATCGGGCGAGTCTTCACCGAGTGTGGCCCTGTCCATCCAGCGGACTTCGAGCGCGCGCCGTTCTCGCGGTGCGTGTTCGCCCGGCTCCGGCGCGAGCCCCCGAATGCGACACGGGGCGGCCGCCGCGTCCACCGACACGTAGTCCACGGCGAGCCCACCGGCGCTCGCGTCGAGCTCGAAGACTTGCGAGCCTTCGCGCCAGAGGTGGTTCATGGCGCGCACGTAGTCGCCGTCGGAGCGCCAGTTCGTGCCCATCGTGTGGCGCGCGGTCGCGGTGGCCGCGGCTTCGAGGTAGACGAAGATGTCCGCACCGCGAAAGCGATAGATGGCCTGCTTCGGGTCACCGATGAGGAGGAGGCGTCGGCCGTGGCGCCGAGCGCCGAACACGGCGCGGAGCACCGTCCACTGCGCGGCGTCGGTGTCCTGGAACTCGTCGACGAGCGCGACGTCGTAGCGGCCACGGATCTCGGTCGCCAGCGCGCCGTCGGGCCCTTGGGCTTCAATTCGCTCGGCGAGGCGCGAGAGCATCCCGTCGTAGGTGAGCAGACCTCCGCGCGCGAGGCGGGCCTCGACGCGGGCGCGGATGGTGCTCGCAAAACCCGTGATGGCGACGGCGTGGATCTCCGCGATGAGCCCGTCGAGCCGCTCACAGAGCGCGTCGAAGCGGGCAAAGAGGGGATACCCTTCGAACTCGCTCACCGGGGTGGGCTGGTTCCAGCGAGAGAGCGCGCTCGTGCGAGCGCATTCGAGCGCCTCCACCTTCGAAGGCGGGGTGGTGCCGCCGCCCTGGGCAGCGCTGACGCCCAGCCAGGCGTCTATGGCGCTCGACAGCTTGTCCGCATTGAGCGCGGTGCCCCCGAAGCGTCGTTTGGGCCCGCTGCCTTTCGTACTCGCCGCCGGGAGGGCGGCGTCACGGCGGACGGCGTCGAGGCACAGCCGGGCGGCTTCCGAGTGCCAATAGAGTCGGAACTCGGCCACGTCCCGTTGCCACTCGTCGAGCAGCACCGTGAGCGGGCGGGGCGCCGTGGGGCAGGACACCGTCAACGCGGGCTCGACCGCGCCCGTCATGGCGCGGGCCAGCGCGTGCAGACACTCTCGGGTGAAGCCGACCGACTCGAGGACCGCGAGCCCCGCCTCGGAGGTGGTCGCGTAGACACGCGCGAGCTCGTCGACGACGAGCTCATCGAGCAGCGCCGTCACCGACGGGAGGAGCGTGAGACCGCTCTCCTGGCCGGACTCGAACGCGAAGAGGTCGAGCATGCGCTGGGAGAAGCCGTGGATGGTGCTGATCGGCGCGAGGTCGAACGACGCCAGCGCGTTCTGGAGGCGCGGCAACGCGGCCCGTCGCCCCTCGGCCGACAGGCGCTTCAGGAACGGGTCGGCCGGTGCGTCGGGTGCGTCTTCGAGCGCGACCAGGGCGTGTTCGAGCCGGCGCCGGATGCGATCCCGGAGCTCGGCGGTGGCGGCCGTCGTGAAAGTGATGGTCAAGATGCGCTCGATGGTGACGCCGACCTCGGCGACGAGCCGCAAGACCAACTGAGCGATTTGAAAGGTCTTTCCGGTGCCGGCGCTCGCTTCGAGCAGCAGGACCTCGCCGACCCCGATGGCTTCGTCGCCTTTCCAATGTTGGGTCATGGCGACCTCCAGGCCGCGGCGACGTCGGAGCCGGCGCTCGCGGCCTCCACCAGCGGGCGCCACACCCGATAGGCGAGCGCGCGGGCGCCGAAGGGACCGGCGTCCGAGAGCACGTCGGCAAGAGAGGCCTCGCCCCAGAAGGCGGCAGTCTCCGGGGCCCCGATGTCCAGGTCCCACGACTTCTGGCATGCCCGTAGCGCCTTGCGCAACGCCGAGGCCGAAGGCACTTCGGGAGGTGGGGGCTCTGCCGATAGCGCGACGGCGAGCGCATGCGAAGTCTTGGAGAAGAGCGCGAGTGGGCGCCGTCGCGCCAGCTCCCACAGGGCTACGAGCCCGTCGAGGGTAGCCTGGGCCGCCTCTCGGGGCGGCGCGGCCAGGAAGACACCCGTCGGGAGATCCGCTTTGCCCGGCGTATCGAGGCCAACCAGCCGCGCCCCCGCCACCGCGGGGCCACCCGAGGACGGGAGAGAGGCCTGCGCGGCCAAGCAGGCCACCCAGGCGACCAGGAGATCGCGGGTCCCGGGCGCCTTCTTGTCGAGGACCCACTCGAGGAGGAGGGGCTCGTCGCCGAGCCGCCGCACGCGCTGGACATCGCCGACCAGAATCAATCCGCCGTCGCACGCGGCGCGTAGTCGCAAGGGCGCGTCGAGGACGCCGGCGATGTCCTCGGCGTCGCGGCGCACCGTGCGGGCGTCGCTCGTGATCTGGGCGACGATTCGCCGTCCCCCCGCTTCGAGGGGGAGGAGGCCTTCGCCGGCGAGGCGGGCCAGCGCGAGAGTGGCCAGGGGGTCGTCCGGCAGGTCCCCCGCGTCGCCCGGGCTCGCCGCCGTCAGGGCGTCGAGGGCCCGCCCGATCCGGTCGCGTATACCCCAGGTCTCAAGGGAGTCGAGCGTCACAGGCTCGCGGTCGCTGAGCGCGGTGTCACCGCCGCCAAGGCGCAGCTCGAGTCGATCGCGCAAGAGGAGGCGCAGGGGGCGCAGGAGCCCGGACGCGAGCTCGGTGAGGTCGAGGCTGGCGACGGCGGGGGCCGGTCCGAGGTCGTCGTGGGTGCTCGCTTCGAGGCCGCACGGCGCCGCTACCGCCCGCCCCGACGCGATGTCGCTCATCGTGCGAGCAGCGGTGGCCATCGCCTGGTCGAAGGAGGCGCCGGCCGGAGCGCCGGGGTCGAAGGCCACGGCGCTCCAGGGCTGCAGAGGGTGACGGGTCACGAGGTCGTCGGGCGCGGTGGCCGTCAGTGCAGCGACCGTCCCGATGAGCTCCTCGATCGCGACGCTGGCGGGCTGGTGACGGCCCTGTTTCGGCTCGAAGCCCGTCCAGGTCACGATGAGCCCGTCGCGAGCCGAGAGGATGGCCTCGAGCAAGAGGTGGCGGTCGACGACGCGGCGATCGTGTTCGCCGGGGCGCGGCCTCACGAAGGGATCCCAGCTGCGCAGCTTGGAGGTGCGGGGGAAGAGGCCATCGTTCATGCCGACGAGCGCGATGACGCGGAAGGGGACCGAGCGCATCGGTTCGAGCGCGCAGATGGTGATGGCGCCGGTGATGGGGCGGTCGCCGCGTTGCGCTTCGTCGAAGGCGCCGGTGAGGAGCGAGGTGACCGTGCGCCGTTCGAGTCGTAGCGGGGGCTCGCCGTCAGCCACGGGCACGTCCGGGAGGAGCATGGCGAGCCGTTCGTCGACTTCGGCGCGTCGCCAGGCCCCGCCCGTGGGCATCGCCGTGAGTGTGGCCAAGGCGTGGTTCAGGCGCTCTCGCCACTCGGCGAAGGTCGCTGGGGTCTGTGTTGCCTCACGCAGGCGGTCGAGCTGGGTCAAGATCGCCATCAGCTTGCCGGCGCGGGCGACCTGATCGCGGCTCTCGACCGGCGTCGGGACGATCCCGCGGCCGTGGACGTCTTCCACGACGTCGAGCGGGCCCCCGTCCGGCATGAGGACGCCGAGCGCGAGCCGTTCGAGGCCGAAGTGCACGGTGTTCTGGTTCAGCGCGGGCTGGTCATGCGCTCGGCGATCCTCGGCGTCCCAGCCCCATCGAATCCCGGACTCCGCGATGAGCTCCCGTAACGCGACGGTGTCCTCGGCGTTCAGCCCGAACCGTTCCCGGACGGCGGCCAGCGAGAGGAAGTCAGCGAGCCGTGTCGCCGTGACGCGTTCGTCCATGAGCACCAGCGCGTGGAGCAAGGCCTCGGCGACCGGGCTCGTGGCGCGGAGGCCGAGGTCGGCGACGTGGGTCGGCAGGACCGGGCCCCGACGCGCGAAGACGGAAGCGAGGAGCGGCGCGTAGGTCGCGATGTCCGGCGTCATCACCAGGATGTCGCGCAGCTCGAGGCTGGGGTCGCCTGCGAGGCGCGCGAGCAGGTCGTCCCGGAGGGCCTCGCACTCGCGCAGCGCGCCGTGAGCGGCGTGGAAACGAATCGAGGCGTCTCGGGGCCACACGTCCGGGTCGTCTGCCGGCCTGCGGCGCGACGGCATCGGTGCGGCGTCGTCGATGAACTGCTGCAGTCGCGTGAGGAGCGGCAGGTCCGTCGGGGCGTCCAAGCGGTGCCAGGGCGGCGCGCCGTCGAGGGTCGGGTCGGGCTCCACGGACTCATAACCAACCTCCTCGAGCCACGCCTGCATCTCGCGGCTCGGGAGCCCGTTCAGCGCGAGCAGCGCGTTCTGGGAGGCGAGCTCGTCGTCAACGTCGGCCAGCTCGCCCGGCGTGCGCGCCCGACCCCGATCCCGCCGCGCCTCGCGTCGCGTCCGGATGTCCTGCCACCACGACGATGAGGGCGCCAAGATGAAGAAGTGAACGTCGAGATGGCGCGCGATGAGGGCGATCCGGTCGCGGTCGGACGGGCCGAGGGTCGAGAGGCCAAAGACGAAGAGCGTCCGTGAGCGAGGTCTACCGGACAGCGCGTCGAGCCGCGCCTGCAAGTGCGGCGGCGCGGCCGGATCCGCGGCGAGTAACTCCGAGAGCAGGACCGAGAGCCAGGGCGCCGGATCGGCATCGGGTGGTGGCGCCACCGCGTCCTTCGGGCGTTCGTGGAGGAGGCGTTCGAGGACGCTCGACACCTCGCCCCCGAAGGCCCACTCGCGCGGCGAGACCGCTTGTTCGGGCAGCGCGGCCACCGGGGCGCCGAGGCCGAGGTAGTCGCGGACGGCCTCGAAGGCGCCCTCGCCGGCGTGGTGGCGTAGGCGCCCGAGCACCCAAGGCGTCAGGGCAGGGCGCGCGGCCGGCGCTGCCTTGCCGCCGTCCTGGGAGCCTCGTTCACTGAAGGCGCCCGGCGTCCAGAACGCGGCGCGCGCCGTGGCGGCGTCGCTGGGGGCGAGGAGGAACCGCGCGGCTCCGAGCAGCGCGGGCCGGGGGAAGGGGAAGTCGAGACGCGCGGCGACCCCGAGTCGAGTGGCCAGCACGTGCCGGAGCCAGCGCTCCATGCCACGACTGCCGACGACGATGGGGACGGCCTCGAAGGGGTCTTCGGGCCACGTCGCCGAGAGCGCGTCCGCCAGTTGGCTGGCGAGCACCTCGGCCCGATTCGAGCGGTAGACGGTGAGCGGCACGCGGAGGGTCTAGCGGCTACCGCGCGTGCCTGCAAGTCGGGTTGGACAGATCCCGTCCAGCGGGCTTTGGGCTACGCCCTAATGCTCGTCGACGTGTCGAGGGTCGGCGCTCCGGCGACCGGGGACTCGGCGACGCGAGGGAGCACCGAGAAGCGGCCGACGAGAGGGGAGTGGTCGGAGAGCGCGACCCACGGGTGGGTGCGTCCGTAAGGCGCCGTGTCGTGAAAGTCGTGGAATTGGATGCGGCGGCCCGCGAAGACGTGGTCGAGCCGATAACGCAGGTTCATGAAGCCCGCGGAGTGCATGTGGACCATGTGGTCCGGCGGGGCGCCGATATGGGTGGCGTGCGCGTCGCGGAGCCGCTCGGCCACGGTGGAGTAGACGCGCGAGCCGGGGAGGGCGTTGAAGTCGCCGACGAGGACCGTCGCGTCGAGGTCGGACGTCCTCGACACGAAGTCGAGCAGGGACTCGATCTCCTTGACTTGATTGTCACTCTCCCCAAAGCGCCCGCCGGTCGGCCCGCTCGCCCGCTTCAGGAACGCCGGCAGCGACAGATGGGTGTTGAAGACGTCGAACTCCTGCTCGCCGTCGCGGAAGCGCCCCCAGGCGCAGATGCGCTTCTGCTTCAGCTTCGAGAGCTGCGAGATGCGCCGGTGCGTAATGTCGTGGGGCTCCGGGCCGTTGTGATCGACCTGTTGCAGTGACGAGCGGTAGAGGATGCCGAGGCCCGTCGAGTAGAGCGGCAGCCCGCCCTTGTGCCCCTGGGCTGGGTAGAACTGCGCTTGATAGAGGTGGCCGCCGCGTTCGAGGCTCTCGCGGTTCAGGCTCTCGAAGAAGCGGTCGAAGTTGGACACGGGCTCGCCGCGCTTCGAGCGCCCGCCCGCGCGACCGATCACGGAGCGAATGCTGAAGTCGTCGAGCTCCTGAAGCGCGATGATGTCGGGCTGCGGATCCATCTTGGCGATGACCGAAGCGATACCGCGTTGCGTTTGGTCGAGAGAGGTAATGCCGCGAGTGGCGTGGCTGAAGTACCGAACGTTCCAAGACAGCAGTCGGATCATCAGTGGCGCCTCCGGGCCGGGCGGGAGCGTATCAGACGACCGCGGGCACCTCCAAACCCATCCCAAGTCGGGCATCGGAGCGCCGATCGGGGTTGAACCACGCGACCCTACGGTCTATAACCCGCGCCGTTTGGGGCCTGGGAGTCGCCTTGGCCGAACTCGGAGCCCACTGGCGTCGGCGCTGCTGCCGCCGCCGGGTCCGTGCTCGACGGGGATCCTCGCCCCGTCCAAGACCAGCCTCTCGAACCGTGGGGAGCACCGACTTTGAAGACCCACCGAGCCCCCAGCGTCGACGTGACCCCGACTGGCTTCCCTGCAGGTCGGCCCGTGCCGTCCTGGGAGACGGTCCGCGAGCTCCCGCCGCCTCAGGACTACGTGACGGGATATCGCGCGGCACTCCGAGTGCGTGCGTCGGTGACCCAGTGCGTACTCGAGATGCGTAAAGGCGCGGTTCGATTCTGGATCGGGGGGCCGGGGGAAGAGGTGCACGGCGCGGCCACGGCGCTCGCTATTCACCGTTACGACCAAGAAGGCCACGACCGAGACTCTGCACCGGCGGTCGATAAGTCCGAGGCGACCCCGTCTCGCACGGCGCTCTTTCCGCATTATCGCAGCGACACGCTGGCCCTGCTCCTGGCGGGACTCCGTGGGCACCCCGATCCGACCCTGGCCTACTTCCGGCAGGCCCTCTGTCGTGCGACCGACGACATGACGGCGGGTCGGCAGATGGTCATGCACCTGTCCCTCCCGGGCCTCGGCATCATGCCGGTGCAGAGCCCGCTGGGCATGAACCTCGGAAAAGCGGCGGGATACGCGCGAGGCAACCGCGCCCTCGGGCTGAATCGGGCCACGGTCACGGTCTGTGGCGACGGCACCACGAGCACCTCGGATTTTCACGAGGCCTTCGTCGCCAGCGCGTTATGGCGCCTGCCGCTCGTCGTCATCGTCACCGACAACGAGATCGCCATCAGCGTGAAGCCCTCCGAGGGACGCGGAATCAAAGACTTCGAGTCCTACGCGAGCGCGTTCGGCGCCGGGTTCATCGAGCTCGACGGGACCGACTTCGACCAGGTCTATGGCGGCACCTTGTCGGCGCTTCGTTACGCCGAAGCGTCGCAAGCCCCCGTACTCGTTCACGTTCACGTGCCACGGCTGCGCGGGCACTCCTCCAGCGACGGCGCGGCGTTCGAGTACGGCCGCCCCGATCCCCTCATCCGCTTCGGCGAGTGGCTCTGCGACTCCGGTGTCATCCCGCCGTCCGCCGTTTTTCGCCGCCGCGAGGACGCGTCCGGTCGCGACTACCTCGGTGACCACATCCTCGGGGCCTTCATGGAGGAAGAGGTGGCAGCAGTCCGTGAGGTCCTCGACCGGGTGCGCAAGGAGCCCGCGCCGAACCCGGGCGACGAGTTCCGACACCAGCGTCCTCCGGAGCCACGTGCCAGCGAGCCCGCCCACACCGGGACCAGCACCATCCAGATCAACGAGGCGTTGAACCTCGCGCTCCACCGCATCGTCGATGAAGGGAACACGCTGCTCTGGGGTCAAGACATCGCCGGTGACAAGGGCGGCGTGTTCAAAGTGACTCGCGGTCTGGCCAGCCGTCACCCGGCGCTCGTGACCAACGCACCGATCAACGAACCGCTCATCGTGGGCACCGCCGCCGGCGCGGCACACCACGCGGCGCTCCGAACGATCCCGGAGATCCAGTTCGGCGACTACTCGCTGAACACGCTCCACTGGCTCGTCCACATCGGCAATACGTACTGGGGCAGCGGTGGTCAGCTCCCGTTGAACATCACGCTCCGAACGCCGGTCGATCCGGTACAAGGCGGCGCGCTCTACCATTCGATGTCGGTCGACGGGTACTTCACGCCGGTGCAGGGCTGGATCATCTGCTGTCCCTCGACGCCTTTCGACGCCTATGGCCTCTTGAGGCAGGCGGCGGACTACCCCGGCCCCGTGCTCATGCTCGAACCGAAGGTGCTCTATCGTCGTAGCGGCGGCCCGCGCCTGCCGGGCGAACCTACCCCCGAGGAGTGCAAGGCATGGCGCCGCCGCAGCGGTGAGTCCCTGCTCGACATCGACGACATGGCCCTCGTCGAGGACTTCCGAATCCCCTTCGGCAAAGCGGCGGTGCGCCGTCGCGGCCGCGACCTCACCATCGTGTCCTACGGCCTCGCCGCGCTCGACGCGGTGGATGTGGCGGACGCGCTCGCGCGCGACGGCTACTCGGTCACCGTCATCGATCTGCGCACCTTGTCGCCGTGGGACGTCGACGCCGTCATCGGCTCGGTCCGCGAGACGGGGCGCCTCCTCGTGGCGCACGCGGACCGCACCTTCGCCAGCTTCGGGCGAGAGGTTCAGGGCACCGTCCACGAGCACCTCGAAGGGGTGCTCTCGCACGTCGTCGGTATGCGGAACGTGCCCGCGGTTGGTCAAGCAAAGGAGCTCGAAGAGCACACCGTGCTCGGCCCTGAACGACTCGAGGCCGCGGCTCGCGAGCTGCTCCGTCGAAAGCCTGGCGCCTTCGTCCAGAATGACCACGCCTGGCTCGGCTGGTCGCCCTCGAATCGTTACCGGTAGACGTCGGATCGGCTGCCGTCACGCGGCATAGAGGGTCACTTCCGACTGGCGGCCTTTGACGAGCGAACTGCCGCGTGCAGTGAGCTCGTCCTGCAGCCCGGGCGATAGCGCCGCCCACGTCTCCGAGGAGGCGAGGATGGAGGTGCCGAGTTCTTTGTTGAGCTGTTCGAGCCGTGCCGCGACGTTCACGGTGTCGCCGATGACGGCGTATTTCATTCGTAGCTCGCTGCCCATGTTGCCGGCGACGACGCGGCCCGTGTGCACGCCGATGCGGGCGCTGAGATCGCCGGCCTTGAGCCAGCCGGCGCCCTCCTTTCGCCACCGGTCGTTCAGCTCGCGGAGGGCGCCCCGCATCCCACGCGCACAACGTACGCCGGCCTCGGCGTGGCCGGGGAGATCGGCGGGCGCTCCGAAGACTGCGAGGATCCCGTCTCCAAAGAACTCGATCACGCACCCGTCGTGTGCGGCGATGACCGTGTTCATGACGCCGACGTAGTCGTTCAGCATGCGGACGACGTCGGTCGGCGCCAGCGTTTCGGCGACGGTCGAGTAGCCGGCGAGGTCCGAGAAGAGGACCGTGACTTCACGCTCCTCACCGCCGAGCTGCAGCGAGCCCTTGTCGGAGAGGAGCTTCCTCGCCACGTCGGGCGAGACGAAACGACCGAAGGTCAGGCGAAGAAACTCCCGCTCTTCGAGTCCGGCCGCCATCGCGTCGAAGTGGTCGCCGAGAATGCCGAACTCGTCGCGACGACCGTGAAGATCCACCCGCGCCCGGAGCTGTCCTCGCGACAGGGCCGTCGTCGCGTCCATCACCCGTTCGAGCGGGCCGCGGAGCATACGACCGGCGATGAGGGCGGCGAGGGCCAATAGCAGCGCCGCGCTCCCGAACGCGACACTGGACGCGAGCATGGCGTCCCGTTCGAGCTCGTCGACGCGCCCCGCGTCCACGTCCACGCCGACGATCGCGAGGGCGGGGCCGTCGCCCGCCGCTCGGACTGGCGCATACCCGGATAGCGTCACCCCGAAGGCGTCGGCCACCGGCTCCGGCTCCGACTGGGGCCCGTTCAGCGCCGCGATCAGGACGGGCACCTCGGAGGCGTCGTAGGCCGTGTCCCAAGGCTGCGGCGCGATGCGCCGGTCCCAATCGGCGACGAACGCGAACGCGCCGCTGAGGCCCGTAGGGCGCAGGACGTAAATGGAGCGAAGATCCGGTAGCGACACGCCGACGTCCCGGAGTCGTCGTTCGAGCGCGTCGCGCTCCCGAGGTGAGGCGCCCCGTACGATGTCGGGAGAGACGCTCGACGCGACGCTGACGGCGATCGCGACGAGCTGGCTGCGGAGCGCGGTCACCGCAGCTTCGCGCCCCGTCCGGATCTGCCACACGGCCACGACACCGAGCACGGTGGCCACCGCGAGCGCGTAGACGGCGGTCAAACGGACGTGAAAGCGCTCCCAGATCCGGAGCGCGTGGCTCCCGTCGTCCGTCGTCACCAAGGCCCACCTTCGCCGACGGAGGAAGTGTCGTCGGCAGGGGGCATCGTGCCCGCATTGACTTCGGCAGTATAGGGGGCGGCGAGAGAGCGGGTCAGCGCGTCTGCCAGCCGAGGAAGGTGTTGCCGGCCACTTCAGTCTCGTGAAAGGCGATGTGCTTGAAGTTGGCGATGGCCGCGACGGCGCTCGCCAGCTTGCGCTCCCAGGCCTTGGCCCCCACGACCGAGACCTGGCCGACGCGCTGCTTGTTCCCGATCAGCCACTTCCCCAGCAGGAACTGCGCGCGGATCGGCGTCGACTCGACCGCGGCCAGGAAGACCATGGCGGACGTCTTGTCGGCGGTCGCTTTGGCCACGGCCTTGTCGAGGAACGCGACGAGCGCGTGCGCCCCTTCCATCGTCCCGGAGCCTGACACGGTCACCTTGGCTCGTGTGGCGTCTCCGAGCCGGTAGAGTCGGAACTCGATACGGACCTTGCGGTCGTCGTAGACGTCGACCAGGAGGTCGACCTCGGACGGGCTCGACGTAGTCGCCGTAGTGTCATTCACTGGCGGGGCGTCCAATCGCTCGGGAGGTCCGGGATGTCGTCGTCACCGATGACGATCGGGCGCTCGACCGGAGCCGACGGGTGGGCCGATGGGGCGCTCGCCTCGATGCTCGGCTCTGCGACGATGACGGCGGGAGTGGGCATCCGGAAGGGGCGAAGCTTGACCGCCGCCGTCGGGGGAAGTAGCCCTTCACCGGCGCCATTGCCCACAGTCCCACGCCGCACGCCGGTACTGCCGAAGCTCGTGTCGCCGGAGGCCGGGGGGATGTCCGCGGCCTTTCGCGTCTCAGACGCACCGCCGCTGACCACCCGCTCGGACAAGCGGGAGACCAGCGCGCTGGCCCCCTCTGAGGGGCGTTCGAGTTGCCGACGTGCGGCGAGCTGGCGCTCGAAGGCAATGACGGGCCGGTGAAGGCGCAAGCTGCCGTCGACCGACGCGGTCGACGTGCGCCCGAATCGAGCGCGAAACAGGGACTGGAACTCCGCGACGTCTCGATCGGACTCGCTCAGGCTCGCCCAGTCGTCATCGCCGCCGGCTGCCGAGACCACGGACCTCGGTGACGTCGGCTTACCCGGGCTGTCGGGGGTTGGCAGGCGAACGGAGCGCAGCTCTGACGGGGTCGGCAGGAAGCGCGACCACGTGTCCGCGAGGCTACCGTGGCTCCCTGCGGCGGGCGAGACCAGCCCGACTCCAATCGGTTCCGGTGTAGCATCCCGAGCGCGGTCGATCCGCCGTAGGGACTCGCCATGGCCACCCCCCACGGACGACACGTGAGAGATAGGCTCCGCTTCGGGCGCATCCGCGACCGCCGGGACCTCTACGGTCGCGGCTTCTGATGCGATGGTCGCCAACGGGCGTTCGGCTGGTGCGGCTCCGGCTGATGCGGCGTCGGCCGCCGAGTCGGCATCCGAGTCGGCGCTCACGGCCGGTGACGGCTCCTGAGGTCTAGGCGCCAAGCCTGGCCACGTTGCGGTCGCCGTCGGGAGGTCGTCCTGTAGGCCGAAGGGAACGTGGAGCGTCACGGTCGGCGTCTCCGAGCGGAGGTCGTCCGCATCGGCGATGGACTGCTCCAACGCGGCCGGCGGCGAGGCGACGGCAGGCAGCTCGCCTGGGGCCAAGGTCCCGTCGCTCACGCCCCGTGCGGAGGCGTTATCGTCTTGAAATTCGGACGCCAGCGCTTCGGAACCCAGTGGTTGCAGCGCCTCAGCGAAGGACGGTGACGCGTCGGGCGCGCCCGAGCTCAGCGCCGTTCCGTCGTGCGCTGCGGCGGCGAGGGCCACATCGAGGAGCGCCGTCGCGGGTGATTGTGCCTCGGAGCTCGGGCCGGTCTCGGGGACCTGGGCTGCTTTGGCTATCATCGACGACGCGACCAGCGGCACTGCGTTCAGGGTGAGAGGCGCCGTGACGGGTTCGGCCGGGGCCGGCGTCGAAGCGGGGACCGGGAGGCTCGGGGCCGTCACGCGAGGCGGCGGAGCGTCAATCTCCTCCCACCACGGGCTGCGGACCGTTGCCGGACGCGGTTCGGAGGCGAGGCGCACGAACAGCTCCGCACCGCAAAACGCGCAAAAACGTGAGTCGTTACGTGAACTCTGTTCGTTACCGCAGCTATTGCAGGTCGTCACGTCGTACCCCGGAGTCATCTGAATCTTGCCGTAGCTCGGAGGG
Organism: Myxococcales bacterium; assembly: GCA_018780435.1. Lineage (GTDB taxonomy): Bacteria > Myxococcota_A > UBA9042 > SXOO01. The sequence goes on from JADMJS010000637.1 coordinate 28,899, forward strand.
CGCCGAATCGTTCTAGTCGCCCACCGTCGCACTGCCGCGCGTCAGAGTCCCGCGATACGACCTCACGTAGCTTTGGCTACGCTTCGGGCGTGTCTCGACATCTTTCTTCTTACCGCGCGGCACCGCTTCGGCCGGAATGGTCCGAAGATCAGCACCCTTCTACCGAACCTGAATACCTCCGAGGCCAACGAACGGCAACCCCCCATCGCCCGGGCACGCTGTCACGAGCTCCGATGTTCTCGGCGTGACGCGCGTTCAGGAGCTTGCCGCCGACAAAAGTGGGGGGCTCGGATGGACAAGAGGCCCCGGCTTGTTTATCTCCCGTCGCACGATACGGTGCCTCGCTTCGGAACCGACAAATTGGAGTGGTCCTTCATGCGCTTCGTTCTCTCAACCTTCGCACTATTTCTGACCCTCGCGCTTACCCTGGACGCCCGCGCCGAGACGAAGGGCAGCCCTCGCGTCAAGATCGAGACCAGCAAGGGCGCCATTATCGTGGAGCTCTACCCGGACAAGGCCCCACTCTCGGTCGAGAACTTCCTGAAGTACGTCGAGGCCAAGCACTATGACAGCACCGTCTTCCATCGGGTGATCAAGGGCTTCATGATTCAGGGCGGCGGATTCACGGCCGACCTCGCGCAAAAGCCGACTCGCGCGCCCATCAAGCTCGAAGTGGGCAAGGGGCTGTCCAACAAGCGTGGCATGCTCTCGATGGCGCGTACGGCGGTGCAGGACAGCGCCACGGCGCAGTTCTTCATCAATCACGTCGATAACGCCAACCTCGACTCCTACGGCGGCGGCTACGCCGTGTTCGGGAAGGTCGTCGAAGGCATGGAGATCGTGGACGCGATCGCGGGTGTCGCGACGGGCGTCAAGAACGGCATGCGCGACGTCCCGAACGAGGCCGTCACCATCAAGTCCGTGACCAAGCTGTAATGCGCACGGGGCGACCTTAGCGCGGGCTCGTTCGGCCGCTCCGTCTCGCCCCGGCGACTGCCTACATCGAACGACGTCGGCGAGGGCCGACACTGGAGCTATCCATGGAATCTCTCGCACTCGTCCTCATCAGCACCCTCGTCGCCGTGACCGAGGTCAACTTCGACCAGGCCGCGACCGCCCCCTCCGGCGATCCAGCTCAGCTCCTCGCCGACGCGCTACAGCAGGCGCACGGCGACCCGCTCGACATCTCGGCGGGCTCCTGCGGATCCATCTCGGACAGCGACCTCCGCTACTACTGCAATGGGAGCTGCGGCAGCATCTCGGACAGCGATCTCCGCTACTTCTGCAACGGGAGCTGCGGCTCGATCTCGAACAACGACATGCGCTACTTGTGCAACAAGAGCTGCGGCTCGATCTCGAACAACGACCTTCGTTATTACTGCAACGACAGCTGCGGCTCGATCTCGAACAACGACCTCCGCTACCTGTGCAACGACAGCTGCGGTTCGATTTCGAACAACGATCTCCGCTACTTCTGCGGAAACGGGAAGAAGTACCCCTACGCGCGCTGAGTGGTGCCTCGCGCTCAGTCCCCAGGGCTCGGCTCGGCGGGCTCCCGATTGACGTAGGGGTTGGCGCCCGGCCAGTAGCGCTCCCAGCGTGCTTTGCGCGGCACGGCCCACACCCCGAGACGCGTCTCCGCGTCCGTCACTGCGGTCACCACCACCCCCTGATCCTGCCCCGGCTCGAGCTCGAGCAGGCCGGTCGCCCCGTCGCTCGGGGCCGCATACATCCAGAAGGGCCCGGCCGGTCCGGCCGAGAAGCTGGGCGTGGTGACGCCGAGCGCGCGCATGGCGACGAGGACCACGGCGGCGGTCGGGCCGCGGGCGAAGACGACCATGCCGTCGGGATTCACACCGGCGGCGAGTCGGCCGGCGTCGCCGTCGGGGCCGAGCGCTGCAAGCGGCGTCCCGATGAGCGCGCGTCCGCCGGGCAACAGCGCGGTCACCGCCTCCGGCCCCGCGGCGGCGTCCCGCCAAGGGAGGGTCGCGAAGGGTCTCTGGGGGTCGCCCGTGGTCGCCGGCGCGAGACGGGCCGCCGTGGGGTCGAGGACCAGCACCTCGACCCCGGCGGCCGGCGCAGGCGCGGGCCACAGGGCGGGAGCGCCGGGCGCGGTCCAGGTCCACAGGGCGGCGACC
>JADMJS010000474.1 GCA_018780435.1 Myxococcales bacterium
GAGTAGAGCGTGAAGGGCACGGCCACGGCGATCGACGAGTAGGTCCCGATGACGATGCCGAAGGTCAGCGCGAAGGCGAAGTCGAAGATGAAGCCGCCGCCGAGGATCATGAGCATCGTCGTCACGATGAGCGCCGAACCACCCGTCAGCACGGTGCGGCTGAGCGTCTCGTTGATCGAGAGGTCGATGAGCTCGATGAGGCCCATGCCCTTCATCTTCTCCATGTTTTCACGGATGCGGTCATAGACCACGATCGTGTCGTTGATGGAGTAGCCGATGATGGTCAGGATGGCCGACACGATCGGGAGCGTGAACTTGAGCCCGAGGATGGAGAAGAGGCCGAGCGTCAAGATGGCGTCGTGGATGAGCGAGACGACCGCGCCAGGTCCGAAGCGGAAGTCGAAGCGGAGCCCGACGTAGATCACGATGCCGATGATCGAGTAGAGCAGCGCGAGCATGCCCTTCGAGAAGAGCTCGGCGCCAACGCTGGCGCTGACGGCCGTGGCGGAGTCGACGACGACGCTGTCCTTATTGAACGCCTTGATGAGGGCGTCCTCGACCTCGGCCTGAAGCTGCTGAAGGTTGACGGTGAAGCTGCGATCGGTGCGCTGCTCGAGGGCCGTCTTCTTCTGGGCTTCGTGGGCCGCGTAGGCGTTGTCGTAGTCGTCGTCGGCGATCTTCTCGCCGGCCTGCGTGCGCTCGGCGACGGTCAGGTTGTATTCCTTGAAGAACTCCATGTCGAAGGCGCGCTCTTCTTCAGAGACGACCTCGGCGTGGGGGAAGCCCGCCGCCTTGACGATCTCGAGGATCTTCGCCTTGGTCGGGTTCACGGGCGCCGGCGTCGCCAGCGTCAGCATGAACTTGTCGGTCTCTTCCGGACGCTCGATGCGGTCCGCACCCACGCCGGCCTTGATCGCCGCGATGACCTCGTTGGCCTTCGCTTCGGTCATGAGGGTCGTGAGCTCCGTGTAGATCTGGAACTTCTCGACCTTACGGCCCTGAGCGTCGGTGTCGCCGACGTTGAAGCCTTGAACCTCGATCTGACCGGCGTCGCCACCGGTCTTCTCTTTGATGAGGGCGCCGAGCGTCTCCCGAATCTTGTCGGGCGTGGCGCCCGCGTTCTCGGTGAAGCCGACGATGAGCTTCGTGCCCCCCTTGAAGTCGATACCGAGGTCGAGACCGCGGACGGCGAGGGCGCCGAGGCAGACGACGGTGGCGACGAGGCTGCCGAAGATGAAGGTCTTGGCGTTGGCCATCCACGCGAACGTGGTGCCAGGCTTGATGGGCTCGCGGAACTTGGGCTGCATGGCGTGCCTCAGATGCTCACGTAGTCGAACTTCTTGGAGTGGACTAGCCAGTGGAAGACCATGCGCGTCACCACAACTGCGGTGAACATGGTGGAAACGATGCCGGCGATGAGCGTCACCGCGAAGCCGTAGATGGGACCCGTCGTGAACACCAGCATGATGAAGCCGGCGAGCGCGGTAGTGAGGTTGGAGTCGAAGATCGTCCAGAAGGCACGGTCGTAGCCGAGCTCAAGCGCCGCTCGGAAGGACTTCCCGGACCGTAGCTCTTCTCGGATTCGCTCGTTGATGAGCACGTTGGCATCGACCGCCATACCGATCGTCAGAACGATACCGGCGATGCCCGGGAGCGTCAGGGTCGCGTTGAAGCTGATGAGCATCGCGAGGAGGAGGATGATGTTGACCACCACGCCGACCATCGCGATGGCGCCAGCCATGCGGTAGATGAACACCATGAAGATGACCACGCCGAGGGTCCCGACCGCCGCAGCGAGGACACCCTTGTCGATGGACGCCTGACCGAGGGATGGCCCGACCGAGTGGTCGTGGACCTTGTGGACCGGAGCGCGGTACGCGCCGGTCGTCAGGACCGTGACGAGGGCCTGCGCTTCTCGGACCGCGTCCCGGCCTGCCGTGCGACCGAGGTCGATGCGGCAACGCCCGCCGGTGATGGGCTCTTTGATGTTCGGAGCCGACTTCACTTCGTCATCGAGCATGATCGCGAGGTTCCGCTGAACGTTCTCGGTCGTGAGCGAGCCGAAGTCTTCGGCGCCTTGGCCGTCGAAGTCGATGCTGGCGTAAGGGATGCCGTTCTCGTCGTAGTTCACCATGGCGCGGGTGATCTGATCGCCGCCGATGGTCACGCCGCGCTCATTGCCGGTGCCCTTGCCGACGCGCATGTTGCGGACGACGTGAACCGTGGCCCAGCCTTTGCTGACTTCGCTCTGGCCCTGAGTCTCGGTGAGCTCCTGGAAGCCGATCATGTTGTCGTCGGCGACGAGCGGACCCTGCCCGTTCTTGCTGCGCTTCTCGTCGACCCAGCGGAGGAACGAGAGAAGCTCGCTCTTGCGCTGCGCGGTGAGGTTGCCGTCCTTGATTTCGAGCGTGATGGCCTTGCCTTGGTTCTCCGCCTTGTACGTGGCGAGGTCGCCGCCGAGGCCCGCGATGGGGTTGGCGTCGCTCGAGACGAGGCGGAACGTGAGCTGCGCCGTCTGGCCGATCATGCCGCGAACGAGGTTCATCTTGGACTTCTCGACGCCCGGGAGCTGAACGTCGATGTCGGCTTCACCAGCGCGACGGACGTCCGGCTCGACGAGGCCGAAGGCGCTGATGCGCTTCCGGATGATGTCGAGGGTCTGCGCGACGATCTCGTCCTTCAGGCGCTTGCTCTCGTCGTAGCGGAGGACGAGCTCGATGGTGCTGTCGGTCGTGGAACCGACGTCGAACTTCGAGTCCACCCACTGCTCGACGAACGCGGTACCGACGGACTTGATCACAGGCTTCAGCTCGTCGCCGAGCGTGAGGCGAACCGTCGTGTAGTCGATGCGCTCGAAGGTCACGAGCTTGCGCAGGCGCTCCATCTCCTTCGGATCGACGGAGTCGAGGTCCTCGATCTTGCCGAGCTGCTGGGCGATGAGGCGGTCCCGGAAGAGGTTCGCGACCTTCCAGGTGTTGTCACCGATGGCCCGCTTCACGTCGACCGTGTAGCGGAGCTCAAGACCGCCCTGGAGGTCGAGACCGTAGCTCAGGCGCTTCCAGCTCTCTGGGAAGACCTTGCCGAGCCCGAGGGACGGGAGCGTGTAGACGATGGCCAACAGGACGACGATTCCTGTCAGAATAGGTTTCCACTGGCGCTTCTTGTTCATCGCGTCTTTCCGGGCTCCGATGCGTTACTTCTTGGCGAGTTGGGGCTTGGCGTCCGCGTCGGCCTTCTGGCCGGCGCCGTCACCTTGGCGACGCGCGACCTGGGCCTTCAGCACCTTGATCTGCGTGTCCTTGGCGATCTCGATGAGCACGGCCAAGTTGGGTTCGTCGAACCCGACGATCTTGCCGAAGATGCCGCTCTGCGTGATGACCGAGTCGCCGCGCTGCAGGCCTTCGACCAGCTTCTGGTGCTCCTTCATCTGCTTGTTCTGCGGACGGATGAGGAAGAGCCAGAAGAACACGAAGATGAGGCCCATCATGACCATCGTCGTGCCGATGCCGGGGCCCTGCTGGGCCGGGGCTGCTCCCTCGACGGCGGCGCCGCCCGCTGCGGGTGCCGCGGCAGGGGCTGACGACGGGATGTCCGCCTGCGCGAAGATGGGCTGATAGCCCGGAGTGACGGACGCGATCTCGCTCACGAGCGCCGCGGGGCCAGAGCCGGCCGCGAGCGTTAGAGTGGTGAGGGCGTTCATGAGGCTGAGCATGCAGATCCTGTCTCGGAGGTCGGTCCCGAAGAGCCGGGAGCGAAGTGCGGCGCGGTCGGACTTCGAGGCCTAGCGCCGGGAAGTCATGGAAACTGCTCCAGATTTCGGCTACTGGCGGGAAATCGGGAGCGGGAGGGATACCACCGGATGCGCGGGTGGTCAATCGAATCGTCGTGGGAAAGCGTCTGGGACGATGCGTCGAGTGGGGCCGCAGCGTGTTGCCCGGTTCACTCGCTAACGGCCACCGTTCTGCCCCCTTGGCTTCGCCGCTCGAGGAAGGCGGAGCGGAAGGCCGAGTAGCGCCCCTCCAGGATCGCGGCGCGCGCTTCACGCATCGTCTCAAGGTAGAAGGCCAAGTTGTGAGTCGTGATCGCCATGAGCGCCAGGATCTCGCCAGACCGGTAGAGGTGGTTCAGGTAGGCGCGGGAGAACCGGGCGCAGGTCGAGCAACGGCACTCCGAGTCGAGCGGGATGTCGGCGTTCTGGTGCGCTGCGTTCTTCACGAGCAGGTTGCCGTCTCGGGTAAACGCCATTCCGTTTCGACCATTTCGGGTGGGCATGACGCAATCGAACATGTCGACGCCGAAACCGACGCAGTTGACCAAGTCCTCTGGCGTGCCGACGCCCATCAGGTAGTGCGGACGGTCGGCCGGGAGCAGCGCCGCCGTGTGTTCGCACGCTTCGTACATGTCGGGGATCGGCTCGCCGACCGACAGCCCACCGATGGAGAAGCCGTCGACGTCGAGGCCGCCGAGGTCCTCGACGTGCCTCGTCCGTGCCGCTTTGTCGGTCCCGCCCTGGACGATGGCGAAGATGGCCCCGCGCTTTCGAGCGGCCAAACAGCGACGCGCCCAGGCCGAGGTCAACTTCATGGCTTCGGCCAGCTGCTTCGGCGTGCACGGGAGCGGTGGGCAGACGTCGAGCGGCATCATGATGTCGCTCCCGAGCGCCTCTTGAACCGCCACCGTGGACTCGGGCGTGAACTCCAGGAGGCGACCGTCGAGGTGACTTCGAAAGCGCACGCCGTCCGCGTGCAGCTTTCGGAGCTTGCCGAGGCTGAAGACCTGGAAGCCCCCCGAGTCCGTGAGGATGGCGCCGTTCCAGGCCATCATCTTGTGCAGGCCGCCCAGTGCCGCGACGCGCTCGGGCCCGGGTCGATTGAGGAGGTGGTAGGTATTTCCGAGGCAGATCGACGCGCCAATGGCCGAGAGGGTGGCCGGATCGACCGCTTTCACGGTGCCCGCCGTCCCGACGGGCATGAAACACGGGGTCGCGATCTCGCCCCTCGGGGTCCGGAGTACGCCAGCGCGAGCGCTCGTGGTCGGGTCGGTCGCCTCGATTCGAAAGCCGAGCCACGGACTACGTGACGACTCGGTCATCGGGGGCCCTCGGCCGTGGGCTGCGAACCGCCCTTGGGGACGACCCCCGAAGCGATGAACATGGCGTCTCCGTACGAATAGAACCGGTAGCGGCGCTCGATGGCCGTCGCGTAGGCCGACTTCGCGGCGGCCATGCCAGCGAAGGCACCGACGAGCGCGAGCAAGCTCGAACCGGGGAGGTGAAAGTTGGTGAACAGGGCGTCGACGGCCCTGAAGGTGTAGCCCGGCGTGAGGAAGAGCCGCGTGGCGCCTCGGAATGCGGTGCAGCGCTGCCCGCCCGTGGCGAAGGTGGCGGCCGTCTCAAGCGCGCGGACCGAGGTCGTGCCCACGGCCACGACGCGCGTCGCGGCGTTGACCAATGCCGCCGTTTCTTCGGGCACGTGGACCAGCTCCTCGTGCATCACGTGGTCTTCGACCCGCTCCGCCTTGATGGGGCGGAAGGTGCCCGGTCCGACGTGGAGCGTCAGCGTCGCGATCTCGGCGCCTCGAGCACGGATTCCGTCGAGGAGCGCTTCGGTGAAATGCAGACCTGCCGTCGGCGCTGCGACGGCGCCGGGAACACGCGCAAAGACCGTCTGATAGCGCTCGGCGTCGGACGCCTCGGGGAGCCGCGCGAGGTAAGGCGGCAGTGGGATCTCGCCTGCGGCCTCCAAGATGTTCGCGATCGGGGTGTCGGTTTCGATCACGACGAGGCCATCGCCGAGGTTGTGGATGACGCGCGCCGTTCCGGGGGCGCCGTGGGGCGCCTCGTCACCGGCGCGCGGGCGCCTGTAGAACGACAGCGTCGTGCCGGCCTTGAGCGCCTTGCTCGATTTGTACATGGCGGTGGCGCGCATGGAGAGCTCGCCCCCCGGCAGCCCCGCGGCGTCCGAGAGCACCAGTAGCTCGACCCGACCACCGCTCGACTTCTTGGCGAATACACGCGCCGGTCGGACGCGGGTGTCGTTGAACACCCAGACGTCACCCGGCTGTACGAGAGGCAACAGGTCGTTCACCGTGCCGAGATCGCGACTCAGACCACTGGTCCGATCGAGCCCGAGGAGTCGAGAGGCGCTTCGGACCGCGGCGGGGTGCCTGGCGATGAGCTCGTCCGGAAGGTCGTAGTCGAGTTCGGAGATGTCCACGCTGTCCTG
>JADMJS010000652.1 GCA_018780435.1 Myxococcales bacterium
ACAACTTCTGCGTCGACGCCAGCCACCCCGGCATGAACAACCGGAACTTCACCTATTCAAGCGGCCCGGCTATCCGTCACGTCATGGAGATGACGACCCCCGTCACGCGCCGCGGGGTCATCCCGGGTGGCCAGAGCGAACGTCCGATCGATCCGCACTACAAGGATCAGGCGCTCCTCTACGCCGAGAACAAGGCGCCCGTCATCCCCTACGTGACTGCGGACGTCCTGGCCAAGCCCGGGCGCACCTTGATGGACTTCGCGCCGTGAGTCGTGAGCGGGCGCTCTTGAAGGGCGCCCGTTCAATTCCTTGTAACTACTCCGGAAAGGGCAGTCCGTTGATGGCCGCCATCGCGCTCGAACAGGTCTTCTCGTGGCATGCTCGGCAGCCGCCGAGCGCGGCGTTGAAGGCCTTCTTGGCCTCGGCCGGAGGCGCCGCTTCGAGCGCGCTGATGCCGCCCAAGTAGCTGAGCGCCATGGCGTCGAATGGCGGGCTCCGGTCCTTCATGACGGTTGGCCACGAGCAGCGAATTCGGTGGTGGACGACCCGCATCGGCTTCACCGGCCGACCGGCCTCGATGTCGGCTCGAGCGGCTTTCAGGTCGGCGAGCATGGTGCGCATGTGCGCTGCGAGCTCGCTCTGTCCGTTCGGGTTGATGCGGGACGCGATCGGGTGGCCGGGGCTGCCGGGGATGCCGGGAACGAGCGGGGTCTCGTCCGTGCAGTTGGCCTCGGGATCGACCGGTAAGGCCGGCGCCGCCGCGAGAGGGGCTTCCGCCGCCGCCGCGGGTGCCGGCGACTTCGTGCCATTGCAGCTCCAGAGACCGAGGAGAGAGAAGACCGTGATGGCTCGACGTCGCATGGGCGCCGACTAACACGGCGCGAGCACTTCCTCAAAGTGGAACTGGGACCACGGGCGGCGTGATGTCGCAGAGGGAAGGCAGCGCAGCACCGCAAGACCAGTCGTTCCACTCCCCCCAGTAGAAGTAGCCGCCGCAGTCCTCGTCACTGTCGTAGTCGTCGGGCTGACCGTCGCTCCAGACGGTGAAGGTGACCGGCCCGAGGCCCTCCCAGACCCACTCGCCTTCGACGTCGAGATCGCGAAGTCCGAGCCAGACACCGTCATGGCCTCCGGTGGTCGCCATGGCGACGCCGACGATCTCGGCGTGCCGCTCCACTGTGTCCGCCGACGCCAGGCGACCGCCGAGGGCGGCGCACGAGTCTCGGGCCTCGAACCACGTCACGGCTTTCGGGCACGTGAGGAGGTTCGGAACCGCGGTGGGCGTGCAGGCGAGCGGGCAGGCGGCGCCGTCATCGGTCACGCCGTTGCAGTCCTGATCGACGCCATCACTACACACATCGACCTGAAAGGGTGAGACCAAGCCATCGCCGTCGTCACAATCGGCGCCGCACGCGGTCGCCCCATCGCCGTCGACGTCGGCGCCGCCGCACGGGCTCTCGCAGATAGGGATGGCGACATGCTCACACGGGACGTCGTTCCACCGGCCGTTCGCCCATGTCACCGCACACGGCTCGTTCTGGTTTCCATTCGGCTCCCCGTCGCCCCACGCCCAGTCGGTCGGCAGCTCCCCGTTCAGGGTCGCCCACCCGGTCCCGTCGATCCAGCTAAGCCCCTGCCAGTGATCCGCGCTCCGAAGGCTCGGTGACTGCGTCGCCAGCCACTCCCATTCACCTGGCGACGACACAACCCATAGGTCAAGCCCTTCGGCCAGACAACGCGCCCGGGCGTCGGCGAAGGAGCGCGGGAAGCGGCCGACCAGCCAAGTGCGGCCGTCGCGCTCGTACGCCGTGAAGTCCGGGCACTCCGGGGCGTCGTCCGCATAGCCGCTGCAGTCCTGGTCCAGGCCATCGCCGCACACGTCGGCGAAGCCGGGTGCGACGAGCGGGTCATCAGGAGCGCAGTCCGTGAGGCAGTCGACGCCGTCGCCATCGGCGTCGGCCTCGGGACCGTCGCCCGCACAGGTGGAGAGCCAAAGCGCGTCGTCGGCGCGGGTGTCCAAGAAAGCCAGCGTAGCGGCCAGGGATGCCGCGTGATCGTCCACGGAGTAGGGGCGTCGAGTGTCTTCGGCCAGCCAGGGTGCCAGCGTTGCCGCGATCGCGACGGCGTCCTGGCCGAGGTCGAGGGACGCCGCCGTGGCCGAGACCACCCCAACCTGCTTGGCGTAGCCCTCGAGGCACATGGGGGACTCAAGGCATCGGACGAAGAGGAGCCCGCGGGCGCTGAGGAAGTTCACGCGGTCGAGGAAGGTCTGGTCGGTGCCCCAGGGGAGCATCGTGAAGCGGCCGTTATGGTCGCTGTGCAGGTAGAAGTTGTTGATATTCAGCGCATAGCCATCCCAGTGGCCGATCCAGGCTTCCGCGGCCCAGTTGAGCTGCATCTGGGCGCCGTCGATGAGGCCCGCCATGGAGGTCCACCACGCGTCTCCCGGCTCGCCCGAAGGGGGCTCGGCGGTTACGTCCGCCACGGCGGCCGCAGCCAGTGCTTCGAGGTCGGCGGTGACGGCGCCATCGCCTTCATCGACGTCGAAGAAGTAGATGGCCTCGGGGGTGACGTCGTTGAAGTACGCGCCTTCGTAGAGGTGGTCGGTCGAGGTGTAGGTGCGAGCGAGCAGCGTGTCTTCGAGCGTTTCGATGTTCGAGTAGAGGCCGTAGGGCTCGCCGTTGATACGGAGCCACGCGTAGCCGACGCGGGGCGCCGCGATGCCGAGCGCGCGGAAGAGGCGGTAAGCGAGCGCCTCGTGCACCACCGACGCGTCCTGGATCATGTTGTTGAGCGTCAGCTTCTGGAGCCCGAGGAGGCGGTCATCTTCGTCCGCCCAATCGAATCGCAGCTTCCACGCGGCCTTGCCGTCGAGGGTCTGAAAGGAGCCCCAGCCGCCCTTGAGGCGAGCGCCGATGAGCAGTGGGCCGACCGTCTCCCCAGCGACCTTCAGCGTCACGGTGGCTGGGATCCAGAGCTTCGGGTCGACGTTCAGCTTCGCGAGGGCGGCCGGCGTGAGCTCGAGGTCGATCTCCGTCACCGTGAGCGGATCGAAGAGGGCCTCCGATAGCGCGCCGAGAGGCAGATTGGGCTCGCCCGGGGTCCGCTCGGCCGGGACGGCGGGCGGCAGCTCGGAAGTGGCGCCCGCGGGATCTGGGAGCCGCGCCACCGACGCGCCGGTATTGGCCGGAGGCAGCGTGAGTTGATCGGCGGTCTGCCCATCCGCCGACAGGAGCCAGACCGTGTCCTTCCCGCACGAGAGGCCGAAGGTGAAGCCGTCCTTGTCGGCGCTCTGGCGGCGGACCAGCAAGCGCCCGCCCTTGGCGATGAAGGTGCCTTCAGGGAGCACGTAGCCCCCGTCGGGCTCGTCCGAGAGCCGCCAGCCCGAGACGTCGACCAAGCTGGGCTCCTTGTTCAGCAGCTCGACCCACTCCGGTGCGGCGCACTCCACCTCACTCACGATGACGTGGGGCGGTGGCGGCGGCGGCACGTCGGGGCCCTCGAGGTCGCCCTCGACGTCGATCGGCGTGGTCTCGAGGTCGGTCGTGTCCGAGTCGTCGATGGACGCGTCGCTCGTGTCCGGCGCAGGTGCGTCGTCCGGCTCGATGTCGGCGGGCTGAGTGTCGGCCGGGTCGGCGTCGCCCGGCGCCACGTCGGCCGGCTCGGCGCTCGCGTCCACGACGTCAGCGGTCGGTAGTGCGACGTCGAGCGTCTGGCGCGTGTCCGTCCCGAGGTCGCCCGGGTTCGACGCCACTGAGGTGGAGTCGCAGCTCGCGGCGAGCATCACCGTGCAGACCATCGGGACCCACGTCGCTGTCTTCATTGGAGCTCTGGTGCCTCGATCAGCCACGTGCGCCGGGCCTCCATGGCGTCCAGGATCGCCGCACAGTCGTCGTCGAAGTCGGAGAGCGAGAAGGGCGTGAAGGGGTCGAGGGCGACGACGGGGCGGGCCATGGCGCATGCGGCCGTCACCTCGGCCGCGAGCCCCGGGAAGACGCCGTCGCGGTACGACGTCATCGCCGCCACGATCGCGGCGCGCGTCTCCGGGACCGCATAGAGCACCTCGCAGACGCCCTGAGGCGAATCCGCGAAGTCCTTCGGGCCCACGCAGGTCCCAATCGGCTCCTCGGCGTCGGCCCAGCTCGAGAAGATGTCGTCGAGGTCCCATGGGATCGGCGCGATTCCGGGCGTTGGGAGTCGGTCATAAAAGTACGTATTTCCAGCACCGTCCGAGAAATTGTCGACGGTGCCGAGGCAAGCCTCGGCCGCGAGGTGCCTCACGAAGGCGTCGAGGTCACCGAGCGCGTCGAGGTCGGTCAGGGCGGCGGCGACGTCGCCCGGCGCGACGTCCTCCCCCGTCTCAAGGAAGACTCCGAGCCGCGCGCCATCGCTCGTCTTGTCGTTGGTCACGAGGTCGAGGTCGTCGTCGTAGAGGTCGCCTTCCGCGTCCTCGTAGTGGTCGGACAAGAACTCTTTGTCCACGGGTTCGATGGACTGGTACGGGCCGTATTCCTGGCCATCGATACGGACCCGCAGCAGCACGGCTCGCGGCGCTGGGAGCCCAGCTTCGCGCATGAACCACATGCCGACCTGATCGCGAACCGGCGCGGCGTGGTCAGGGCTGGCTTCGAGGTTCATGCGGCGTAGTCCGAAGAAGCGCCCTGCGTCGTCCACGTGGTCGAAGCGAACGATGAGCTGCGGCTTCCACTGTTCGTTCCACTTCTTCGGCGAGCCCTTGGGCCGACAGCCCGACTCGACGGACGTCTGGCCGTCAAATGTCGCCGTGCAGGGAAACCAGCACTTCTCGTCGCCCGATAGGACGTCCGCGGACGGATTCCGCCAGCAGTCGAGCAGCGCTTTGAACTCCCCGGGCGGGAAGGTGAGGTCGAGGGTCTTCACGGTCGCCTCATCGAAGAGCGGCGTCGTGTCGGGGTCGGGGACCCACACGAAGCCGTCCACGGTGTTCGTGTCGGGCTCGTCTGCCGTGTCGGCGCGGGTGTCGTCGCTCGTATCGTCTCCGGTGAGCACGTCGTCACTCGCTGGGACGTCGGCCTCCACCCCGTCGTCTTGCGAAGCGACATCAGCGACCTCGACCACGTCGGGCTCAGCATCGCCGGTCGCGTCGACGACGTCGGGGAGACTCGCGATCGCGTCGCTCGGCGCACCAGCGTCGCCCGAGGCGCACGAGAAGGCGAAGAAGGCAACGCCGAGGAAGCTCAGGCGCGCGGAGAGGTGGGGGACAGCGTTGCGGCGGGCAGTCATCGCCCGATGTTAGCTGAGGTGACGTTTGGGTGCGAGCGGGTCCGCCGCGTGGCGGGCGGGTAGTCCCGCGAGGTCCTTCGCCACCATGGTGGCCCCACGTCGACCCGCCGGGGTGGTCCCCTCGATGTACGTCGATTTGCGTCCATCGCCTCCGACCGGCAAAGTCCCCCGCTCACCCGTCCCACCGCGCGCGCGCCATGGAGTCGAACTCGGATGAAGCGTATGCCCCTCTTCTGCGGAGCCGTCCTCGTCGGCCTAGCTCTCTCCACCGTCGCCGCGTGCGGTTCCTCCAGCAAAGGGTCGAAGTCCGACGCGACCACGGACGGTAGCTCCGATGGGGCTGCGGACGGCAATGCCGACGGCGCTTCGGACGGTAGCTCCGACGGCACCTCGGACGGCTCCTCGGATGGAAGCACCGACGGCGCGACGGACGGCGGCAACCCCGGCGCCGAACCCGCCGAGCCCGGCGTCGTGGGCCCCGACGGCATCACCGCGTGGGACGCGCTCCCCGAGGCCGAACAAGGCGTCGTGCGCACCGTCCCGACGGTCTACCTACACCAGTCGGTCGGCCAGGATCTCGAGGACGGCTGTGCGGCGAACGGCTTTTCTTTCGAGTACTTCGGGCCGAATCAAGCCACCATCGCGGCCGGCCTCAACGGCGGCATCTTCGCCGACGTCGGGAGTGTCCCGAACGGCGAGCCCTTCCAGAAGATGCAGGTCGTTCGGGACGTCTTCGCGGCGGTGAAGGACCAGGTCCGCGTCTTCTCGTTCAGCTTCGGGTACGCCGACATGCGCGACGAGGACCTCGCCGCGGTGCAGGCCGAGTACGAGAAGCTCGTCGGGGAGGTGAAGGCGGCGGGTGTGCGCTTCCTCCACGTCACGCCGCCGGTCGTCTTCAGCCCGGAGGAGAACCCGCCCAAGATGGCCATGCGGACGTGGATGCTCGAGACCTTCAC
>JADMJS010000426.1 GCA_018780435.1 Myxococcales bacterium
GAACGCCCTGGCCATCGCGAGCCGAGGGCGATTTCGCGGCACCTCCCGCCGACGAATAGGGACTTTGCGCTCCGGCTCGCACTCGCGCCCGTCCTTGCGGTAGTGTCACGCCGACGTCACGGAGTCGCCATGAACCCCACCTTCGCTCGAACTTCTCTCCCCAATGCCCTCTTCGCTGCCGCTCTCGGGCTCGCGTGCAGCACCGATGATGCCGCGCCGGTCGCCGACGCGGCGCTCCCCGGTGACACCGCAACGCAATCCGACACGGCGACGGACAGTGCGGATGACGCGGCCGAGCCCAACGACACCGCCGAACCCGATGACACGACCACGGACGGGGCCGACACCGCCGACACCGTCGAGGAACCCGACACCGGCCCTGCGACGCCGACCACGGGCGCCCGCGCTTTCGTCATCGCCGCGGAGTCGGACATCGTCCCCGGCGACTACGTTCAGGCGCGCCCCGGCGACGTGGTCATCCAGAACGACCACGTGCGCTTCGTCATCCACGCGGGTTCCGAGTCGCTCTACCTGCAGGGGCTCGGCCCCGGCCTCATCGTCGACGCCGGGCCGGCAGCTGATCCGTCGGTCGACCTGCTCCAAGAGACTATTCCCATCGCGGGCTTCAACTCGTTTGGCGAGGGCACGGTCGAGATCACGAGCAATGGGCACGACGGCACTGCCGTGGTGACTGTGAAGAGCAAGCCTCGCCAGGTGCCGCTCGTCGCGGAGTACGTCGGTGAGCTCCCGATTCAGGGCGACATCGAGCAGCGATATCGGCTCGGACCGGACGACCGCGCGATCGAGATGATGCTCGACGTGGAGGGGCCCGGCGAGGTGGTGCTCGGGGAGCTCGCCTTCTTCGGTGGGCTCGCGGAGATCAACGATCCCGAGGGCATCGGCTTCCTCGCGGCCGAAGGCCCAAGCGTCAGCTACGCGCTCGTGTCGGAGACCGACGTCTCGCTGACGGAGATCGACGCGCTGATCTTGCTGCTCGGGCCGACCCTCGAGACGCCGCTCACCTGGCGTCGCTGGCTCGCCATCGGTGACGGCTCGCTGTCGAGCGTCACCGATCAGGCGCTCGTCCTCCGTGGCGAGTCGACGGTCGCCGTCTCGGGCGTCATCGACGGGGGCGCCGCCGCGGCGGGCCTCAACGTCACGGTCCGCGATTCCGAGGACGTGGTCATGACCCGCTTCCGCGCCGCTGCCGACGGCGCCTTCTCCGGTCTCGTCCCGCCTGGATTCTACTCACTCCGAGTCGAAGGGCCCGGACGGGCTCCCGGTGCGCCGGTGGACGTCGACGCCGTCTTCGGAACGCCGGTGGAGGACCTCGCGCTGTCCGCATCACCCGCGGGTAAGCTCATCATCACGCTCGACATGCCCATGCGCCTCGACGTCGAAACCAAAGGCGGCGGGAGCCGCGTCGTCCCTCTGCCGCCCGGCACCACCGAGCTCCCGCTCGCCCCTGGCGACTACTCGCTGATCGCGTCGCGTGGCTTCGAGTGGGAGATCGCCCAGACGGACATCACCGTCGGGGCCGACGGGTCTGCGAGCTGGTCGCCGACGCTGGTTCGGTCGGTCGACACCACGGGCTGGGTGGCCAGCGAGTTTCACATTCACAGCGAGTGGTCGACCGACTCCGGTGTGCCGCTCCGCGATCGCATCCTGTCCTGTGCGGCCGAAGGCATCGAGTACGTCGTGGCGACGGATCACGACGTCGTGACCGACTACGGCCCCTTCGTGCTTCCATCCTTGAATGGCTTCCTGCAGGTCGCGTCGGGCGTCGAGACCTCGACTGCCAAGTTCGGCCACATCAACTCGTGGCCCTGGGTGCTCGACAAGGACAAGGGCGGCCGGGGCGCTCCGCGCTGGTTCGGCCTGAACTTCCCGGGGGTCATGCAGGCGGTCAAAGCCGGCACGCCGAGCCACGTGGTCCAAATCAACCATCCTCGCGACGGTCTGAGCGCCAATTTTGACCGCATCGGGCTGAACCCAAAGAAGCCCCTCGACCCGACGCTGAAGGCGTCGCTCATCTTCAATGCGGTCGAGATCTTCAACGCGGGCGACCTGGAGCTCTTCAAGGAGGGCCTTGAGGATTGGCTCTACCTCGTCGAGAACGGACTCGCCATCGCCGCGACGGGGACGAGCGACGCGCACGGCATCGAGTCGCTCTGCGGGCACCCGCGTACGCTCGTGGCGGTCGGCGACGACGATCCAGCCACGCTGAAGCCGGCCGACGCCGACGCGGGCGTCCTCGCTCAGAAGACCCTCGTGACCTCGGGCCCCTTCGTGACGCTCACCCCCGGCGCTTCCGGAGGCACCGTCCATCTGAAAGTCGCCGCGCCGTCGTGGATGCCGGCCGAGACCTGGGAGCTGTGGGTCGACGGCAAGCTCGACGCCACCGGCACCATCGAACCTTACGCCGGCAATGTAATCCGTCTCGATGCAGACGTCTCGACCGTCAACACGACCGGGAAGCGCGTCGTGGCCGTCGTCCGAGCCGAGGCGCGGCCGAAGCCCCTCAGGAAGGCCGTCCTCGCCGTGACGCCGGTTCTGAAGCTCTAATACGTCAGGTGGGCCAGAGGCCCTGAACGACGGACTACCCGCGGAGTCGTCGTCGTGCTGAACGCCGCACCTTGTCGCCCGTGAGGCGCGCTAGGAGCCACGCGGTCTGCGTGGCTGACGGCGGCCGTTCGCAGGCGCGTTCATACGCTGCTTCGAGCACCGGCCCCGCGAGGCGCGCGTCGTAGCGGCGGGCGACGTCGGGACCCCAGGCCGCGAGCGCGGCGCGACGCGACGAGTCGTTCACCAGCTCTTCGATGTCGCGTGTGAGGTCACTCGCGTCGGGGCGCTGCAACGCGGGGACATGGCGTCCACCCCAATTGTGCTCTGCGATGGCGTCGGCAGTCTCTGGGCTCACGATGCCGCCGGTGCCACGTTGGCCCACGCTGATGCACGGTACGCCGCACGCCAGCCCCTCGATGAGCGTGCGGCCGGCTCCAATGAGTACGTCGCTCTCCCATAACACGGCGGCCAAGCCGGGCCGGTGGCCCAGAAAGTCGAGGTCGCGTCCGTAACGCTCCCGGAGGCGGGGCAGGGCATCACCATCGCCGGCGATCTGGCAACGCACCCCCGCACCGGCGAGCGGCCGCAGGGCCTCGCAGACTAGCGTCGCTACGGCCTCGAGGCGGCCGTCGAGGCGGCTCGCGAAGGTGATGGTCGGGACGAGGGACTCCCTCGGGCCTGGACTTGGCATGAACGCGGTCAAGTCGAGGCGAGCGGGGCAGGGGCGGACGTCTTCGGCCCCCGCTCGTCGCGCATCGCGCTCGAAAGCGGGGCTCACCGCCAAGTAGGGGCCGCCAGCGAAGCGATGGCCCGGCGAGAGTGGCCCGAGCACCGTATGCACCCAAGGGATGCCGGTGATGGCGCCTGCGACCCGTGCGAGGAGATGGCTTCCGTATTGGACCGTGTGGATGAGGTCGGGGCGAACACGACGAAGGATTGCTAATAGTCTCAGTAGGTTGGGCGGGCTGGCCTGCTCCAGAGCGGCGAGCGCCCACGGGTCGTGTGGGAGCCACTCAACGCGGCAACCGGCCCGCCGTGCGTCGTCGGCCCACGCGCCCTCGGGGCATGCCACGGTCACGCGATGACCTCTCGCCAAGAGGACATCCATCCAGGATCTCACCGAGCGCTGCGCGCCGCCGCGCGAGTCGCCCCACGCGTTCAGGAAGAGGACGTGGTGGTGAGCGTTAGTCACAGCCGTATTGCCAGCGGGCCCAAGGGGAAACAAAGTTCGGCTTCCAGCGCGGCGAGCCCCAGCGCGCCGCAGAGCGCCCGTCGCCATAGGTCGAGCGCCGGGCCCCAGGTCGCCGTCGCACGGCGAGCTCGGCTGTCTGTCGCCACGTCCGTGAGGCAGACGGCCACGAGCGCCTGTGCGCCGTTCACGTCGAGGAGCATCAGCTCGACGTCGGCGAGCGTGCGGGGAAGGGAGGGCGGGAAGAGTGCGTCCGTCGCCGTCGTCAGGAATGTCGACAGGTCGACGGCCACACGAGCTGCGGATTGCAGTCGGGCCGGGAGCGGCGACCTCTCCACCCTCCTGAGCCAAGCGCGAGTATCGGTGCTCAGCTCCTCGCGGCGCACGGATGGCGACGCATCGGCGAGCGCCATGCATCGAAGGGCGCTGCGACGTTCGGCGCGACGCCTCGATGCGTCGGGGACTGAGTCCGCGTCCGCGATTCCGAGCGCGTCGAAGAGTGTCGCCTGTGCGGTCGCGTCCTCAGGGTCGGTGGGCACGCCGCTTCGACTGCGCGACTTGAGCTCGAACGTCGGCGGCGGGTTGGCGGTCGCGGCTGGAAGCAGTGCGGAGAGCGGGCGATCACGCTGACTCGCCGCGGTGCGCCCAAAGGTTGACACCACGTCACCCGATGGGCTTCGCAGCGTAATCATGACACCGTCACCCGTGTATTCGGCCGTAGCCAACGCCGACGGATCGCCCCGGGGTGTCGGACGCCTGCTGGGACCCCTCGAGCGCGCGTCCAGGACCAGCGGTGCCGCGATCGACAGCACCGTCTCGATCACGTCGAGGTCGACGTGTTCGAGATCCACGAGCATCGCGCGAAGGGGGGCCCAGATCGACTCGACGTCGATGGCGCGGGTGCCGAGTCGTCGCAGCACGATCAACGACGGCTCACCACGAAGGGTGGCGAGGACCGTCCAAAGCGCCTCCGTGCTCGACCGCGGGAGCCCACGCGGACTGACGGTGCCCTCGACCGCCCGAAGCGCGGCGATGAAGCGCCGGGCCGCCGTGCGCGAGTGCGGATCGAGCGTCGGGCTCACGGTCGCATACAGCTCCGCGACGGTCTGAAGCGACGACGAGAGCTCGCTCCAGGGCGGCGGCGGCGGTAGCTCGGCCGGCCGCCCACCCTTCAGGAGCGCCGGGTCGAGGGCCAGCAGCGCCTCCACGAGCGCCGGCACCGTGGATTCCCACGGGTCGGTCGGCGCCACGGGGGACGACGTGTCGGGCGCCGCCAGCGGAGATGACCGCAGTCCGGGCGACGTGAGCCGTTCGCGCGACCTGCCCGACGTCGCGGTGGTGGGCGGTGGGCATGGGTCCGAGTCGGCCGAATCGAAGGCGTTCATAGCTGCAGGAGATGACCATCTGTTCAGCGGTTCGTCAAGGTAACCCGGCCGACTCAGACGACCCTTTGCGGGCGTCGCCCCAATCCCGCATCATGCCCGCCATGCACGAGGGTCTCACCGCCGCGTCACTCGCCGCCCTCGCCGTCCTCGTCGGCGGGTGCCTCGCCTCGAGCGCGGTCGAGTCCGTTCCGGCGGACGCCACCGTGCTCCCATCGTGCACGGGCGCTCGGGTCTGCGATGTGCAGCGGCGGAACGTCTTCTGTCAGTCGGGGGCGACCCCAACCCTGCTTGAGTCCTGCGTCGGCCCGGCGCTCTGCGTCGACGGCGCGTGCCAATGTCAGCCGTCCTGCAGCGGCCGCGTGTGCGGCGGCGACGGCTGTGGCGGCCGTTGTGGCGAGTGTGACGACGGCTTCGCGTGCGACGCGGGGCTTTGCGCGCCCGCCTGCCACCCGGCGGGGACCGGGACTCAGGTCGGTGACGTCGTGGAGTCTCTGGAGTTCATCGCCGATGTGGCGTCGCCGGGGGTAGGTGGGAGTGGCCGCTGGTCACTCGCGGGACGATGTACACGCGGCGCGACGTTGTTCATCGAGAGCGCCGTTTGGTGCGACACCTGCGCGCCCGCGCTCACCGCTGCGTTCGCTGCCTTCGGAGCTCGAAGCGACGTGCAGATCGTCGTCGCGCTGGGTGAGACGACGCCCGGCGTCCCGCCATCGTCGACGGATCTGGCGGCCTACCGCGACGCCATGGGGATCCCGTCGTCCACCCCCATCGTCCTCGATCCACTCTTCGAGGGCCTCGCCAGCGCCATCGACCACGCGGGCGGCGGGCTCCCCTTCTTCATCTGGCTGGACTCGGACCTTCGCATCGTCGCGCGTGGGCTCATGGGCGGCGCGCCCGACTTCGCTGGGCTCGGGGACCTCCCGCGACCCATCGCCGATTCAGGCAACTGACGCCCATTTCCGTCGGAGAATCCGGCCCATGCGGCGATCTGCAACCTTTTTTGATCCCGGCTGCGAAAGCCTGCTTGCTTTCGCAAGAAAACCTGTATCGTGCGGGCTGGCGTCAAAAGCGCCTA
>JADMJS010000729.1 GCA_018780435.1 Myxococcales bacterium
TCAAGGCCATCACCGAGTGGACGCTCCACTATCTCGGAGTCGCTCCGAGCTACGGGCCACGCGAGCGCATCGCCCGCGAGGAGATACGGCGCCGTCGCGGCGACGTGGATCCGGCCGCTGAAGGGGTCTTCTACGACGCGCCGCTCGCTGGCAAGAGCCCGGCGGCCAAGGTCGACGAGCCCAAGGACGTCGTCGTCCCCGACTTCACCGACCTTGCCGTCTTCGACGCCGTCCGCCGCGCCCATGCGAACCACCTCGTGGTGGACATCGACGGCGCCGGTACCGGCTCGGCGCAGTCGGTCCCAGCCGGCACGCGGGTCCCAAGCTGGACGCGCGTGACCGTCTACTTCAGACCGGGAGACACGGCGACACCATCCCGAGACGCTTGGGAACCACCCGCGAGCCTGGACGAACCGGCCGGGGACAAACCCGCCGACGTACCCGATGCGGAAGCCCCACCCCCCATCCCGCCGCTCGAAGACGAGCTGCCTGCTCCGGAAGCGCCCCCCGGGGAGCCCCACCCCGAGGAGTTCGAACCATGAAGCCTTTCAAGTCCATACTGAGCGGGCTCAGCGTCCGTGCGTCCTCCGGCGATCTCGAGATCCGCGTCCTCGCGCCGCAGTCCGACACGCGCCGCGTGGTCCCGGGTAGCGTCTTCGTCGCCGTCAAAGACGCCTATCACGACGGTCCAAAGTGGGTGGCGGACGCCATCGAGAAGGGGGCCGCCGCGCTCATCCTCGGCGAAGCGCCCGAAACCGAGCTCCCGGTCCCCTGGGTGGTGGTGCCGCACCCGGGCCACGCGCTCGCCGTGGCCTCGGCCAACTTCCACGGCAACCCGACTCGGAAGCTCGACCTCATCGGCATCACGGGCACGAGCGGCAAGACCACGACGGCCGCGCTCATCCATGCCATCCTGACGACGGCGGGCCGGAACGCCGGGCTCTTCGGCACGACCGTCGGCGCCGAGTTCGCGGGAAAGGCCGTAAAGACGGGCCTCACGACGCCCGAGTCACCCGAGCTTCAAGCCATCCTCGCCGACTGGCACGCCCGCGGCTGCGACACCGCCACGATGGAGGTCAGCTCGCACGGCATCGC
>JADMJS010000041.1 GCA_018780435.1 Myxococcales bacterium
GGAAGCGCCCGAGGCCGTCGAAGTTCTCGAGGCCGAAGCCGATGGGATCGATGGTGCGGTGGCAGCCGCCACACTCGTCCGACTCCATGTGGACCACGAGCCGCTCCTTCAAGGTCTTCGCCGTCGGCGACGGCTCCGGGATGGCGGTGTTGAGGTTGGCCGGTGGCGACGGCACCACGCCGCAGATGAGCTTCGTGCGCACGAACTTACCTCGCAGCGTGGCGGACGACGAGGTCGGGTGCGAGAACTGAGCGAGGAAGCTGACCTGGCCGAGCAGGCCGCGCCGAATCGACGAAGCGGGGAGCGTGACTTTGGCGAAAGCGAGGTCGGTGGTGCCGCCCGTCTCGGCGGATTCGAGCAGCTCCGCCGGCGCCGGAATGTCGTAGATGGCAGCCAGGCGGCGGTTGACGAAGGTCTCTCGGGTCGTGAAGAGCTCGCGATAGTCGCCGTCCTTCTCGAAGACCCAATGGCTCACGAGACGTAGCGTCTCTTGACGGGCGGCGGCGCCGAGATCGGCGCTGTAGTGCCGGAAGACGTTCGGATCCTTGCTGACGCTGTCGAGGTTGTAGAGCTCGAGCCACTCCGCGAAGAAGTTCTCGACGCCCTGGTGGGCTCGCGGGTCGGCGAGCATTCGCGCCACCTGGGCCTCGATCCCCGCGTCGGTGACGAGCTCGCCGGCAATGCCCGCGTCGAGCAGCGCGTCGTCGGGGGTGGTGTTCCAGATGAAGAAAGCGAGACGGGAGGCCATCTCGACGCTCGAGTAGCGGTGACCGTCGTCGGTCGACTCGCCGTTCTCGAATCGGTAGAGGAAGAAGGGGGATTGTAAGAGCATCGAGAGCGGGTACGTGAAGGCCCGGTCGAAGAGCGCCGCGCCGTCGAGTTCCGGGTCGAGCGCCTGGCGCGCGGCGTCGTAGACGGCGAGCAAGGTCCCGGCCTCCGCGTCCGTGAGGACACGTCGCCACACCCGGCGGCCGGTCGCACGGAGCGCCGACTCGGCGCAGTCACGGCCGTCGCCGGTGGGCTCACATGCGATGACGCGCTTACGGGCCTCGGTGTTCGCGATGACTTGCGCGGCAATCTTTTCGGCCCCTTCGGCGTACTGCTCGACGCCGCGCGGAGACAGGCTGGCTTGCGTCGCGCCGATGGCGATGAGCCCTTCCATCGACGGGTCGGGCTCGAGCGCGCTCGGCGCCACGATCTCGGGCCCGAACAAGTCCGCGATCGCGTTCCGATACTGGCGTGAGGTGAGCCGATGCAGCCGTGGTGCGGCCGGCTCGAGCTCGGAGGCGACGACGACGTCTGGGACGTCCGTCGACAGAGACGCGCTATCGGCCGTGGCCACGTCCGGGATCCAGGCGGGCGCTTCCGCGACTCCGCAGGCCGTCGCAGCGGACATCCAAGCCGCCAATCCGAGTCGGCGCGCGCCGCGGCACATGCCGAAAAAGGACAGTCTGCGACAAGACAGCTGCATCGAACCTCCGATGGGCAAGCCGGGCCCGGAGACCCAGCGGGCATGCTAGCACACGTTCCAGTTGGAACGGGGCGGTTCGTCTCCGGCCCTCATCTGAAATTTCGAACTGAATGACCGGAATTTTGAGCGTTGCGACTTCCATTTCGGAAGTTACCGTTCGAGCCGTTGGAAGGTTCGGACCGCGAACCAATCTATCAATTAGATTATTCGATTCAACCCGCCCGAAAGGAACTACCCATGCTTCGCAGCCTCCGCCACTTCGCTCTCCTGGCCGCCCTCGCCGTTCCCACCCTGGCCTCGGCCGAGACCTACGGCGTGGACACGTCCCACTCGAAGGCCACGTTCCGCGTGAAGCACTTCGGCGTGTCCTGGTTCTGGGGCCAATTCCACGACCTGTCGGGCACCGTCGTGTTCGACGCCAACAACCCCACCGCCGCTTCGCTCGATCTCACGATCAAGGCGGACAGCCTCTTCACCGCCGACAAGAAGCGCGACGACCACCTGAAGTCCCCAGACTTCTTCAACACCAAGCAGTTCCCGACGGTCACCTTCAAGTCCAAGTCGGTCGCCAAGAACGGCGCCAAGCTCACGGTGACGGGCGACCTCACCCTGCACGGCGTCACCAAGTCGATCACGGCCGACTTCGAGTTTTCGGGCGAGGGCAAGGACCCGTTTGGCGGGTACCGCGCCGGCTGGGAGTCGAAGCTCTCCATCAAGCGCGCGGACTTCGGCATGAACTTCATGCAGGGCGGGATCGGCGACGACATCACCATCTACCTCGCCATCGAAGGCGCGAAGAAGTAGCCCACGTCGGGAGGCAGCACGCCCCGGACGCACACCGCGTCCGGGGCCACTGGTCAGTCGCCGCACCTGCGGGAGCACTCCAATGGCAGACAGCTCGGACATCCTTCTGAACGCAGGGCTCTTCGGCGTTGCAATCCCCGCCGCGCTCGCGGGCGTGGGCGCGGCGCTCGGTCGCCCCATTCCGCGCGCGGCAGGGCCCGTGGCGGCGCTCCTGACCGGGGCCGGCTACCTCATCGCGCACACCCGAATCGTCGGGGCGGTGGTGTGGCCGGCTATCGACGCCACGCAGTGGCTACCGTTCGCGGCGCTCACCGGCGCGATCGTCGGCGCCGTCACCGTCACGATGTCCGACGCGCTGCGTCTCGGTACGACGGCGGCGCTGGCGCTTCGAAGCGTCGGCGTCGCCGCCCTCGCCCTCTGGATCGCCCGCGGCCTTCTCACGGGGCCGATCGACGCCGGCGGTACCGCGGTCTGGCTCGGCTCCGCCGTCGTGACGACGGGCCTCTACGTCGGGCTCGACCTCCTCGTTCGCTCCGAAGACCGACTCCGCGGCGTCGCCGGCTTCGTCGCCACCGGTGTCATCGCGGGGGCCATCGCGGCCATCATCGCACTCGCACGCAGCGCGGTCCTCGGCCAGATGGTGGGCGCGGCCGCGGCGGCTATCGGCGGCCTGACCATCGCCGTCATGGCGCGGGTACCCGCCCCCGTCATTCGAGCCGCGCTCGCGCCGATCGCTCTGGTCGCTGGGACCGGTCTCTCGGCGGCTCTTCACTACGCGGAGCTACCGTCCTTTGCGTTCTACGGCTTCGGCGCGGCAGCGCTCGTTGTCGCTGCGGTCGCATGGGCCATCGCGAGTGATCGACTCCACGCCGCAACGCTGGTCGGCGGGGCCGCCGCGTTGATGGCGACAGTCGGCTTCTTCACCGCTCGGCGACTCGAAGCGGCCGCGGCCGAATACACGCCCGCGGCCGAAGGCGAGGTTCAGCTCGACTACGGCTATGGCCCCAGCAGCGGCGACGCCAATCCGGCCCCGGACGCCCCGAGTGGCGCGGACGCGGCGCCCGACCCGTACCTTGACCCGAAGCTGATGGAGAACTGGCAGCCGCCGCCGGCACCGCCGGACTCGCCGGCGCCGTGATTGGCCGCGCACTCGGCGTCTCGGTTCGGCGGTGCTAGAGTCCGCGGCGCAACCGACCCGCCGCGAGGAACCCATGACCGCAGCTCCGAACTCACAGCGTCTCCAGACCGACGTGGACCTCGCCTGGGACAGCAGCATCGTCCCGGCGCTTCAGCACTACATCGCGATCCCCGCCGAGAGCCCCGCCTTCGACCCGACGTGGGAGGCGAACGGCTACATCGACGCCGCCGTCGACTTCGCGCGTGCCTGGGCGGAAGAGCGTGGGCTCGATGGGGCCACGCTCGAGGTGCTTCGGCTCCCCGGCCGAACGCCCGTCCTCCTCCTCGAGCGCCCCGGTGAACGCGAAGGGACCATCCTGCTCTACGGCCACCTCGACAAGCAGCCTCCCTTCACCGGCTGGCGCGACGGCCTGGGTCCCTGGAAGCCGGTGCTGACGGACGACGGCAAGCTCTACGGCCGTGGTGGCGCCGACGACGGTTACGCGATCTTCGCCAGCGTCGCGGCACTGCAGGCGCTTCGGGCGCAGGGGCTCCCGCTCCCGCGTATCGTGGTGCTCATCGAAGCGAGCGAAGAGAGCGGCTCGCCTGACCTCCCCGCTCACCTCGACGCGATCGGGGACCGCCTCGGTTCACCGGACCTCGTCATCTGCCTCGACAGCGGCGCTGGGGACTTCGACCGCCTTTGGATGACGACCTCACTGCGCGGGCTCGTCGGGGGCACACTGTCCGTGCGGGTGCTCGAGAACGGCGTCCACTCCGGCGACGCGAGCGGCGTCGTGGCGTCGAGCTTCCGGATCGCGCGCGCGCTGCTCGACCGCATCGAAGACGCTGAGACCGGTCGCCTGAAGCCCGAGGCGTTCCACGTTCCCATCCCGCCCTCGCGTATGGACGACGCCGCCCGGGCGGGAGGCGTCCTCGGCGCCGGGGTCTGGACCAAGTACCGCTTCGCGGGCGGCACCGGCCCCGTGAAGGCCGACTCGACCGAGATGATCTTGAACCGGACGTGGCGCCCGGCCTTGTCCGTCGTCGGCGCGGACGGCCTTCCACCCACGGCGACCGCCGGCAACGTGCTGCGACCGATGACGTCCCTGAAGCTGTCCTTGCGGGTGCCTCCGACGGTCGACGCTGGTGCGGCCGGACGCGCCCTCGGGGCGATCTTGACCGAGTCACCGCCCTACGGCGCCGACGTGACGTGGGAGCCCGAACGCGCCGCGGGCGGGTGGAACGCCCCGGAGCTCTCGGGTTGGCTCTCGGAAGCCATCAGCCGGGCCTCGGAGACCTACTTCGGCCGCCCATCGGCGGCGATCGGCGAAGGCGGCTCGATCCCCTTCATGGGCATGCTGGGCGAACGCTTCCCGAAGGCGCAGTTCCTCATCACGGGCGTCCTCGGCCCCGAGACGAACGCCCATGGTCCGAACGAGTTCCTGCACGTCCCGTACGCGAAGAAGCTCACGGCCGCCGTCGCGGACGTGGTCGCCGCATTCCGCCCCGACTAACGAAATTGCGCCGCGAGCTGACGCTGGATGTCCATGATGTAGCGCGAGAGCACGCCTTGTGCGCGGTTCGCTTCGAGGCCGGATTGGCTCGTGAACATCACGCCGATGCGTTGCCCGTGACGAAGCGCCATGAGGTAACGGACGACCCCGGCGAGCTCAATCGAGCGGTCGGATTCGGGTAGCGTCAGATCGATTGAGACGTGATCGCCCGTCCCGAGGCGCGACGGTACGTCGTCCGGGAGGAAACACGCGAGCCCGGTCACCGAGAGGGAGATGACCGGCAAGGACAGCTCGCCGCCGTCCGTTCGGCGCAGTAGCGCCTGGACGGGGGCGCGGCTGTCCGGGACGACGCGATAGGCGGCTCGCCGATTGAAGGCCCCCTGCGATCGCGGCGGCAGCTGTGTGGTGAGGCGGGCCGAGTCGACGAGCTGCAGCTCGTGAACGACGCCGCCGTGGCCATTGACGACACGTTGAACGAGTGCGGGCGCGGCGACGGGTGCGGCCATTCCGGGAGTGAAGAACTGGATGCGAACGTATTCGCCCTCTCGAAGTCGGGCCACGGGCGGCGCGACGACACGCGCGCGGGCGTATCCGACGTCGAGGAGCCGAACCGCGACGTCACCCTCGGGGGTCGAGAACGACGCATGAAGGGCGAAGGGCCCAGGCGGACCGAACCGCGGGGGTACGGCCGACTCTCCACGTTCAGCAGCGTTGAGGACGAGACTCATCGCCATGAGGGATCGGGAAAGCCAAGGCGAACTTTAGCGGCAATTCTGGCCGCGACCTTGACCCGAGGGCGTCCCGATCAGGAGCGGCGCTTCAAGCGGTCGAGCACGAAGAGCAGCGCTGGGAGCGTCGCGCAGGAGCCGATGAGGCCGAGCACGGTACCGACCGACGCCGTCGTTCCGAGTGAACGAATCCCGAGGTTCTCGGCGAACCAGAGGCCGCCGAAGCCAATGACGGTCGTGATGGTCGTAAGCACGTTGGCTCCGCCCGTCTCCCGCATGACGACCTGAAGGTTCGGGCTCTCCCGCCAGCGGTGATAGACGTGGACGCCTTGGTCGATGCTCATTCCGATGAGAAGCGGGAAGGCGATGATGGAATACATGTTGACCTTCCACTCGTAGAGGAAGTGGAGGCCGGCGAGCCACGTGATGGCCATCGCCAGCGGCAACATCGTGATGAAAGCCGCGGTCAGCGAGCGGAAGAAGAAGAGCAGACACACGAACACCGCGATGACGGCCGCGCTGAGCA
>JADMJS010000754.1 GCA_018780435.1 Myxococcales bacterium
GGCTCGACTGCAACCTCGCTCACGTCCAGCCGACGGGCGCCTACCACTACCACGGTGTCCCGACGAGCTTCGTTCCGACCGCTCCGGCCGTTCGGTTCATCGGTTGGGCCGCGGACGGGTACCCGATCGTCGCGCTCTTCGGTTACGACGAGGCGACGAACGCCAGCAGCGAGGTCCGCGAGCTGCTCGCGAGCTGGCAGCTCAAGTCCGGGACGCGGCCGTCCGGCGACGCGGGCCCCGGCGGCACCTACGACGGGACCTTCGGCGCGGACTGGGAGTACGTGCAAGGCAGCGGCGATCTGGACCAGTGCAACGGCCGCAACGGCGCCTACGAAGACGCGAGTGGCAAGGTCGTGACCGGCTATCACTACGTCCTGACGCGGACCTTCCCGTACATCCCGCGGTGCACGACGGCCGCCGCCGATGCCAGCTTCACCCAAGGCGACGGCGGCATGCCGCCGGGCGGGGGCGGCATCCCCACGTGCGCGCCCGGCCAGACCAAGTGCTGCGGCGACGGTGTGTGCGACGGCCCTGAGACCGCCGCGAACTGCGCCGCGGACTGCTCGTGAACCCCATGAGGCGCCTCAACCTCCTCGCGCTCGCGTGGGCCGGGCTCCTCGCGGCGCAGCCTGCGGCCGCCCATGGGCTCGACGCCGGCCGAATGACCATCGAACTCGAAGACACCTCGCTCATGGTGGTCGTGACGCCGAAGGTCGCGCACTTCGAGTTCGCCGACATGAGCCGCGACGGGAGGCTCGACCGCGTGGAGGTGAAGGCGCATCGGGCGCAGATCCGCGCGGCGTTCGACGCGGCCATCGCCATCACTGACGACCTCGGGGCGGCCCCCACGTGCGAACGGACCGACGTGAGCACGCCGGTGTCCGGGGACAGCCCGCTGGCGGCTACCGACCACGTTCGGGTGACCTTGCGCTGCCGCTTTGCCGTCGCGCCGACCGCCCTACGGGTCCGCTACGCCTTCGCGTCGAGAGGCGTGGTCGTGGTCGAAGCCGTCCGTCTCCGCCGTCCCGCTCCCATCGCGGGTCGGCCGTCCCTCCCGCTTCGAGTGGGCTCAAGTGAGCGGGTTGTCCTCGGCTCGGGGGACGCGACCGCGCGGCTCTTGCTCGTTCCGGGCTCGAATGCCGACTCGGTCACAGGCGCCAGCGACTTGCCGCCCCTGGCCGTCGGGTTCGGCGGCTTCGTTCGGCACGGGGCAGACCACGTCCTCTTCGGGCTCGACCACATCCTCTTCATCGTGGCGCTCGTCCTCGGCACGACGCGCCGCCGTCAGCTCGCGGCCGCCGTGACCTCGTTCACGCTCACCCACACGCTCGCGCTCGCCGCCGTCATCGAAGGCGTCATCGCGGCTCCTTCGGCGGCGTGGGTCGAACCGGGCATCGCGCTCAGCATCGCGCTGACCGCAGGTCTCGTGGCCATCCGGGCGGCCGCCTCGCCGCGGCCAACGGCCGAGTCCGCGGGCTGGCTTTGCTTCACCGCGGCGCTTTTCGGGGCGCTCCACGGCCTCGGGATGGCCACGACCGCGCTCGAGACCTTCGCGGACGCGGCCTCGAGCATGCTCGTGCCCTTCACCTTGGGAGCCGAGGTCGCGCAGCTCGCTATCGCCGGCCTGGCCTCGGTGCTCGCCGCCGCCCTCTTCGACTCGGGCCGAGCCGCGGCCGGGGGCTGGCGACTCGGCCGTCAGCACGCCGCGCTTTCGCTCGTCGTCGTTGGCGTCGTGTGGTTCGCACTTCGCGCAACAGGCGACGAGGCGGCCGGCGACCAAGCGGTCAATACACCCGCTTCCTCGGGATAGGAGGGGCCTCCGTGAGTCGTGTCGTGCCCTGTCCGCCTAGCATGGGCGTCCGCGGACACTATGGGGGCACGGTCCCTGGCCCAGAAGCGCGGGGCGTCGCTGGCACCCTCTATGTGCGCTGAACCGACCTTCGGCCGGCCCAACGGTCGAGTGCATGCGGTCAGGTTGGCGCCGCTCAGCCGTTTCTTCCCCCAGCGGTCTCACGAGGGTTGGGCATTTTGCGCTCGGCCCCCAATCGAGGCCGTGAAGGCGGCCCCCGAACACGACTGACAGCGAGATCTTCCGCTACTGTCGTCGAGATCTTCGCCCCGCAGTACGGGTCGGAGCACAACCGTCAGCGCGACCTACCCGGACGGTGGATGCGGCTGCCCGAGTCCTCCGCTAGGATCCCCCTGCGAGGCACCCGATGAATGACAAGACGCATGCAGCCGAGTTCCTGATCAACCGCCACTTCGAAGTCGAGCCAGGGATGGAGGTCATCTATCGGATCGTCGGGGACAACGAGGACGATCCCAACGAGCCGATCATGCTCCTCGAGGTCAACGCGGACTCGCTACCGACGCGCGACTTCAATGCCTTCGGCTTCGCCCCCTCGAAGGACGTGCCGTTCCGAACACTCGTCGCCGAGGTGACGCCTGAGGAACTGGAGACACTGCGCCGCGAGCGACGCCTCCCCCCGCATTGGGACATCACCCGCGCGAAGCCGTACTACCGGCGCGCTGCCTGACTCCGTGCCGAGCCGCACCGCCTGGGCGGACGCCTACATCCGGCAAGCACGGTCGGATTGGAGTCTATTCCGCGAACTCCACGACCGCGATGACGTGTCCCGGGCTCACGTGCTGCACTACCTCCAGATGGCGACCGAGAAGCTAGCGAAGGCCTACCGCTTCCGCGACACGGGCGCGAAGGAAGAGGAGCTCCGGTCCAGCCACGTCGGCTTCGAACGCTTCCTCCGTCTCTTCCTCGGGTCGGCCGAGGTCGTCCGCCGGTACGCGGGGCGCAACGCCCAATACCTTCGGGTTCGGAAGGAGTGCTGTCATATCGCCCGGGCTATCGAGCAGCTGACACCGTCCGTTGACGCGGAAACGAATCCTGCGAACACCGAGCACCCCTGGGCCGATGGCGAGCGGGTGGTCGCGCCTGTCGACCATGCCTTCTCGCACGCGGACCTGTCGACCCTGCCGGGCGGTCGCCTCTTTCTCCGGGTCGTGGGCGCCGCTCTTGACGAATACGAGGAACGACCCTGAAGCCCGAATCGTCCGCCGGGGGCCCACATCAGGGGGCCCACACGGGGTCCTACACCTAGCCATGTAGGTGTCGGATTACGGAATAATCCGTACGTTCAACAGTGCCGCCGAGGATTTGCTCGGTTTCAACGCCGATGAGGTCATCGGGAGTCGGTCGCCAATCGACTTCCATGAACCGGACGAGGTGGCAGCACGGGCTCGAGTGATTTCGGACGAGCTGGGTCGCCTGGTAGACAATGGGTTTGACGTGCTCGCGGCCAAAGCTCGCCTGGGGTTGCCCGAGGTGCTCTTCGATTGAGTTTGCCAGCCAGACTCACCGAGACGCTGGACCAGGAAGGCGCGCGCCATCGGCCGCCGTTCGCACATGAACGACACCGCAGGAGGATGGCCGGCGTTCGGGCAGCCGCGGTGAGCCGCCTTCGAGCCCGTAGACCATCTCCGGTCTGCGGCGAGGCCTGTCCGGTAAGCGTACTGGATCATCTCGCCGTTGGAGCGGACGCCGAGCTTCTCTCAGATGTGCACGAGGTGGCTCGAGACCGTGCTTGGCGACAGGTTGAGCTCTGCCGCGATGTCCCCGGGGGGAGCGTCCCTCGGCGACCAACAGAAAGACCTGGTGCTCGCCCTGGCTGAGCCGCTCGTGGGGAGCGCCGCCGTTCGGCAGGTAGCCGCCGCGGTAGCCCTGGACGAGCTCGGTGTCGAGGCGCCGGGCGGCGAGGTCGTCGCGCAGGTACTTGACCAGCAGCTCCACGTTGAGCCGGGACTGGACGAACACGATCGTCGGCACGTTCTTGGCGACGAGGTCGCTCGCGAAGCGGCGGGCGACGTGCAGTTAGCTGCGGCGGATGCCGAGCTCGCGGTTGACGACCGGCGGGTTGACCAAGACGACGTCGCGCGACGAGCGCGGCGCGCCGGAGCGGTCCACGAGCGAGGCCGGGACCTCCAGCAGGCGCTCGGCGTGCTCGCGCGGGTTGCGGATGGTCGCGGACGCGGCGATGTACGTCGGGCTGGCACCGTGGAACACGACCTGGCTCATACCCCTGACCATAGTTCCAGTGGTCGGTCGGGATCAAGGTTCGAGATCGACGTCCTCCGCCGGGCAGCCTCCCGGGCAGCCTCCGGCGACACACGCGCCGCTCCACGGAGCCCCGTCCAAGCCGACGAAGCTGCCCTCGTCGAGCTGCAGGCCGCCTGACACCAGGACGACCGCCTCGCTGGTCGGGATGGTGGCGGTGGCGGCGCCGCTGCGGTGGATTTCGACGAGGTCCGGCTGTCGCCGCACCAGCGCGCCTGACGGGTGCACCGCGATCGCATCGATCCCGCACGATACCGAGCTGTCCGGGAGGGACCATGCGAAGCGGCTAAACCGGGTCTCGAAGGCGACCGGCGCCGCCGGCGAGGACAGGGCCCACCAGTCCCCCACCATGTAGTACTTGCCGGAGAAGCTGTCGTCCCACAGGAGCTGGCCCTGAGCGGTGCGCCGCGCCATCCCCCCGTCGTCCAGCACCCAGAACGAGAGCCCTTGCCACATGGGGCCGGCCGGTATGTCGACCGAGCCGATGCCCCCGAAGTAGGTGTGCCCCCACTCCTGGCCCACGTCGACAATCGTCCGCGAGGGCCAGTGGAGCCGGACGATGAAGCACCGGCTCGCGGGGTCGCAGTAGGTGCCCGACGCGCTGAGCTGACAGTAGGACCAGGGCAGCTCGGCGCAGAGACGGAGCAGCGGCCCGTCCGGCAGCTCGATCCGCTGTGCGAATGCCCCGCCGGGGTGCCGCGTCAGCACGTAGGTGTTTTCCCAGATGACCGGGCAGTCGTCCTGGCGATCACCCGGAGTGGTGATCTCGTCGAGCACGACATCCGCCGCGTCGACGAGCCAGGCCTTTCGGAGCTCGGGCGCGGATGACCACCCCTGTTGGCACGGGGCTGACGCCTGCAACGTCAGCCGGAGCCCGTCGCCGACGTCGATCGCCGTCCCCCCGTCGACCGGGGTCGCCCAGGACCACTCCGCGGGGGCGCGGCCGCGGACCGGGCAGGGCGCCCCGTCGGGCCCGCACGGGGGCACCCACGGCTCCGGCGTCATGGCGGTGTCCGCGCCCGGCGCGTCGGCGTCGTCGACCGCGGTGTCGAAGCCGGCGTCCGGCGCAGCGTTGGGGTCGACGGGCGGGGTGTCGGGTAGCGTGGCCGGCACGTCCGCGCGGGCCGGGGCGACGTCGGCAGGAGCGGCGATCTCGACCGGGTCCGAGCTGTCGGGCGTCGCACCGAGCTCATCGCCTCGTGGGTCGCCAAGCGTGTCCGCGGGTTCGGGGACGCCGGCTTCCGTGTCGACCTGGACGTCTTCGCCGAGCGGCAGCCACGGGATGAGATCCGCTTCGGGCAGGTCCCCGTCGGGCTCGCTGACGTCGACCGGGTCGGCCGCGTCGTAAGCGCGGGGGCGCCAGGCGTCGTCGCGGTCCGGCTGTGCGCCCGAGCGAGACTCGGCGCAGCCCCCGGCGCATCCGCAGACGGCGAGCAGGAGCGGGAGACGGCTCAAGTGCGTTCGTGCGCGCATGCCCTTTGGTTGATCCGGTGCCGGTCCCTGATCAGAGCGATCGAACCGAGACCCGCCTCAGGGGCAGGCGCCCTCGGTGGCGACGACGGTGCCGAGCTTCGCCGCGACGCAGCGATTCTCGTAGGCCTTGCCGTCGCAGCCGCAGACCGGGTCGCCCGTGTCGGCGGCGACGGAGCAGCTCGTCGGGATGGCATCGCAGACGCCCTTCTGGCCCCAGGCGCCCAGGCCGCGGCGGCAGTAGCGGTTGGCGCCGCACGGCGTGCGGATAGGATCTCCGCTTGAATTTGCCAGCCAGACCGCGCGAGACGTGTGGGCACGAAGGCCCGCCGTATCGGCCGTCGTGTGGACTTGGACGGCTCCGCAGGAGGATGACCGGCATTCGAGCAGGCGCGGTGAGTGCCCGTCGAGCCCGCAGACTATTTCCGGTCCGCAGCGAGCCCCGTCCGGTACGCATACTGGATCATCTCGCCGTTGGAGCGGACGCCCAGCTTCTCGCGGATGTGCACGAGGTGGCTCGAGACCGTGCTCGGCGACAGGTTGAGCTCTGCTG